>CAWUTK010000112.1:0-8479 GCA_963924785.1 uncultured Opitutales bacterium
CGATTAAAAAAATCGGCAATTGGAAAAATATTTTGTGCGGCAAGTAAAGCTATGTTGTGAACAATACTTTCATCGGTGTTATAGTTCCATATTCCACCGTTACCGCTTGCTTGTGTTCTGCTGTAAAATTGTTCCATCTGCGATTGGTTGCCATTAACTCTAAACATAGCATCTCTAGCACCACTCGATTCCATTATGACTCTGAAGTTACCCGTGCATGTTAGAGGTTGGCCACCAGCAGTCGGGTCTAGTTCGTCAAATATCCAACCCCCTTTGGGATTGTATCCTAGTTGGGCAACCTTGCCATTGTGATGTCTCCATGGGTCAGTCGTATCGGTCGCATCATTATCGGCTGAATATAGTTTTAATTCTCCTGGCTGGAAATCTAAAAGTGCTTTTGGGATTCGCATAAGGGTTGATCCATTGTGGTGTGGCATGCTATTAAGCATTACGAAACTGTGTTGGGCCATGTAGTCTCCCTTTCCTGTCATGGGCGTTTGAGCGCTTAACGTTCCTTTGAATTGGAAATTGATATACTCTTTTATTCCAAAGGCTGGATCTAATACATCGGCATCATTGACATCAAATTTCAATCGAATGTTATAAGGATTCCATAATAATATCATGGGATTGCCTATGAGTTGGAGGGTTGTTCCATCAGGAGAGTATAAGCTATAAGCATGGCTCATTATAAGAGGGACAGGGTTTAGTCGAGTGGCGTGTGGCCTAGCAATCTCTAGTGGGGAATAGGTGTAATTGCCTGCGTAATGCACATTCAGTACGGCGGGATCTCTGGTAGAGCCAAAGAGTCTATAAAAAACCCTCCAGTCATTGCGCCAGTCGGGTGCGGCAATGGAGTCGTTGAATAATTGAGACTGCTGAGTTACGTCATCATTAATTAAGCCGTGTGGATTACCAAATTGAGAGTTGAGTATCGGTTGGGTATCGGTAACGGCATAGGTTTTAAGCGTTTTGTGGAGATTGTAATGTTCTTGAAGAATGTCCCAACGTGGGCCTCTTACACGAATGAGTCCAGCGCCGGTTGTAGCGGCATTACCACGAGGATGTAAGTAATTCTGGACGGTATAAACGAAACGGTCGTCACCTGATTGTTTGCCCATGTGACCCGCAGGTAGAACCGGGCTATCAAGACTTCCTTTTGTCCCATGCTCAAAGGCGAGAGAAAGATCTTCTTTTAATCCACCATCTTTCGTATTAGTGAGAAGTCCCATTGAGTGCGTTGTGAAATCGTGATAATAAGTATCATTGAGCTTATCAAATTTATTGGACGTCGTATCTATGAGTTGAACCTGATCTTTACTAACGATTTTTTTCATTAGGTCTTGGAAATCCAGTCTCGTTGCATCAAGGGTCGAAAGGCTTTCTTTATATTGTGCATATTCTGTTGTATCAAAATGCTCAATGCCATACCTCGGTGAAGCAAGTAGGACTTGTGAGCCATCTCTATAACCATCAAACGTGATACCATAAGAGATATTCTTATCTTTTATCGGAAGGTTAGCTTTTGCTTTTACGCCATCATCGCCCACCCAGTAGGCATAGTTGCCGTTACCTAATGTGTTGGGAGCGCTTATTTTTTCCACTTCGACAGTTTTTGTGCTGCTATCTTGGTCGATGACGAGAGCCACTTTTCCAAGAGGATAGGTTGTTGACGCAGGCAGACTTTCTGGGATCGCGGCATTGATGGGTTGTGAAACGAGCCAACGCATGAAACCTCCCTTGTTGAGTCCGGTAACGGGATCAGTCAAAGCGACATTGTCAGGGTCAGGATCCGCTGAATTCCAAACGCCCGTATAATGATTTTGTTCATCGTTTGTTGTGGTAGCTAAAATATCAGCCGTTGCCGTCGTCCTTTGATCCGGACCAGCGTATCTCTGCAAATCTCCTAATGCGATTTGAAGGCCAAGCATCGCATTGTTACGGGCTGAATTGGTTTCTAGGTTAGTAGAACTTTCCTCGATCTGGTTTTTAAGCATTGCTGACATCGTGAGGGTCAGCAGCACAATAAAGGACATCAGTGACAATGCTATGATTAAGGCAAAGGCGGGATAATTTCTATGACTGGATTTTCTACTAATCATTCTCGTGTTAACAAAAAAGTATAGTAATTAGCGTTAAAGTGATACCGAAAACATATCCATGTTTTGATAAAAGTCAAGTGAGCCTTTTTGCATTATAAAAGCAATGTGAAGATTGCTTTTTTCCCGACGAGCAATTTGGAATGGAACCGGGCCTTATTTTAAGAAGGTCCCGAGTAGTATCGATTATGGATTGAAGCCAATAATATTATCACAAGGGAAAAAATTAAAGATCGCTTTCGCTGATCCACTTATAGGAAACAATTTTGAATTTCCGGCCAAACGTTTGATTGAGAGTGCTGATAGATGCCATGTCAGTTGTTGCAATATCCGTTGAATCAACAAAATCTGTCACCTGCTGGACGACTGCTTCAAGGTAGGCTTTTGACGTTATTTGACCATGTATGTCAGTGCTGTCGCCGTAGCTTCTAATGGTGAAAGTGTTCGAGCGATTATTCAGAAAAGGCCCAATAGAGTTTAAAATGTCAGCTTGCATGAGGTAGCCTGGTGCGCCACCGACCGTGAAGCCTTCTAGGGCAGTGCTTGCGGTTCCAATGCCATCTGTATAACCCATTCTTGCATACGGTTCTAACAAACGTCTGACTACCCAGCCATCCGTTTTTACTTTTAACACCGTGTCTGGATATTCTTTAAGCATTTCTCCGTTAATACCTGTACCGACTCCTCCGGCAATATTTACGACATTGGTTGTATCTATAGCTGATTGAATGGGGCCTGATTTCCAATGTTCGCCCGTTGTGGTGAGTTTTCTATTGATGAAATCAGCTAGGGTAAAAGCAGGACCTCGTGCTTTCACTTCAGCTACAATATTTGTCGCAAGGTCTGTTATGTGTTGATCGGTTAGTGAACGAAATCCCTCCCAGTGATCATTCGCTGGATCGACATCCGTTAGTCCGTTTGAATCACCTATAGTATCTAATGGGAGTGCGAAACGTGAAAATACATTTTTATTAGCTACACTGTAAGATGTTGTATCTGTTGTTGGATCTAAATCAGTATTTAGAACAGGTACTTTAATTTCATTAAGCCCACTTAAAAGAGCTTTCCATGCATTGATCGATGTAGAGTTAACATTAAACCCTCCATCAACCATCATGAAGGCGGGTGCCGACTTTGATCCATAAATTTGACCGGCAGCTAGTATCTCATCGACTTTGAGTAGCGTTGCTATCTGGGCATCGGTTTTATTATTAGATCGATAATAAGTCATTCGAGGGTTTCTTAAAACATTGTTAACTGAATTACTTTGAGAGAATTCATCGATCACTTGGTCTAAATCATTATCTGTTGTGGTGGTTTTGATTTGATAGAAATTGGAAACAGGCGCGAGGTAGCCATTTTCTTCATATCGTGGAGACAATGATGAAAAGTAGTAACCATCCCAGAGTGCTTCATTCATCAAGTAGGATATGTCTACTGCGCTCACAGGAACTTCTGTCACAGTGCTGATCGTTTCATCTCTTCTTAAATAGGGAGATGCATATGAATTGCCACTCGGGTATGAAGGTTCCCAATAGTAAGTCTGTGTGTGTGCATGTTGAAGTTGGGCGATTGATAAAAGGGGAGATCTCGGAATATCCCAACTCGCCATTTGGTTATAACCTCCAGATGCGGAATAGCTCGCCCCAAAATAACCATTTGAACCTGAAAGGCCAAAGGGTAAGATGCCTGTTCCATCTAGTTCTTCGACACGTTGCATGACACTCAGTGGTCGGTCACCGTAAACGGTTCCAGTTCCACCACTAGCGTATAAATAGCGAGGGTTTGAGTACATCCACACTTCGGGCGGCCGCTCCACAGGACTGAGTAGCGTTGATGAATCATCTAGATCATCAGGAGCCATCGTGCGATTAAAAAAATCGGCAATTGGGAAAACGTTTTGTCCTGCAAGCAAACTTATATTGTGAACAATGCTTTCATCCGTGTTATAATTCCATTTCCCACCATTGCCCGATGCTGATGTTCTGCTGTAAAATTGTTCTAAATACGATAGGTCGCCTCTAACTCTAAACATAGCTTCTCTCGATCCATTAGTCGATTCAATGATGACTGTGACATCACCCGTGCATAAGAGAGATATCCCCGGACCCGCTGGATCTAGTTTTTCAAATATCCAACCCCCTTTTGGATTGTATCCTAGTTGAGCTGTCAGACTCTGAGCTTGTCCGTTTGGTTTCTTTTGTATTCTAGTAGGATCAGTTGTATCAGTGGCATCATTTTCTGCTGAAAACAATTTCAATTCTCCCGGTTGGAAGTCCAAAAGCGCCTTGGGGATTCGCATGAAAGTTGGGCCCTGGCTAAGGGCCATGCTGTTGAGTTGTCCGAAATCGTTTTTCGACTGGTAGGCGGCCTTGGTCGTCGCTGGCGTTTGGGCGCTTAAATCACCTTTGAATTGGAATGAGATAAACTCCTTTATCGCAAAGCCTGGATCTATTACATCGGGATCATTGACATCAAATTTTAAACGAATATTATAAGGGTTCCATAATAATATCATCGGATTACCTATGAGCTGGAGAGTTAAATCATCAGGAGAGTATAAGCTATAGGTATGACTCATTACTAATGGAACCGGGTTTAGTCGAGTGGAGTGTGCTCTAGGGATCTCTAATGGGTAGTAGGTATAATTGCCTGCGTTGTGCACATTAAGCACGGCGGGATCCTGGGCGCTTTGAAATATTCTATAAAACACTCGCCAGTCATTACGCCAATCGGGTGCTGCAATGCTGTCGGCGAAAAAGTCATCCTGCCGCGAAAAGATATCGTTAATTAAGCCGTGTGGGTTCCCAAATTGAGAATTGAGTGTAGGCTGATTTTCCGTAACGGTATAGGTTTTAAGTGTTTTGTGGAGATTGTAATGCTCCTGAAGGATATCCCAACGGGGTCCTCTTACTCTGATCCTTCCTGAAGCGGTTGCGGTTGCATTACCAAGGGGGTGGACGTAGTTTTTGAACCGTATAAACAAAACGATCGTCATTAGTGAGTTTGCCCTTGTGGCCTGCACTCAAGACAGGACTAGCAAGATCTGCTTTTGTCCCGTGTTCAAAGGCAAGTGAAAGATCTTCTTTTAAGCCCCCATCTTTCGTGTTTGTGAGAAGCCCCATTGAGTGCGTTGTGAAATCGTGATAGTAAGTATCATTGAGTTTATCAAATTTATTGGTCGCCGTATCTATGAGTTGAACTTGATCTTTACTGATGATTTTTTTCATCAGATCCTGGAAATCTTGCCGAGTGGCATTTGTGTCGCTTAAGCTTTCTTTATATTTCACGTAGTCTGTCGTATCAAAATGTTCAATGCCATACCTCGGTGAGGCAAACAGGATTTGTGATCCTTCAACCCAGTCTTCAAATGTTGTAATGCCATAGGATATGTTTTTGTCTTTTATGGGAAGGTTTGCTTTCGCTTTAACGCCATCGTCGCCGACCCAGTAAGCATAATTTCCGCTGCCTAATGAGTTTGGAGCACTAATTTTCTCTACTTTAACAGTAGTCGCATTGCTATCTTGATCTATAACCAAATCTACAATACCGCTGTAACCTGAACCATTAAGGTTCACTGGCACAGGGTTACTTATATCTTGAGAAACCAACCAGCGCATGAAATCTCCCTTATTGAGTCCAGTTACGGGATCAGTAATAGCTGTACTGTCTGGATCGGGATCTGCGGAATTCCAGACACCTGTAAAATATTCTTCTCCGGCATTTGTTGTGGTTGCCGGTAAGATATCAGCCGTTGCTGTCGTCCTTTGATCCGGGCCAGCATATCTCTGTAAATTTCCTAATGCGATTTGAAGTCCCAGCATGGCATTGTTACGAGCTAAGTTGTTTTTTAAGTCAGTAGCGCTTTCGTTGAGTTGTGTCTTCAACAAAGATGACATGGTGAGGGTCAATAAAACGATGAACGACATCAGGGACAATGCTATGATTAAAGCAAAGGCTGGATACTGCCTATTACTGGGATTTCTATTGTTCATTCTCGTAATAGTGAAATTTATAGTAGTTTTATAGGCTTGATCGTGACGAATCGAGGCCCTTTTTATTGCATACTATACACTAAACTTTGATAATAATCTATAACGTTTTCCCCTGTATTTATTGTATTTTGTCACACGCCAAATTGGAATCCTTTTAAAAGCCCTATTTATGTTAAAATATTTTTTGTTTAAGAGGTTGGTTAGCGCAATCGTGATATCCTAAACATATGCGTGTCTTGATAAAAGTCAAGTGAACCTTCTTATACTATATCAGGAAATTAGAGGATGTTTTTTTTTCAGACCCATAGTCTGGAAGTGAAACGGGCCGTTTTTTAAGTCCATTCCGAGTAATATAGATTATGTGCTTGAAGCCAATAATATCATCATTAAGAAAAATATTATAGGTCGCTTTCGTTGATCCATTTATAAGAAACGATTTTAAATTTTCTTCCAAATGTTTGATTGGTTGTACTGATGCTGGCCATGTTAGTGGTTGCTATATCAGTGGAATCTACAAAATCAGTGACTTGTTGAACGACTGCTTCAAGATAGGCTTTTGACGTTATTTGACCATGTATGTCAGTACTATCGCCGTAGCTTCTAATGGTGAAAGTGTTCGAGCGATTATTCAGAAAGGGCCCAATCGAATTTAAAATGTCAGCTTGCATGAGGTAGCCCGGTGCACCACCTATAGTGAATCCTTGAAGTGCTGTGTCGGCAGTGCCAAGGCCATCTGTATATCCAGTTTTTGCATGAGGTTCTAGGAAATGAGTATAAGACAATCCTCCTACTTTAACTTTTAAGACTTTATCCGGATTGTTCAAAAGTATTTCACCGTTAATACCTGTCCCAACACTTCCTGCAACATTCACCACATTCGTCGTATCTATAGCTGATTGTATAGCGCCTGACTTCCAATGATCACCCGTTAGGGTCAGCTTTCTATTAATGAAATCTGCTAGAGTGAAAGCCGGACCACGTGCTTTAATTTCGGCAACAATATTTGTCGCAAGGTCTGTTATGTGTTGATCGGTTAGTGAACGAAATCCCTCCCAGTGATCATTCGCTGGATCGACATCCGTTGGTTCGTTTGAATCCCCTAGAGTATCCAAGGGGAGTGACGAGCGTGAAAATACATTTTTATTAGCCACACTATAAGATATTGTATCTGTTGTTGAATCTAAATCAGTATTTAAAACGGGCACTTTGATTTCATTAAGCCCACTTAGAAGAGCTTTCCATGCATTGATCGATGTAGAGTTAATATTAAACCCTCCGTCAACCATCATGAATGCGGGTGCCGATTTTGATCCATAAATATCACTTCCGGTAGGGGCATCTATTTTAAGCAGCGTCGCGATCTGCGCATCAGTTTTATTATCAGACCGATAATAAGTCATTCGAGGGTTTCTTAAAACATTGTTGGTTGAATTACTTTGAGAGAATTCATCGATCACTTGGTCTAAATCATTATCAATTGCTATTGTTTTGAGGTCATAGAAATCAGAAACAGGCGCGCCAAATCCATTTTTTTCATATCGTGGCGAGAGTGATGAGAAATAGTAACCATCCCAGAGTGTTTCATTCATTAAGTAGGAAATATCCACTGCGCTCCCAGTGTTGTTTTGATTTACGGCAACGGTGCTAATTGTTTTATCTCTGTCAATATAGGGAGATGCATAAGAGTTCCCCGTAGGGTAGGAGGGTTCCCAAAACCACGATTGCGTATGGGCATGTTGGAGTTGAGCCATAGATAAGAGGGGGGATCTAGGAATATCCCAGCTTGCCATTTGTTTGTAGCCGCTTGAGGCAGAGTAACTCGCGCCAAAGTAACCATTTGGACCCGATAGGTCAAATGGCAATATTCCTGTTCCATCCAGCTCTTCAACTCTAAGAATCATATTCATTGGTCGGTAATGATTATATATCGTGGAGTGGTTGGATCGTGTCAAAAATGATCGAAGATTTGAGTGCATCCAAATTTCAGGTGGGCGTTCAAATGGCGCAAGCATAGCAACTGCAGGCTCTACATCATCAGGCGCCATCATTCTGTCGAAGTACGAAGCAAATGGGAAAATATTCTGGCCTGCAAGTAAAGTTATATTGTGAACGATTGATTCGTCCTTGTTGTAAAACCACGTGTTATTTCCCCAGGCAAATTTCTTACTATAGCTCTGCTCCCTGTTGCCGGAATAGTGGGGCGCATAGAAATCTGAACCATCAACTCTAAAGTCAGAAATTCGAAATCCCCCAGAAGTAATGACGGTTGTAAAATCCCCTGTGCACGTTAAAAAAGTACCGGCACCCGTAGGATCTAGTTTTTCCCATATCCAACCCCCATTGGGATTGTATCCTTTTTGAGCGACTAAAATTTTGTTGGTTCTA
>CAWUTK010000113.1:0-8164 GCA_963924785.1 uncultured Opitutales bacterium
TTGCTTTAATGCATCAGCAGGATTCTCATATTCGCTAAGCAACTCTTCTATCAGTTGCTCTTTTTTTGTATTCTTTGCCATAGTTTTTACTTTCATATTACTGGTTCTATGGCCAGTTTACACGGTTTATTTCACACTCCCTCCGGTCTGTGTTTCTTCACATGTGATTGTTGTTTCACGCAAGTAACTCCAATATTAAAACAATAAACCAACCTGTTTTCACTCGTTATCTTGTTCATTATAAGTTGCTTATTGTATTATGGTGGGCCCTGTTCTTATTGCCTTTCCTCTTCTCTGCGCCTCTGCGCGAATAGAATCTTCCTGCTTTCCATTCTCTCCGCCGCTTCAGACAAATTTCTTGACAATCCCCTTCAACACGGCAAATTAACTACTATATAGTCACCTATTCGACGCCCATTTAGTTGCAGTGATTGTTTTTTAAACCTTCTAATTTTAATATTTTCCCTATGTTTACTCAAAAACCTTCTCATAGAAAAGGATTTACTCTTATTGAGTTACTCGTCGTCATTGCCATTCTAGGTATTCTTATGGCTATGACGCTTGGCATTTCGAGTAAAGTGACAGAGGGTTCAAATAAGGCAAATGCCAGTTCTCAGCTTAATAATTTAGCTCAAGCGCTTGAACAGTATAAGCTAAAAGTCGGCGACTATCCTCATGCAACACCAATCGGTACCGGTGCTTCTGAAACACTTTTTGAGGCGATGATGGGTTGGTATATTTACAGTGGGGGGTGGACCACTTGCAATGCGACGCAGGCAAATGTATTGGGAACGTTCATCGATCCTCGAAATTTTAAAAATAATAATGCGACTTATGATGTAAATGCTACAGCAGCCCCTGCAGCAGGAGATTACTTAATTGATCCTTGGGGAAATGCATATGTGTACAAGTATAATAGCGGTGCTACAGGGGATCTTACTTTTACTTTATATTCCTATGGGCCAGATGGAGCAGATGGCGGTGTCGATGATATTTCTTCAGATATGAAACACTAATTTACTGGAAAACCAAAAATAGAAAATGATGACTAAACAAAATAAGAAAAGTGGATTTACATTAATAGAATTATTGGTGGTTATTGCTGTAATTGGTATTTTGGCAAGTATTGTTATTCCAACGGTTGGTAATGTTCAAATTCGGGCGAAAAAAGCGAAATCAAAAGCGTTGCTTCAGGGTGTCGCGCATGCTTGTATATCGTTTAAGGGTACTTATGGATATTATCCATTTACAACTAAAAATACAAGTACTCAGACAGATGACATAGTTATTGCGTTAACGGGGAGAACTGTAGCAGGAGTCGCTGATTTATCAGTTAATACCAGAGGAGAACGGTTTTTTACGTTTAAGCCAGAAGATTTTAATGCGACGACAGGCTTTCTTGAAGATGCATTAGGGCAATCATTTATCGTTGATTGTGATGCTGGCTATACAGGGTTTATTACGCCGTCAAGTTTGACGAAAGCTGATGAGACAGGTCAAATACGAGGCGATGTTTTAGCTTATGCCGATGTTACAGCCGCGACAGGAGTTCCCGTATGGAGTTGGAAGGATAAATAATTAAAAAAGATAATATTTGAAAATAGAAATACAGTATAAAAAGAGTGGATTTACACTTATAGAGCTGCTCGTCGTTATCGTAATGATCGCGTTGATGGCAAGTGGTATCGGCGTTGTCTTTAATACTGATGGGGGAGGAGGTTACGCTATCGGTGGAGCACAGAATATTATCGAAACGAAGCTGAAAACGGCTCGTTTGGAGGCTATTAAAAGTGCAGGCAAGGCGAGGTTAATTATACATAAAAAATCGAGTGAAACTTCAGAGTTTTTACGTTTTATAGGCGTTATTTATGAAGATACGACAGCTGCAAATAAATGGTTCGCTGCAGATGCCGGGACCTATCTCCCGAAAGGCGTGGTCTTTTATCCACCTAGTGGAACTAAATATAGCCAATTCATTTCAGCTGCAAATACAATGAGTATTGCGTTCCCTCCAACAGTGAAAGGCTCTATAACAGGCTCTGATGGTGGAAGTGATTGGTATTATTATGAATTTGATGCAACGGGAGTTTCTCAAAACTCAGGGGGAAGCATTGTTTTAGGTGCGGGTGTGTACGATCCTGTATTTGGCGGAGGAGGCATTAGAGCTGATACGGCAAAAGTTGGTGGATTTATGGTCCTTCGTGCTGGAGGAACTGTTGCTTATCCGGAACCTGGTGCAATCACTGGATATGATGAGGGGCTAAAAACATTTTAAGTTTTAACAAGAGGTAAATATGAAAATGAAACATAATTTATTAAACACAAAATTTCGAAGCTCAAAAGGCTTTTCATTAATAGAGGTCGTTCTGGCTATTGGAATTTTCTCATTAGCAGTATTGGCGTTAGTCGGATTGATGGGACCAATGATGAAATCTGCCAGTACAGTTCAAGAAACCGCTGAAGCCTCTGGTATTACGGACCGGGTGAATAACTTTTTGCAAGCACAAGTTAGAACTTCATCAACTGCTTTTGGTGATTTTTATACAAATTCAGTAAGTAGTGGAGATACATTTTATGAGGTGACATTTCCAGTAGCCGGCAGCGGAACCGCCACTATACTTGAAAAGCAAATTGCTGACTCAAGTGGTGGTAGTACAATTGATACAGATAGAGATGGAACGGTAGATGCTAATTTAGTGACAGTTGTAACGGGGCAATCGGAAGGATCACTTTTCAGAATTACTGTAAATGTTAATGATTCAGTTCAAGATACAACAGCTGGAGGATTTAATATCTCAAATGAAGCTCATATGGCGATTCAAGTGGATATTGATGCGGGCCCTGCTAGAGTGAATCTCAACGCTTCTCCTTGGAATATAGTTAAAGGGGCTGCTAACGATCCATGGGAACCTGTTATATCTTATACAACAGCAGTTTTAAGATAGATTTACGTTATTTATAAAACAGAGGAAGCCTAATGATGCATTTACAAAAGATAAAAACAAAAGCTTTTACCTTGATTGAAATGCTCGTCGCGACTGCGGTAATGGCAATTCTCGTTACAATAGTTTTAGGGATTACGACAGATTTTCTGAATGTTTGGACAAAAACAAGCAACAAATTGTCATCCAGCACGGATGCAAAGTTTGCAATGGATATCATCACTAAAGATTTGGCAGGTGCCGTATTGCGAAATAATGGGAGCGAGTGGATGGAGACCGCATTGGGGTCAACAGGAAGTAACACTTACAGTTCAACAAATACGAGTGTCTTAACGTTTTTTTCTGCTATCACAGATCGTAATCAAAATGCAGGAGCGATTCCAGGTGATATTTGTGCAGTCGCATATGATTTAAAAGAGCAAAGATTATTTGATCCAAATTGGAGCTTTAATACATTTGCATTGTATCGAACACTTGTTGATGCAGATGATACCTTTACTCATTTTTTTGGTTTCACTGATTTGTCTGCAGGTTGGGGAGATACAGGAACAAATAAAGCTCCCTATGATCCTTATCCTTCAGGAGATGACCCGGATATTGGCAATTTACTAGTTCAAAATGTTGTTCGGTTTCAGATTTTAGTCACTTATACGGATACCGCTGGAGTTCAGGTCGTAGATGATCCATCTAAAACTTCAGGGGCACAAGAACCTGAGCATACATTTCCAGTGGTTGGAAGCGCTAGTCCTGCGACAGCATTTGGAACACCTTTATATGCCGATGTGGTCTTAGCTATTGTTTCTGAAGAAGGCGCAAAGGTTTTGGATGCCCATTTAAGTGGTGAAAGATCTGATTTTTCGAACCTTAATCAGATCATTGTTCGCTACGGAAAAACCTTCACGCAACGTGTCGTTTTCCAAAATACGCCTCTTTAAAAAATAGAGTGATTGTTTTAAAGCTATAGCTTTAATCTCTTTGGGTTTACTTCCCCGCAACTTGTGGCGAAGTATTTCTCGAAATTAACGAAATGCTCCACTGTGTTAAAATAAGGGTCAGTCCCTTATTTTATTGACGCGATATGTTGGAGTAGTAGATTCGGGGAATGAGATTGAATAGGGTGAAGAGATTAGGAGGCGTTTATCATTGTATGAGTCGAGTTGTGGCTGGAGAATATTTGTTGGGAGATAGAGAGAAGGGGGTTCTTTGTAAGCAATTGTTTGAAGTGGCAGAATTTTGCGGGGTAGAGGTTTTCACGTATTGTTTGATGAGTAATCATTTTCACGTATTGGTTCGTGTACCTGAGAGGGTTGAGTTAAGTGATGACGAATTATTAACAAAAGCGGAAAAAATGTATTTTGAGGATGATCGGTATTTGATGTATATTAAAAATATATTTTCAACTGGGGATGTTGATCGGATTGAAATCTTGCGAGAGAGATTGTATGCTCGAATGTTTGATGTGTCTATATTTATGAAGGAATTGAAACAGCGTTTCAGTATTTGGTATAATAAAAACCATGGGCGTTATGGGGTGTTTTGGGCAGATCGTTTTAAGAGTGTCTTGGTCGAGGGTAAGCGGCATTCAGTAGAAATGGTAGCGGCTTATATTGACTTAAATCCAGTGCGCGCTGGTTTGGTTGATGATCCTGAGGATTATCGCTATAGCGGTTATGGAGAGGCTATGAGCGGAGTTGATCGGTCCCGCAAGGGTTTGATGAAGGCAATGTATGAAGGAAATGATTGGAAAAAGGCATTGGAGGGTTATCGGGAGTTGTTGTTTGGGAAAGGTGCAGTTGCTCAAACAAAAGGGCAAAGAACAGTGAATGAAAAATTATCTCAAAAAGTCTTGGATAAGAAGGGGAAACTTTCTCGTTCTGAACTGTTGCGTTGTAAGATTAGATATTTCAGCGAGGGGTTGATTGTTGGCAGTCAGCTTTTCATTGAAACATGTTATCAGGGGAACAGTTCTTCATTAGAAGATAAACAATTTAGACCACCGAAGCTAATGCATGGTGGAGACTGGGGGGATCTAATGGTTCTTCGAACGTCAAGGGGATAACGTATACTGTTATTTTACCATTTAAATGGAAGAGATTGCGTTTGTTAGAATTTCTGTGGCTTGTTCCATAACCATACCTTTGTGTTTTGCTCCGATGAAAATTGTTTCATAGGGAGAGGGTGGTAGGTACACTCCGTTGGATAGGGCGTAGTGGAATATTTTTTTAAAAGGTTCTCCGTCTGAGGCGATGGCGTCATTATAGTTAAGGACGGGTTTGTTATTGAAAAACAAACAGAACATTGAGCCGACTTGTGGAATTTGTAAGGCAATGCCTTTTTCTTTAGCGGCTTCAGCAAGAGCTGCTTTGAGGGATGTTCCCATTGCATTTAAGTTTTCATAGAAATTGTTTTCCTCCAACATTTTTAAAGCGGCTATGCCCGCGGCCATGGCAAGTGGGTTTCCGCTTAAGGTTCCAGCTTGATAAACAGGCCCAAGGGGGGCGATGGAATTCATGATTTCAGCTTTACCGCCAAATGCCCCAACAGGTAAACCGCCACCGATTATTTTCCCGAGAGTTGTTAGGTCGGGCTTGATGGACTCGAGCTCTTGAACACCGCCGGCGGCAAGTCTAAAACCAGTCATGACTTCGTCAAAGATCAGAATGGTTTTTGATTTTGAGCAAATTTCGCGAAGGTATTTAAGATATCCCTTTTTAGGTAAAATAAGACCGCAGTTAGCTGGGTAGGGTTCGACGATAACGGCGGCGATTTCATCTTTGTGAAGTGAAAACACTTCATCGAGAGCGGCTGTATCATTGTAGGGAATCACTATGGTTTCTTTTGCGAATGATGCGGGGATGCCTTTGCTGTCAGGATTCCCAAGAGTCAGTGCCCCTGATCCGGCTTTTACGAGTAAGGAGTCAACATGGCCATGGTAGCAGCCTTCAAATTTTATTATTTTATCTCTACCGGTGTGACCCCTTGCTAGGCGAATGGCAGACATGGTTGCCTCTGTTCCACTGTTACACATCCTGACTTTTTCAATAGAGGGAACTTTTTCAATAATGAGCTTCGCCATTTCTACTTCAGCTGGCCCTGGAGTTCCATAGCTTGTGCCATTTTCTAAGGCGTCTAAGATCGCTTGTTTGATAACCGGATGGTTATGTCCATGAATAGCGGGTCCCCACGTTCCTACGAAGTCTATGAGCTTTACGTCGTCGACGGTGTATAAGTATGGACCATCTGCTTTTGCAGTGAAGAACGGTTCACCTCCAACGGATTTAAAGGCTCGGACAGGTGAGTTGACTCCGCCTGGGATGATCTTACTGGCTTCTTGAAATAGTTTTGATGATTTATTGCTCATATAGTTTTATTAAGTTGTTTTGAATAATGCCTGATTGAATGGATTTTGTGTAAATGTCATTACAGGCCGATATCTTTATAATACTTGTTCCCCAAGTGCTGTGGCCGATTCTTTTGCGATTTCGTAAAAGTTCTTCAGATGCGTAATTGTCGTTGGGCGATATTGATTTTAATCCTGCTGCAGCATATAGTTTTGCCGAGATTGATCCGTTTTTAAAAACACGTTGCAGGCGTTCATTTGCATCTTTTTCAGCAATAATTAATTGTAGCGCGATTAATTCGTTTGGAACAGTTGATTGCTTATTGGGGCCTTCTCTGAAGATGGAACTTTCCTGCAATTGTTTTTCGGCAAAAACAAGCATTTCATCAGTTGCTTTTCCCGGGATGCTATTAATTAACTGTTGTCGAAGTTGAATGTTGTTTTTCCATGAATCAAGTTTAGATGCGGGCGGCGGTGTTGGGCTCGCCTCTAGTTCGTTGTTAGCCCTCTGAACATCAATCGTTCGTTCTTCGATATTTAATGTTATAGAAGTGCCCGTCATCATTGCCATGAAGTTGAGTCCTCCTGGCAGGTTTTGGTTACGAAGTGTGAGCGAAAGTTTTTTATTTAAGAGATTCTCTGAATTAGCGTTTATAGTGAAACGAGGTAGGGATGGGATGGTTTTTTTGGCTTCACTTTGCGCCAGTTTAATCGCGTCTTTTAAAGTGGTTTGTTGAAGGGGGAGTCGTTCGATTTTTTCTGAAAATAATGCCGTTTCCCAATTTGAGTGATCACCGGTATTAGCGAGAAGAATAGGACTATTAATTAATAATAAGATCCATGTGAAACAGTAGATTTTCTGTAAACGTTTTATCATGCTAGGAATTCGTGGAATCGAATTTTGAGGCAGAAAACTTTTGAACAAGAGGAATTCTTCGCCCGGTTCCAAATGCAAGTGGAGTAATTTTTAAACCCGGTGCTGCTTGCTTTCTTTTATATTCATTGCGATCCACTTTCTTTAAAATGTCTTTAACTATTATGGAATCAAAACCGAGTGCGATGATTTCATCGAAGGATTTTTTTTCCTCAACATAAGCCTTTAATATTGCATCTAGTATTTCATAAGGAGGCAATGAGTCTTGATCAACTTGGTCAGGGCTTAATTCAGCTGAGGGTGGTTTGTCTATCGTGGATGTGGGAATGATTTCTTTATCACGGTTTATGAATCTTGCTAATTCATAAACTTTTAATTTTTCTAAATCGGAAATTACGGCTAATCCACCGCACATATCTCCATAAAGCGTGCAGTATCCGACGGCTAATTCACTCTTGTTGCCAGTCGTTAGCAGAAGCGCATTCATTTTGTTCGAGACAGCCATTAGTAAGAGGCCGCGACTTCTCGCTTGTAGATTTTCCTCCGTTGTATCTCTTGCTAGTCCCTTAAACATTGGACTTAGCACTTGTTCTGCATTGGCTACGATATCGCCTATGGGTAGGACTTGATATTCTATACCTAAATTTTCAGCGAGTTCTTTAGCGTCATCCTTGCTGTGTTGGCTTGAGATAGAAGAGGGGAGGCTTATTCCAATGACGTTATCTTTGCCGAGTGCCTTGACGGCAATTTCTGCCGTGACAGCGGAGTCTATTCCACCGCTGAGTCCGAGCACGGCTTTTTTGAAACCGCTTTTCCATGCATAGTCTTTTAATCCAATCACGAGGGCATTATGAATGCTTTCTAGCTCATTGGTTTCGTCCTTTTCAGTCGTTGTGGTGTCGAGTTCACATAAACTCAATGTTTCTTTGAATTGTGGAAGTTGATGAAGGGTTTCACCTGTCTTTGAAATTAATTTGCTGCCACCGTCAAAGACGAGTTCATCATTGC
>CAWUTK010000114.1:0-8526 GCA_963924785.1 uncultured Opitutales bacterium
TTGGCTTCTTAAACGCCAAGGAATAACTCACACAAAACATAAAAATAGGGACAAACCATCCAGCAATCCCCATCCAGTGATAAATGAGGAAAGCAGACTCAGCCCCAAATTTCCCAATAATGTTCTTAGATGACACATCTGAAACGACTTGTGTCGATTGCCCAGACTCGTAATCCATAATGGCAAACAAGAAGAGAACACCTAAGACAAAGAAAAACAATGAACTAATAGGACGAGATCTAATTTGCTGACTACCAAGAGATAAGTTCTTGTCAGCACTAGCCTTAGTCCGTGTTTTTTTACCCGACATCTGCATTGCATCAACGGCCATAAAACATGCTTTGTTCCCTTACTATAAACATTAAACGAGGGAAAATGTCATAAAGCATTAGTAATTACAATCTTAAAAAGCATTTCAATTTAAGAATCAAGGCCATCGCGCCCCTCTTCTCAAACATACAATTATTTAACCTAGATACGGCAGTTGAGAAATAGTGGGATACAATAAGATATTTGAGCGAAAGCAGTTATGTGTTTTTGAAGGCGCGCCATTAGGCGCATCGAGTAAATACTATAATTGCTTGTAGCCAAAGAGATTGTTGGAGATTGCATTGGTTTAACTGCCGAATTTAGGTTTAACCAGTTTCATGCATTACGAGGTCGTGACCTTGTTTTAGATTTTGACGTGGAGGTAGTTCTACCAGGCAGAAAAAGCATCCTATGCGCGCATTGATAAATATTCCAATTACTTGCCCTTCAGGAGACAAATCATATCACGTCGATTCGATTCATAATGTAGAATGAAACTCAATCGTTGAATTACATCTTCCGTATATCGACAAAACTGCCACTGGCATATTTCTTTAGTTTCGGTATAACATCAAAAAATGATTCCGCAAATTTCTCGGGAACCGGCATAACATCAGTTCCTTTCGCAACCCTTAATCGATCTAACGACGGATATCGATTATCTTGAGGAAAACTACAAATATAAGACTGCATTCGAGTATCGACCAAACCAGGTGCAAATGCGGTAAAATGAAACTGAGGGTTCTCAACAGCATACAGCTGCATCAACATATTCAACGTTGACTTAGACAATGAATAACCAGCCCATCCTCTATTGCCATTAATCGCCGCCCCTGATGAAATTGCAATAACTTGTGCATTTTCCTTAACTAAATTCTGCTTGATCAAATAGTCCAATATCACCTTATTCGACCAAACATTAATGTTCATAATTTCATTGAGATAGCCTATATCAGTCTCACTCAAATCTTTTATTTCACCAAGAATAGCTGCATTTAAAATGATTAAATCGACCCCCTCTTTTGGAAACTCAAATTCAGAAAGTTCAGCTTCAATATCGTCTACTTTAGCCAAATCAACCTCTGCATGTTGATAAGAATCAGACAAAATAGAGGAAGGCCTTCTCGCAAGGCCAAACAGATTATAGCCTAAGCTTAATCCTTTTAGCGCAACATATTGACCGATCCCAGACGTTGTCCCTGTAATAAAAACATTCCTACTCATAACTAATCCATTAAATCACTTCTGTTTCTAAAAAGCATCTATTTACTTTGGCATGGGAACTTATCCAATTCTTCAAGCTTGTCCATAAGTTCAACGTTTAATTTGTTTTTTTCAATCAAATCCTTCAAATAATAAAAACGCGATAATAACTCCTTGAATCTCTGAATGGCATAATCAGAGGTTGTTTTAGCTCGAACCATAAATGCTAAATCTGATGCTTGAGCTAAAAACAACAACGATTGAGCTTGTCGTAATGCTCGTTCGATTAATGAGTTCCTCTTCGATAAATTACGGCTTATTTTCAGCTCATTCAGATCTTCACTTGCTTGGAATAAATAAGGATACATCCAGTCATTTTCTTCATTAATCCAAAATTCATTTGAGGCATTCTCTCCCCAACTTGAGGCAATTGGTTGAATACATTGAAAAACACTATTTTCCCTCAAATAATCACTACCTGTCACCAAGGAATAATCCCCCTGATCCTTCACAGAATAACGAATAACCTTCTCTAACCAATCAACACCTTCATGCCACCAATGCCCAAACAATTCCGCATCATAGGGAGCAACAATTACAGGCGGCAATCCCATTTTGGTCTGCTCTTTTAAAATCTGACTCCTCTTTTTTAAAATAAAGTCACGCGCATGAACCTCTACTTTGTTCGCAGCTTTAGAAACAGAATAGAGACTTTTACCCTCAGCCTTTCCAGAAACACTAAGATACTTAATACCCGTGTTTGAGCGCTCACTTTGGTCCACTATCAAAGGGGACAATTCATCAATCGTTAAATCAAAACCAATATCATTATAATATTCTCGATAATCGATATCACTAGGGTATCCCGACTTTGAATCCCATACTGAACTAGAACTCAATTCATCTCGTCCAAAGCCAACAACTCCATTAGAACAGGCGACTGGAGAATATTGAGCATTTTTCGACTCAGACACAGCATGCCCTTCGAGAAAAAAATACCGAATTCCATTGGATTTCAAGACATCCTCTATTCCTTTGAAATAACCACACTCCGGCAACCAAAAGCCTTCTGGAGCGAATCCCATTATTTTTTCAAAACATTCCACCCCTGCTTCAACTTGTGCAGAAATACCATTTGGATATTTCTTATACAAAGGCAGGTAAGCATGTGTGACAGATGTCGTAATCAACTCCAAGCAACCCTGCTCAGACAAAACCTTAAAAGCCCCCGCAAGATCTTGATCATATTCGCCGACAAAAGTCCTTTTTAACGATTTGAAATTATTCAAGTAAGACTCTGATAGTTCATGCAAAGCAGAATTCTCGCACAAATCAGTTCTCTTGACCTCCTTTTCAGCTAAAAGGATCATCTTATCCATATACTCAAGATAGCGCTCATTTAAAAACGCATCTTGAAACATCATCAACAAAGTCGGTGACAAGGAGTAGGTAATCCTAAAAGGAACTTTATCCTTGTACAACCGGGAGAACAATTTCAAATGAGGAATATAGACCTCATTAATAGCCTGAAAGTACCAACGCTCAGATAAAGAAACATCCACCTCTGGATTTCTTGCAAACGGCAAATGAGCATGAAGGAGCAATAATAAGCACCCCTTCGATGAACAGCTCTCTACCTCAGAATCCATCTATCGACAAACGATCACGCAGATTTAATCATTAATATTAAATCCTCTTTATTGATAAATTTTCCCCTAAAGACGCTTAAGCTTTTTTCTTGTCAGCCATCAATGAAACAACAACCAGTGTCAAAAATGATAATGGAATAGAAACGATTCCTGGGTTATTCAGTGCAAAAGGTGCATTGAATGTAACACCCCACCACCCGTCATACATACCGGTCATTGTAGGTGAAATCAGGATAATCCCCAAACTCGATACAGCACCAACCAGAATAGATGCTGCGATGCCTTTAGCGGTTGTTCTCTCCCAGAATAATAACATAATTATTGCAGGTAGATTAGCCGAAGCAGCAACCGCAAAAGCCCAACCGACAAGAAAGGATACATTAACTCCCTTAAAAACAATTCCTAACGCAATGGCAATAATTCCAATGACAACAGCCGTTATTTTACCCGCACGCACTTTGCTTTTTTCGTCAAAGCCCATGTCCATATAATTATCGAGCAAGTCATGAGCAACAGCCCCTGACGCTGCAACAATAAGACCACTCACAGTCCCAAGAACGGTTGCAAAAGCAATGGCCGATATAATAGAAAACAATATAATATTCATGCCCTTCGCTAAAAGTGGCGCTGCCATATTACCACTCTCTACATCCATCACGCCGCTTGTCATAGCACCAAGCCCCATGAACAGAGTAAGAATATAAAAGAACCCAATTGAAGCAATTGCCACAATCGTCGACTTACGAGCGTCCTTTTGAGAAGGCACCGTATAATACCGGATCAGGATATGCGGTAAAGAGGCTGTTCCACAAAACAATGCAAGCATTAAGGAAATGAAGTTCAACTTGGCCATAAATGTCGTTTCACCATCAGGTCCTGGTTTCAAAAACTTTAAACCAGGCTTCATCACCTTCGAACCAGGAACTATTTTTTGATACCAAACCGTTACCTTATCCTCTCCATCCTTTAGCGATATTTTAGGAAAAAGTGCAACTTCACTTCTTTCAATAATTGATAAGAATTCAAACGGCCCAACCGATTCACCCTCTTTAACACCCTCAGCCAACTTATGAATATGACCCACTTGAAAAAACCGTTTAGCTTCTTTAGGAGCTCCATTATACAAAACCGTTCCATCAGAACTCACTGTTTTATAAAGCGTTTCCTTCAGTGTTTCGCCCTCAAGGATCCACCAAGAGTTAATCATCTGCGTATTGGTCTTCTCTCCAATAGTCACATCTTCACTTCGAGCTAATTTAGCAAACGTATGTCCACCGGACTCAACTACAGTTAACCGTTTGTACCCATCACTCGAAACATCATTCTTGGATAACGTTTGGAACTTATGATATTCTTGACCATCATTCTGCGGGTTTAAAGTAAAACCATTTTTAAATAGGTAAACACACAAAACAGTTGAGAAAATAATTAAGAGCGCGCCTTTCAAAAACTGAACATAGGTAGTTGATGCCATTCCTGCCGTTGCCACAATAAATACAACAATTGCACCCACCATAGTAACACCCATCCAATGTGGAAGACCTAGAAGCGGAGTCACAAGAACACCTGCTCCCACCATCTGAGGAATCAAATAAAACATCGAAACAACCAAAGTGCTGATGGCTGCCATTAACTGAATACTTTTAGAATTGAACTTTGAATCCAACGCATCCGTAAAAGTGTATTTCCCTAAACGCTTCATTGGCTCTGCCACTAAAAATAACGCAACAATCCAACCAGCCAAATAACCAATAGAGTATAAAAAACCATCATACCCATAGGTCGCAATAAGTCCGCAAATCCCTAAGAATGAAGCCGCCGACAAATAATCACCTGCAAACGCGATTCCATTAACAAACCAGTGAATATTTCCACCTGCAGCAAAGTAGCTCTCTGCAGACTGGGCTTTTCTACCAAAATAAAATGATAATCCTAATACAAATCCAACAAAAGCGAGGAATATTGTAATTGCTATCCAAGATGCATCGTAAATCATTATTTAGTCCCCTCTTCCTTATTCATTTTATCTTCATACCCAGTGCATATTTTATTATACACTAGCCCCATTACGATCGCTAAAACAATGAGTCCAAAACCGTAAAACACTGCCAAATTTAATCCCAAAGGCATTGGATTCTCCATCATCTTCGGTTCAACCGTATTAATTAGAACAAAAATGGCATACACAATCGTATATGCGAAAAACAATTTAATGCCTAATTTAGATTTTGCTGGAGAAGCATTATCTTTTCCTAGCTTTGCTGCGGGACCATGACCTGACATATGGGAACCTTATTATATGATTATTAGTAGTTTAGGTGATAGCACTCATAACTTCGCTTTATGCTAAAACCGAAAGTAATATGCGAAGGTTCACATTCCTTAGCAAGGAAATTCTATAACGGCTTAACCCAAGCGATACGACTTGATATAATAAATAATAAAACAGTGATACCTCCTAAACGGGTTTTTAAACCAAAAATTTCATACTTGAGATGCTGATTAGATTTACTACTGTATCGCCTTATTCTAAGTTTATGAGCATTAGCCAATCGGCCAATTGCACATTTATTTAAACAGAATAATCAAAAATCAACATGCTCTTGTAGTGTAATGGATAACACGCCGGTTTCCGAAACCGTCAATCCGGGTTCGATTCCCGGCGAGAGTACCATTTCAAACAATCAGTCTTATTTTCTTCTCCAAAGAGAGCCTTGAGACATTGTCCACTGATATTTCCTATAGTGCTCTCGAAAGACAAAAGGAATATCTACTGTCTTCACCAATTCAAACGTGCTCTTAAATGCTAACTGAATAGCATCTAGTGTACTTTCGGCTTCATTTTGACCACCTAGCCATTTCTCTTTATCGGTAAATTCTTCTAACCAAGTACAAGGAGTTGTTAAAAATAATTGTCCACCTGGCTTCACTAAAGCGCTCAAGCGCTCAAGGACTCTTCGCGGTTCCTTTAATCGACACATGAGATTACAGGCAATAACAACATCAAACTGCCCCAACTCATCTGCTAACTCATGAGCATCGCCTTGCTGAAATGTAATCCGATCAACATTTGAATTTACAGGAACATGTACTTCTACTTTTCGCACATGAGCCCCTGATTCTAAAATATTTACCGTATGCGATCCTTCGCGTTTTATTTGATTTGCCGCATCTATAAACGCTTGAGAATAATCGATCCCTATAACCTCAGAACAGTACTTACTCAATTCGATCGTTGAACGACCAACCGAACAACCTAAATCAAGCGCACGGGAATCCGACGAAAGGCTTTCTAAATCCAAACAGTCAACACATCGTTCAGGGAAACCATAAGCGTCTCTCGGACCATCCCTCCAAGGAATCAGGTCTTCAACCGTCCCATAATGAAACAAAAGATAATCATGGAGCATGCGGTCACTCTCATAAATATTTCCACTCATATTAACCTCCAGTTGTAATCTCAACTAAAAATGGCGCAGGCTCATAATTATTCATTAAAACCGTCGTCTCCCCATCCTTAAACATCCTCACTTCGGGAATTCTCACTTCCGGAGTTTTATGCGGAGCATACAGAACATCATCATGTGAAGCATTTTGTTTATGCTTAAATTGATCAGGTGTAATATTCCCACCGAGATGATCATCTCGTCCTGTAGCGACATGAATCGTTCCAAATATCTTTTCGTCTTGAATATCTCGTCCGGAAAACGGCAACACTTGTGTTCCGAAACCTAACTCCCCCAAAACGCCTATCATTGGATCATCAGCCAATCGAACATTATGATCTTCTATCAGGTCATAATCACCATAGATTAATGTCGATTTCCTAACGGAGCCTTCCTCAACGTGCAACAAGCCTATAGTCGTCTCATCATACTTAAATGGAAACTTACCCTCTGCTCCTTTAGGTACAAAGTAAACTTCTCCTGCAGGCAAGTTGGCGACATCCGGCTTTCCAGGAGGACACAATCCATGACTTTTCTGGGCCTCTTGTTTCTCACAATAAATGCGCAACGTGTTAGTATCTCCTTCACACTCAAAATCCAATTCAAACCAATCCGCTTTAGTTAAAGCTAAACGAATTTTCTCTGCATCTGCACTTACTTCATGATAATTCACTGATAACCCAGTATCCAATATAATCTGATTTAAGCCATGCAACGTCGCACCACGAAACCCAAATTCTTTAGCCTTGGCTGTCAACGGTGCTGTCGCAGAAAAAGTGGTTACGGCAAGAATAACAGAGTATTTCGAATAAATATCTTTATCCAAACTCAAACATTTTCCCTCAATATCCCAGCATTCATCATCCATATCTAGGTTACTACCACCCGTTTCCTTATAAGCAAATAGATCACCCCCAGTATAGCCTAATTCCTTAACCGCCTCATCGTTCTTAAAGCCTTCATAGAAAACCTTATGCCCATAATTTTGAATTGATAATTTAGGATCTTTCAAAAATGCAAAATCTTGCACATCCTTTGGCTCAGGCAAATCGATTATTATAGCAACAGACTCCCCTTGCTTATCACCAAACGTATTTTCCAAAAGTCGGCGAAGACTAAACGCCGGAAATTTAATTTTCTTAAGATCTAATTCCATTCACCTATAAAACCAAGACCGATTTAAACTTACAAGATGATTCTCTTAAATTCGTAGAACAAGACTCCACTTGCGGAAAACACGGAGCCAGAATACTTCCAAGACCAAACCCTCTTAACCAGGAATTCTTCCTGTTTATATTAATTGACAAAACCACCAATAAATAATCTTTATTTACTAATATAAGTTACCAAACTTGAAAACACATGAAATATTTAAATCATTCCTTTCTTTCTGTCCTCAACGAGCACATTAAACGCCATTGAACCCCACCCTATAATTCTACTCAAAGGCTACTCAAGTTTTGAGCATAAATACAATTAGCAATGTCTCTTAAAAGAAAACTCGTCTGCGGAATGTTAATCCTCGCACTGAGTATCTCCGCAGTACTCATTTACGGCTCGGTTGCAAGTAGTCGTATAGCGAAAAATGCGGACCACATAAGATCCATTACTCTTCCTGCTCTTGAAACAGCCGTCACCCTTATCCAGACTATTCAAGAATCAAATCAACAGATATTTTTAGCCATTGATGAAGGGGATCCTGATTTCTTCCTCACACTCGACAAACAAGCTGAATCGTTCAATCTCGTTGTTGAAAACATCATTGAAAAAGGAGAAGCAAAAACACAGTCATCCCATAGGAAATAAAAAGTTGGTTGGTTTTGGGTTCTAAAGTAGAACCTTTGGTATGAAACAAACAAAACCAACCAAAAACAATATTACGATTCTCCATCAAATCTGCAAGCTAATCCCTGCACACA
>CAWUTK010000115.1:0-5276 GCA_963924785.1 uncultured Opitutales bacterium
AGCGGGAAACGGCTATGGGGATTATTTTCCGAAAAATTCCCCTCTCCCAAGGCATTTTTCAAAGAACACTATGTCGCTAACTACTGCCCCCTAGCCTTCCTAGAAGAAGGCGGAAAAAACCGAACTCCGGATAAGCTCCCCGCTACAGAAAAGGAGCAGTTATTCAATCTTTGCGACCAACACCTAAGAGAAATCGTCACAGCGCTAAAACCGAACATCGTTATCGGCGTTGGAAAATTTGCAGAAGAAAGGGCTAAAATCGCTCTGAATAGCTTACCCATTGAAATCAATACCATACTGCACCCTAGTCCAGCAAACCCAATGGCGAATAAAGGATGGGGAGTCTTCGCAACAAAGAAACTAAAAGAAATTGGAGTCTGGTAATTTTCATTATTTCATCTATAGTACCTTCCATCAAAGCATTTTCTTAATACAACCTTAACACACCCGGTGAAAATAAGATGTTAAAAACAAAAATAAAAAACATATTCCATCCTTCAGATTTCACAGAAGGCGATGAAGCGGCTTGGATACATGCCCTCAAGATTGCCTTATTAATAAAAGGCAAATTGAGATTGTTGCATGTCAGTGAAACGGAACGAGAAATAGAATGGTCCGAATTTCCACACGTCAGAGCAACTTTAGTAAAATGGGGTTTTTTAGACGATCAGGCATCTAGAGACGGATGCGCTAAACTCGGCCTTGATGTCAGTAAGATTACAAGAAAAGACCATGATCCTGTTAAAGCAATTACACATTTTATTAAAAAACATAAACAAGACCTTGTTGTCCTTTCAACACATCAAAGACAAGGCATGCTTCGCTGGTTCAGTGAATCAATATCAGAACCCATTGCTAGAACGTCACAAAAAATGACCCTGGTTGTTCCACGCAGAGTGATGGGGTTTGTCTCCTACTCTACTGGTGAAATAAGAATAAGAAACGTATTAATTCCTATTGAAAATAGTATTAGCGGAACACATGCCGTAAATGACATCATCGAAATCATCCAGGACTTAGGCTGTGGAAATGTTAAATTCACGTTACTGCATGTGGGATCAACAACGGATTTTCCAACGGTCGATGCACCAAAAGATGAACGCTGGGAATTCAACTATCTAATGGAGAAAGGCAATATAGTCGAAAACATCCTCACTACTGCAGATGATATCAATGCAGATTTAATCGTCATGGCTACACATGGAGGAAAAGAAATCTGGGATTCAATCAATGGAAGTACTACAGAGCGGGTTACTCGATCTACAAATTGCCCTGTATGGATAATGTCTCAAGTAGACTAAATTAGACAAGTATCTTACCCATAAGTTATTTAATATGAATTTTGTTTTTCTTTTAATTGCGGCCTTTTTAGGAGCACTTGGGCTTGGTTATACCAAATTTTTCATATTAGAACATCTCGTTCAAGAAATCTATACTCCTGACGACAAAGCCTGGGTCATACAAGTCGTTGGCGCATTAATGACACTTGGCCCCGTTTTAATCTACGCCATTTCTGCTCCTACCGTTTCCATATTCAAAAAGAAATGGGTAATGGCGATTTCTGCTACCTTAGCGGCTTTGCTCTTCGTTCTCGCATTTTATTCCAATTGGGCAGGAACCTCTTGGCTTTACGTTGGAGCGACGGGATTAATCATCAGCGTATTTGGCGTTGCTAAAATGGCAACCATACCAATTGAATCACAACAAAGCGGTAAAAGCACATTCCTTATAAATGGATGCCTGTCCATTGTTTTCATTATTGGTATGCTCGCAGGTTTTCCCTTGGGCATCTATTCATTTGAAACAGATCCGAATCAAGGAATTTGGATAGCAGTCGCGATTTTCGGTCTAGCTGGATTTTTCCCAATGTTTTTCAATTACCCCAAAGAAGCATTAAAACCATTCCGAAAATCTACATCGATTCTCATTGAAGATTCCATTTCATTACTCTTTAAGTATCCGCTCTATTTATCTTCAGCATCTCTACTATGGGCAATTGCAGGATCTGCTAGTCTTGCAGTAACCGCATACGCAGAAGAAAAAGCATTAGGTTCCACGTTACAATGCACCCTCATGTCAATGTATTCGGCTATTGGCATTATTATTGGAAATGCCGTCTCTACTAAACTAGGGAAAGTCCGCTATAATGCCTCTTCGCTCAGCGGATTATTATTCCTTATTCTGCTAATCATTATCCCTATCTTTGTCGAAGTCGGATCAAATATCGAAATCGGATTAAACCCAGAAAAGATAGCTGACTTTTTATACTTAGGTCTAATTGCCATAATGATATTACTGGGGGCATGTTTTGGTATCTGTACGAATTTAATTGATGCTGAATATTTTGAAAAAGTCGGCCTCGATAAAAAAGAAGGAGTTGGAGCTGCCCTCCACAGCACAACTATTGCCGCCTGCACTTTCCTCGTTGGAGGATTCATTGGCTTGTGCATATACAACGATTGGCTAGGAATCATCACACAATTCATCGGGTTAGCTATCATCACTGCCTTTAGTATTGCACTTGTAATATTACTCGCCATTCAGAACGGTGGGCTGACACAAACACTCGGCTTTATCTTTTCCACATTTTGTAGACTCGCATTGAAACTACGTTACAATATCACCGTTACAGGGATGGACTCTATTCCAAACAACGGCAAAGGCATCTTATTCCTACCCAATCACCCAGCAGAGATTGACCCAGTTATTATAGGTTCACTCCTGTGGAAGAACTATCAGCCTCGCCCCATTATAGATGAAGCTTTTTTCCATATGCCCTTAGTGAATAGGATCATGGAAACCGCTAAAGCTTTCCCCATGCCTGATATGCAAAAAGGAACGGGGACCTTCAAAAAGAAACGGATCGGAAAAACGCTAAATAACTTATGTCATTCACTCGACAATGGTGACTCCGTATTGATGTATCCAGCCGGACAACTCATGCGATCGGGAAGTGAATCCCTAGGCGCTGCATCAGGAACAAGTCACATTCTTAATAACACCAAAGATATAAACATCGTTTGCATTCGTAGTACTGGCCTGTGGGGGAGTTCTTTTTCAACAGCATTGTCAGAAGGTCAAACGCCGAACCTTCTTGCTACATTAAAGCAAAGCCTAAAGACCCTCATCTCAAATGCTATTTTCTTCTCTCCACGAAGAAAAGTTCACATTGAGATAAGCGTTCCGACACCGGCACTGAACGCTTCAATGAAGAACCTTGAAATAAACAAACAACTTGAAACTTTCTACAATTTAAAAGGTGAAGAACCGTTAACACTTGTTTCATCTCGCTTACTTTACAAAAAAGTCCCGAATTTAACTCATAAAACAGAGAACGAAACATATGATTTATCAAAAATTGCCCCTGAGGAAATTACGGAATTCAATCAAAAGTTCGCCTCTACATTTAAATACGAATTGAGCCAAATTAAGCCCGAGAAAAAACTCGCAGAAGATCTCGGTATGGATTCGCTAACCATATCAGAATTGCTGATTTGGTTAGATGAGGAATACGAAATAAACGATATAGAAATATCTGAAATTCAAACCATCGCCGATCTCATTCAGGCTATCTATAGTGAAAAACCAGAAACGCTGAATACGGAAAAAGATCACGTAACATTCAACTGGAAACATATTTCACCTCTAACCCCAAGTATCCACAATGAAACAACGATCCAAAATTGCTTTTTGAAAAAATGCGATGAAATGGGCAATTCATCTGCCATCGCAGATGATATCAGCGGACTCCTCTCTTGGAAGGATCTGAAAATCGCCGTTTTATTATTCTCCAAAATAATAAAAGACCTCCCCGGTAACAATATAGGGATCATGCTACCCTCTTCAACAACCGCGAACATCATCATTCTAGCGACTCAGTTAGCCAAGAAAACGCCTGTCATGTTAAACTGGACGGTTGGCAGAAAGAACTTAGAACATGCACAAACAATCGCCTCACTGGATACAATCCTTACCTCTAGTAACTTCCTCGACAAAGTCGATAATGTTGAGTTTGGCGAAACTGAGAAATACTTCTTATTCCTAGAGGACATTAAAGAGCAGATCAACCTTGGTGAAAAAATCAATGCGCTCCTGAAAGCTAAAAAAAGCGCAACGACTTTAATTAAAGAACTAGACCTCAACACCGTTCAAGAAAATGATCCTGCCGTTATATTATTTACCAGCGGTTCAGAATCAGCTCCGAAGGGTGTTCCCCTCTCCCATAAAAATATTCTCACAAATACACGGGGTGCGCTGGAAATATTTAATTACACCACAGACACAGTGCTTTACGGTTTTCTCCCTGCCTTCCATTCATTCGGTTTTACGATCACGACAATGCTTCCGATGCTATCAGGTATCAGAACCGTATATCATCCGAATCCAACAGAAAGTAGAAAACTCGCATGGGGATGTATGCACTATCAAGTGACAATGATGTGTGGAACGCCAACTTTCATCAACGGTATCATTAAAGCCTCAAAAGACACTCAACTCGACAAGCTGAAATATATCTTAACAGGGGCCGAAAAACTGCCCGCTCAACTAAGATCGGATATCGAATCGTTGCCGAAAGCAAAAGTCTACGAAGGCTATGGTATCACAGAATGCTCACCTGTACTCTCAATTAATAGACCTGAAAAAACTATCGAAGGCGTAGGTCAACCCTTTCCATCCGTCGAGTTATTAATCGTGGACATCGAAACTCACAAACCCTTGCAACAGGGTGAGCGAGGGCTTATTTTCGCACATGGCCCAAGTGTCTTTTCTGGTTATCTCAACAGTGACAACAACCCGTTTATTGAAGTCAACAACAAGCAGTGGTATAACACTGCTGACTTAGGCTATTTTACAGAAGAAGGCTCATTGATTCTAGCTGGGCGCCTAAAACGCTTTGTTAAAATCGGCGGCGAAATGATCAGCCTTCCTGCAATGGAAGATGCCCTTTCGCAAAAATGGCCACCGAATGAAGAAGGTCCAACTCTAGCCATCCATGCGAATGAAATAGAAGGGAAAAGACCTGTCTTTTACTTATTTTGCAGTGTGAAAATTGAAACAGAAGAAGCGAATAGTGCGCTCAAAGAAAGTGGTTTCAGCAACCTTGCAAGAATCAATGAAATCAAACAACTCGACGAAATACCGAAACTCGGCACTGGAAAGACTGATTATCAGTCGTTAAAAAAACTGATCCTATATTAAGTGTTCGTTTACGCCTAGTAATTTAATTATTCAATCTAGATTTCACCTAGAGCTTCAAGATCCGCTAAATCCTTATA
>CAWUTK010000116.1:0-5201 GCA_963924785.1 uncultured Opitutales bacterium
TGGTTGTCATAATGTTTCCTTTTTTTCGTTTAAACTAAAAGAAACGACAATCAGCACATCTTTACAAGAATCTATATTTATTACAAAAAAATGGGGCTCATTGCCGCCCCAAACCCGCTAGGGGTAAAACCATAAGATAGAGATTAACTCAATACCGTGATCTTCGAGCGGAGATTCTCGTCTCAAAAAAACGCAAATCCGTGAAGAGGCCTTTTTATTGGCCCTAGCTGGGGCATAGGTCGAAGACCGGACACTTACAAAACAACGAATACCATAGTTTCATGTTTCTCTACGTCCTCTCTGTGTCTCCGTGGTGGTATTTTTAATTTACCAAAGGCCAATTTTCAAAACTAACGTAATTCGGAAAACCATGGAGAAGTGCTGGATATTAATAGGCAGAACGCTTTCGGTATAAATATAATGACAGTTTTAGGCACAAAAAAAGAGGGATCATTAAGACCCCTCTTTTTTAATAATTTCTATTAAATGAATTTACGCATCTAATGCTGCTTGTGCTGCTGCAATACGAGCAACAGGAATACGAGTTGGAGAACAACTGATATAATCCAAAGGCACACTATTAAAGAAGCCAATTGATTGTGGATCACCACCATGCTCACCACAAATACCGAGTTTAATGTTCGGTCTAGCTTTACGGCCAAGATCAGCGCCCATTTGAACTAATTTACCAACACCTGCTTGATCTATCGATGCAAACGGGTTCTGGTTAATGATTTCAAGTTCAGTATATTTAGGAAGGAAACTTCCTACGTCATCACGACTCATTCCAAGACCAGTCTGAGTTAAGTCGTTTGTTCCGAAACTGAAGAACTCTGCCGTTTCAGCAATTTCATCAGCAACTAATGCTGCACGAGGAATTTCGATCATAGTTCCAACTAAGTACTTAATCTTAACACCCTTGTCCGCCATTACTTGATCTGCAACTTTACGAACGATTGCTGTTTGATTCTTCAACTCACCTGAAAAACCAACTAATGGGATCATCACTTCTGGCTCAACATCGATATCGCCTTCAGCTTTTACTTCAGCTGCTGCTTCGAAAATTGCTCTAGCTTGCATTTCAGTAATTTCAGGATAAGAAACACCTAAACGGCAACCACGATGACCCAACATTGGATTCAACTCATGAAGTGCTTTAACACGCTCATTAATGAAATCAACAGAGATGTTTAAGCTTTCCGCCAATGCATTACGAGTAGCATCATCATGCGGCAAGAATTCATGTAATGGAGGGTCAAGTAAACGAATTGTTACAGGTTGACCCTTCATTGCTCTGAATAAACCAGCGAAGTCTTCTCTTTGATATGGAAGCAATTTTTCTAATGCTGCTTTTCTTTGGTCTACGTTTTCAGCAAGAATCATCTCACGCATGAAGTCAATACGCTCACCTTCAAAGAACATATGCTCTGTTCGACAAAGACCGATACCTTCAGCACCTAACTTGATAGCCAAGGCTGCTTGAGCTGGGCTATCTGAATTAGTTCTGATTCCTAGTGTGCGGAACTCATCAGACCATTTCATGATTTTATCAAACATCTGATACGTTTTACTATCTTCTGCTTTAAGTTTACCTTCAAGAACTTGATTCACTTCTGAAGGTGCTGTTTTAACATAACCGACAAACACTTCACCAGTTGTTCCGTCAATTGACATAGAGTCTCCTGCTTTTACAACAATATCACCCACTTTCAATGTTTGATGATCATAGTTCATGATAATATCTTGAGCACCACAGACACAAACCTTACCCATCTGTCTTGCTACGAGTGCCGCGTGTGAACTTACACCACCGCGACTAGTAAGAATACCTTCTGAAGCAAGCATTCCCTTGATGTCTTCCGGAGAGGTTTCTGTACGACAAAGAATCGCGTGCTCTCCCTTATTTTGTAAGACTTCGGCATCATGTGCACTAAATACAACTTTTCCTGAAGCAGCACCTGGACCAGCTGGTAAACCAGTTGCAATATGCTGAGCCTCTTTTTTTCCGGCTTCGTCGAAAATAGGAATCAATAAACTAGAAATTGATTCTGGTGGTACTTTCTTAATAGCCGTTTTTTTGTCGATAAGACCTTCTTCAACTAAATCTGTTGCGATTTTAACCGCCGCAAGGCCTGTTCTTTTACCGTTACGTGTTTGAAGCATATAGAGCTTATGATTTTCAATCGTAAACTCAAAATCCTGCATGTCTTTGAAATGAGATTCTAATGTCTTCAAAACTTCTACAAGTTCAGCATGAGAATCTGGCATTTCGCCTTTAAGCTCTTCAATTGCTTTTGGAGTCCTGATACCCGCAACAACGTCTTCACCTTGCGCATTAATTAAGTACTCACCATAGAACACTTTGTCACCATTAGCTGGGTCACGTGTGAAAGCAACACCAGTTGCACAGTCATCACCCATGTTACCAAATACCATCGCTTGAACATTTACAGCTGTTCCCCATTCTGCAGGAATGTTGTATTTTTGACGATAAATTGTCGCTCTTTCATTTCCCCAAGAATTAAAAACCGCTCCAATCGAACCATTTAGCTGCTCATTTACGTCTTGTGGAAATGCACCACCGGTTCTTTCTTTAATAAGTTCTTGGAACTCAGCAATGATATCTTGAAGTTGCTCAGCTGTTAAATCTGAATCAAGTTCAACATTGTTCTTTTCTTTATGCTTTTCAAGAACCGCATCGAATGGCTCATGAGCATCTTCAGTCAATGGCTGAACACCCATTACAACATCACCATACATTTGAATAAAACGACGATAGCAATCATATGCAAAACGAGGATTACCCGTCTTTTTAGCTAGCCCCTTAACCGTTTTATCATTTAGTCCCAAATTAAGGATAGTATCCATCATTCCTGGCATAGACTCACGTGCACCTGAACGAACTGAGAAAAGTAGAGGATTGCTAGCATCACCAAGAACATTACCTGTTTCTTCTTCCACTGCTTTAACTGAAGCTTCTATTTGAGCTTGAAGGTCAGAAGGATACGTCTTCTCGTTGTCGTAATAATGAACGCAAACGTCTGTTGTAATTGTGAATCCTGGAGGAACTGGAAGACCAATTTTAGCCATTTCAGCTAAATTTGCACCTTTTCCACCTAATAGGTTTTTCATTGATGAATCACAATCGGTTTTATTACCGAAAGCGTATGTATGTTGTGTATTCGACATAGTGTTTTTTTATGTGTTCTTAGTATTTCTTGGAAAATTCTTATAGAAAGGCGAAAATTCAATCAGAAAACACCTAGTTTTCAATCTAAAATTGCCTTTATTTCATCTAAACCAATTTTTGACGAAGCTTCATTACTCGCATCCAGTAAATCCTCAAGGAGTGCGTACTTTCGCTTTTGCAAGTCTAGGACTTTTTCCTCTACGCTATTCGTAGTAATAAGCTTAATTGACGTCACAACCTTCGTTTGTCCAATTCGATGGGCACGATCCGTTGCTTGGGCTTCAATTGCTGGATTCCACCATGGATCATAGTGAACAATGGTATCCGCACCTGTCAGATTTAAACCAACACCGCCGGCTTTTGTTGATATCAAGAAAACAGGGATTGAGCTATCATTATTGAAGTTATCACATACAGACAGTCGATTCTTTGTTTTCCCGTCTAAATAGGAATATGAAATGCCTTCATCCTCGAGTGCCTCTTTCACAAACCCGAGAACCTTAACAAATTGCGAAAACAGAAGAATTCTATGCCCTCCATCAATCGATTCGTTCAATATCTCCATAAATGCCTTTAATTTCGCCGAATCATTAGCCGATTTCTCCGGATCAACAACTCTGGGTTCTGCACAAATCTGACGAAGTCTGAGCAATTGAGTAAAACCAGCCATTTTTATCCTTCCCATTGATGCACCAGCCATTTCCATTTCAAAAATCTCACGTTGAGCTTTTTCTTGGATAGACTTGTAAAGCGATTCTTGAGATTCGCTCATTTTACAATATAGGACCTTTTCGATTTTGTCAGGTAATTCAGGTGCAACTTCAAGTTTAGTTCTCCGAAGGATATAAGAGGCAGCTTGTTGCTTATTTCTAGTATCATACCAATCTTTCTCATCTCGACTTAGACTCGAAGGGGTTTTAACCAAATAGCCCGGCATCAGGAATTCGAATAAACCTCGCAGGTCATCTAAACTGTTTTCAATCGGCGTTCCTGTTAAAAGAAAACGACCAGCACTTTTCAGTGTCATTAGTGCTCGGGCATTTTTTGTTTTCTTATTTTTTATATGTTGAGCCTCATCACCAATAATCGCATCGAAAGTAATCTTTTTAAACAGGGTTAAATCATTAGCTAAAGTAACATAAGACGTAATAATCAAATCGTGTTTTAAAAATTCCACTTCGCTCTTTAAACGCTTCAAGCCATGGTGAATATAAACCTTCAACTCTTTAGCAAACGTATTGGCTTCACGCTTCCAGTTTTCAACTAGACTTGCAGGGCATACAACAAGAAAGGTAGAGCTCTCCTCCTTTTCAGATTTCAATGCAGACATAAATGCCAACGCTTGAATTGTTTTACCTAAGCCCATTTCATCGGCAAGTATCCCCCCCATTTCATGCTTATATAAATGAGTCAACCATGCGACCCCAAGTTTTTGGTAAGGCCTCAATGCGGCTATTAGATCCTTATTAATATTCGGAAATGGCAATGATGTGACATCTCTAAACGACAGACTTTTCTCTTTCCATATTTCAGGAGGATTCCAGTTTTCTAGATTTTCGGCAAAAAGATCTTCTGCATCATTGATTTGATGAGCTCCAATGTACTGTTTAAATCCAGCAGAGCTACGTTGCTTAAGATTACCCGTAATTGATTGCTGCAAGGTTTCAGCTCTATCAACAACATCAGCTGGCAATAGGCAAAGCTTTCCCGATTCTTCGATAAAGTTCTGCCCCATTGAAATCGAACGTTGAATATCAACAGAATCAAACCCTTCAGCTATTATCGCCACCTCAACATTAAAACCCCTCTTCCGTTTACTCACATCTGCCGTAACTTCAGCAAAAATCAAATCCTTCGTCTGCTTGAGAAAGTTCTTTGAGTAAACAACCTTTATCATTGTTTCAAGTGAACGCTTATAATTAGCGATAAAGTTAAGCGTCTTCCTACGGTCCCTCAACCACCATTTGCCATTTGATGGCTCAGACTTAAAGCTTTCAAATTTCAAAATATC
>CAWUTK010000117.1:0-32248 GCA_963924785.1 uncultured Opitutales bacterium
ATAGGCAATACCCACTCCCGACTTTAACAGTCTGCCTTCTATAGCCGATCGAGATTCTCCTAATCTTGCTTCGAGAGAAACAACACCAAAAAAAAGTGTTAATAGAGATAAAAAAAGAGTTAGTTTACTTTTCATTAATTAATTCTTTGTAGGTTTATTATTTTAAATTTATTGGCGCTGCACTCTTACAAAATTCGAGTTTTCGCCTTCAGCAAAATACGTCATTTCACCATAAAGCGGTAATGCAACCAGAACCTGCCCTTTTCCATAAAGTTCAAATTCTCCTGTCGAAGAAACCTCTGTTACATCTAAAATCGCAATAGATATATCAAAATCCATATCAGCTGCTTTTGTAAAATGAAAAACATTCCATGCTTCCTCTGGAGTAAGAACGCCATCCACCTTAACCGGCAATTTTGAAAGCACGCCCATGACTTCTTCCATGTATACTGCCATTTGGTCTAACCAAAAATCATCAATAGTTACTTGCGCAACTAAACGGGCTCCTTGCATATCTCCACCAACAGAATCCTTTTTAAGCCCAAGTAAATCAACATTCATCGTGTCCCCATCAAAACCATCATTAATAACGGTTTGCCTATTAACGATATCAACCCTTATCGCCTCTTTGATTTTCCGGACATCTGTGCTCGCCATTGCTGGCCGAACCATCTTCAAAGCATTCGTGTATCGCTCAACAAGATCTTTATGGGCAGCCAACTCAATAATCCCGAGATCTTGCACCTCTAACTGCTGAGTATTAGGAAAAGGCATTTCATCAACTAATTGCGCTAAAGAATTATTAAAAACACCTTCATTGCTAGCGGCAAGAACAGGAAAGGAAACATCACTCACTTTTGACTTCAGCGCATTAAAAGCCTCCATCCCTTTATTCAGTTTATCTTGAGTCGCAGTATCTAGTTCACGAACTAGCAACACTTTCATCGGTGAAATTTTGCTAGCATCAATACCAGACAATCTCAACTTCCCCTTAATGTTATAATCAGGGTAATCAGACATCCTCAATTGAGCATGTGCATTTACACTGAATACACTAAAGAAGGATAATAAAAATATTTTTAAAACAGGAGTAAGCATAAGAATTAAAGGTGAATTAATTTAAAATATGTTATAAAACTTTCGGATGTCGATAATTTTCAAATATCCCGAACACCGAAACCATTCTCCCTTACATTAACATTTTAATTTCTTTCTCAGTTAACTCCCGATACTTTCCGGGACCTAATTTTTTCATGACTAAATCACCCACCTGGAATCGTTTTAATTTCCGAATAAAATAACCAAACGACTCCATCAATCGACGAATTTCTCTACGCTTACCATGATTTAAATGCACTTCAATCTTAGTTGCCATACCCGCACTAACACTGCCTGCAATCACTTTATCAAATTTCAACCATTCATCATCAAGGCTTCGGCCTTTTAATAATTTAGGCGTCAACGATCGATCAAAGGGTTTACTCAATTCAACATGATAACGCTTAATAACAGATCTGGAAGGATGCGTTAATTTATTTGCGAATTTCCCATCGTTAGTGAGAATCATAAGACCTTCGCTGTCCATATCTAACCGACCGGCGCAATAAATCCGGCGCTTAATATCATCTGGTCTCATCAGATCAAAAACAGTCTTAAAACCAACAGGATCATCATTACTACAAACAATTCCCTTAGGCTTGTTCATCATAAAGGTAACCTTCTTCTGCTGACCCGCTAATACTCTTGAACCAATCCTAATCGTGCAATCCGAAGGATCAACCGATTGCCCAATTTCGGCTGGCAAGCGATTAATGGTCACAACTCCTTCACGAATCAATTCCTCTGCTTTACGACGAGAACAATAACCGCTTTCGGCTATAATTTTCTGAATTCTAATTTTCTCACCCATCTCTGCTAATTCCAATATGTTTCAATTAAACGACTTCCTCTTCACCAAAAAGCTCGCGCCTCAACTCTCGGTACGTTTTCTGACAATCCAGCAGACAATGCTTTAAAGCCGCATGTGAAACATTATACTTATCTAAAAATAAATGCTTAACATCATCAAGATTTTCCAAATCTTCAAAATCCAATCCAGTTACTTTGAGTAACTGCAAACTAAAGTTAAGTGAATTATGATAAGGTGTTACAATCTCCAACGCACTTGGAGCATCAAGCTGCCTTAATAAAGCACGACACGCATCATGCGGATAGTTCCAACGCTTCAACAACATTGCACCTGCATAAGCGTAATTACAACCAAATTTCTGCACTTCAAACTTCAATACGTCACTGGTTCCATTCCAAGCCTTCAATTTCTTCTGCTTGAAAATTTCATTTAACAAAACTTTTCCGATTAAATGCAGGATCCCGATAGTGTAGGCATCAATCGGATCTTTTCTCGAAAATTGCGTCAAGTTTTCCATAAGAATACCAGCCGAAGCGGATCTACACCAATATTCCTCGGAACTCATTCCATATAAGTCGAGTTTACTAGACTTAACGTCTTTCGCGATAAAGAGTTTGATTATACGTTTAACTTCTTCAATACCGATTCGATTAATTGATTCAGCTAAATTCCGACACTCTAGATCAAACCCATAATAAGCACTATTACTCACACGGATAATGTTCGCAGTGAGATTACTATCCGTTGAGATGAAACTAACGAGTTTTTTCATATCCAAATTCACATCACGAACAATGTCATTCGTCTTCTGTAAAACCCTAGGATAAGGGTGTAAGTGCTCTAATACTTCTATAACCGATAAATATTCCTCTTTAAACTTCATAATCGCTCGTCTAATTCAATTGATTTTCTTGTAGTTTTTTTAAATTCAAAATGGCTGTAGGATGCCCAGCTTCAGCTGCCGACTTCATCCACTTCAATCCCTCGGCTTCATTTCGGGTAACACCCATACCTCTCAGCAGCATGGTTCCAAAAGCATTCTGAGCATCTAAATCTCCAGCAACTGCAGCTTTCCCATACCAGCCTGCTGCTTTACTTAAATCTTTCGCAACACCCCGACCTTTCAAATACATCTCCCCCAAAGTCAATTGTGATTTCAAATAGCCTTTACTCGCAGATATTTCATAATAAGACAGCGCTAACTCGTAATCAAGGGGCACTCCTAACCCTTTTTCATACAGACTCCCCATACACGCTTCCCCCTTTGCAAAACCCTGCTCCACAGATCGCTTCACCCATTTTACGGCTTCTTCTATATTTTTCTCTACACCCTGGCCAGCCACCAACATAGCAGCAATGTTCGTTTGCGCATTAGCATGTCCATTCTCTGCCGCTTTAAGGTACCACTCAGCCGCCTTCGTAAAATCATTCTTTTGAAGCTTTCCAAAGTAGTAACATTCACCGACTTCGTGTTGTGCATCAACATTCCCGGCTTCAGCAGATTCCAACAACTTGGCAAACTTCATTTCATCATCTGAGGGGGGGGCAACCTCATTCGACACAATTTCAACTTCATCAACTGCCTGAATCTTAGTTCCCTCTTCTGACGATTCAAAAATCTCCTGAACACCCAATCTTTCAGGCTCAACAACTTGATCCTCGATACTAGCCCGAGCATTCACAATAACATCTGTCCCAAAATAAAGAGAAGATAATATCGCGAAACAAAGTAGAAACCCAACGATAATACCTTTTAAAAAACCACTTTTCTTCTCAGGTTTAGAAATTTCCTTTTGGGAACTCGCAGGCTTAGGCTTAGTATCCGACGATTTTAACGCAGCCTTAGGCTTCTTGAAATGGTGGGACAATGGACTACTTCCTATCGTCATCCAGTCATCAAACCCTTCACGAAAAACCCACGATTCAGCCGTCAATACACCTGAATCCATTAGAGCAATAAGCTCCATTTCGTCAATCGGCCCAATTGTTTGCCCGCTTAAATCTATATAATGCCAATCCATAATTATAATTTCAGAATATTTCGATTAGATAACCAAAAGCCATAAAGTATTGAAAAATGTCAATCTATCAATACTTTAACCTCTTCAACAGACGAAAATTCATGGCAAAAAAAAATCAGTCCAAAGGGCCTCGGCAAAATAAACATGCTTCCACGCATGTACCTGTAAAAACTTATGATGAATATGACATCGAAGATATACTCAGCAAGGTCTCAAAACCTTTTATCCTCGTCTTAGATTGCGTGCAAGACCCACACAATCTAGGTGCTTGTATTAGAACCGCAAACGCAGTCGGCGCCCATCTAGTCATAATCCCCTACGACAAAGCTTCGCCCATTACAGAAACTGTTACTAAAATCGCTTGCGGAGCTGCCCACAAAACACCAATTGCACGCGTTACCAACATTTCACGGACTCTAGATCTTTTACATGATCTTGATATTTGCGTCATCGGAACATCTGATCGGACAAACACAACTATTTACGAACAAGACCTCAACATTCCACTAGCGCTTGTATTAGGCGCAGAAGGCATGGGTATAAGAAAACTCACCGGTGATAAATGTGATCATATCGTCAAAATCCCAATGCATGGTGATGTCGAATGCCTCAATGTTTCAGTTGCAACAGGTGTTTGCCTCTTTGAAGCATCAAGACAACGTTCTTCATAAAAAAGCCTACTGAAAAAAGTAGGCTTTTTATTACCCCAAAGGGCTAAAGATAAAACAGACTTAGTAGCTAAGACCTAAAGAAAAGTGCCCTCTATGATTATAAGGCCTACGTGTTAAAAGGCTTCCACCGGAATCCTTCAACTGCCAACCATAATCAAAACGAAACGTTAAATTTTCTCCAACAGCATAACGTAAACCTGGCCCAACACTCATCATTGTGATATGTGGATTTATAGTCGTAGAGTCAAATTGCTTCACACTTGTGTTACCATATCCAAAAAATGCTCTAAGTTTAAGTGAATCTTCCCATTCTTGATTAAAGTACTTAGAGACTACAATTGGTGGTGTCGTCACATCTGTCATAACAAGAAAGCCTTCGTCACCATTTGCCTCACGCTCATCATATCCCGGCAATGTCATCCAACCGCCCATACCGAACTTACCGCCACCTGGAAGATTGGTGCTTGCAAACTGAAATTGTGTTCCGACATTCCAAATGAAATTTTTCGGCAGCATAGTGATTCTATTCACATTGAACAAAATGCGCTCATACTGATTATTATTAGCACCAGACGCAGCCAAATCAGCTTTGCTATTATGACTCGTCATTCCCCCAGGACTATAAAACAAACTAGCCCCGACTATAGTCATTCCTAGTTTATCAGGAAGGCTACCACTATAACTCAAACTGAATTCAGAGGTATCACTCTTCGTGTTTGAAATCTGAACCTGACCAAAAGCCAATGAGTTATTACTTCTACTAAACGCATATCCTAAAACAAGATTTTGAACATAACCTTCAACACTGCTAATTTCCGGTAATGGCATGGAGTAATTAATTCCACCGCCCCAACTCAAACCATCAATCTTCAAAGATGGATCAGGGAAATCGGCACCATTTTTAGCAAAACTTCCATTTAGGGAAAGATCATGCCCCCATGGGAAATTCGTAGAATAAGAAACACTGTGAGCTTTTAAAAATCGTCCATGAGGGTCAGCGGAAAGGCCATAATTGATAACATCGCCACGATTGAAAGCATTTCCCCAATTCCAGCCTAAATTAACACGTTCATCTTCAGTTAAAGCATTTCCAGAGTCCTCAAAAGCCAAAGTATATTTCATCGGCTTTTTATCATCAACCGTTAGAACCACATCCGTAGTTCCTTTTTCTTTACCCTCTTCATAAACCATCTCTATGGTTCGATAAGGGTTTTTATTCAAAAGTGTCACGTCATCCTGAACCACTGCAGAATCAAGCGTCTCTCCTGGAACGGAGCGAAACAAAGAAGCGATCTTCTCCGTTGCAAAAAATTCATTTCCTTCAATTCGTATCTCACCCAACGTCGCCTCAATTACTACAACTTGGATAATATCATGTTTCACACCTTGTGGCGGAACAAATACATTTACCACTGGTTGACCATTTTCACGATAAAACAAAACCACGTCTCCTATGATCTTTTCAATATCCTCTAACGTTACCTTCTGTCCTAAAGACGAACTAAATATCTCTGAAAAAGCTAATAAATTCGGTGGTTGGACATTTTTCAAAAACAATCCTTCGTAGCTGGTCTTCAATGCATAAGGAGACTCAACCCCTTCGGCTTGAACATCATCCATTGATTTAAGAAATGCAATCCCTTGCAAATCTTCACTTAAATAAGCCTTGTCCTGGCCGATTGCAGTTACCGAAAAGAAGCTGATTGCGAGTATTGATAATAGTAAATATTTCATAATTAACCGTTAAGCTAAATTAATTTACTCACTATGAGAAGTTTAAAATCACCATGGCTCATTTCCCTATTAATAAGTCTACTATAAAGACAACGTCGGCGAATCCATACAACAAAACACCATTTTAATCCAATCGATCAAATCCAACGAAGTATTCTGATCAAAGGCCACATTCAAACAATTAAACTTGCAATCAGTGACTTTCGGGGGTTTTTATACTAATTTGCTGCAGTTACTAGCATAACAACTTTTATTTAAGTACATATCATGCCTAACGGAAAGAAAGTTCTACTTGTTGATGACTCAAAGTTCACGGTCAAAAGGTTAAAGGAAGCTGTTGAAAAGGCAGGGGTTGAAACGCATATGGCCTACAATGGCAAAGAAGGATTTGATGCCATTGCGAACTTCAAGCCAGACATTATTGTTACCGATTTATTAATGCCTGAATATGATGGATTTTGGTTATTAGGTGAAATATTAAAAGCTGATATAGATGTACCCTGCCTAGTCGTATCAGCAGATATTCAGGAATCGTCATATAATCGAGTGATGTCCTCTGGAGCAGTCGCTATGTTCCAAAAGGAAAAAGGGAGTCTCTAAGTGATAGCAAAGATACTTGAAATCTGTTCATAATACGGAACTCAACCCTACTTATAGCCTATCATGACTTTTACTGAAGAACATATTGATATTCTTACCGAAATTTTAAATATCGGTATAGGGAAAGCAGCGAACTTGCTAAATGAAATGATGGATGCTCACATTCACATCAAGGCTCCGGCCCTTAAAATACTTAGCTTTAAGCAATTAATGGAAACGGAAAGGGTGCCACTTTTCAATTCAGCCTCCCTGCAGGAGGAAAATCAAATCCAAGCAATTGACAACTTTAATCAAAACTTTAAATACTAACACACAATGAAAATCATAATAACATCCATCTTAATCCTATTCTCTCAGTATAACCTATGGGCAGTAACTCCGACCAATCTAAAGATTAGCCGTATTTCCGAAACATACATTGAAGCCAAAGCATTTTCATCCATACATGAACATTTCAATTACAAAGAAAACACTCGTCACCGAATCATTGCACGAACAAATGAAAGCGATCGTAGCGGGTACTATTTCGCAATCAGTTTCAACAAAAAAATTAGCCATCTCCCTGCAGACGGTAGAATCATTTTAGAATGGATCCCTGAAGGGAAAAATGATGTGGCGAAAAAAGAACTAGCCATTCCTGAAATCAACAAATACTCGCGCGATTTATTAGTTGGTTTAACTGGATCCGACTGGATAAACAGCAAAATAAAACCCGTAGCATGGAAAATCAGCTTTTTGGACAAACAGGGAATTATCTTCGCAGAAAAAACGAGCTTTCTCTGGAGTTCAAACTAACGCCTTTTCCAATGAGGTTCTTCCGGAACCTCACTCATTTCTTCTATTTTCAACAAGGCGCCGGTTACTGCCGGGTGGTTCCTTAGCTCCTTAAACAAACTCCCATTCAGTGTCATTGAGAGTGAACTCGGAAGTTCTGCTAATGCGACTTCTTCATTTCCTAAATCAAACCCAACATGAACTCTATTTCTCCCGGGCTTTGCCATGATAGAACGCTTCAAATCATGAATAAAGTTTTCCGACTGCCCATTGGGAGAAATGACCCATGTAACTTCCTCCACCACCTGAGTCATGTAACTGTCCAGGAACTGAACCTTATTCGAATTCAAACGAACATTATCCTCTTTATTGCTAATAGTCCCTTCAACGACAAAGATTTTACCCTCTTGAAGATGATGCCCATGCTCACTATACACCTTAGGAAACATATTCACCTGGAAATTATTTCGCTTTGTTCCAATCGTAAAAAACGCCCATGGTTCATTACGCTGCTTAGTTAATCGTTTATTTAACCCTGACATAATCCCACAGAGTCGAAACGGAGTATGATTAGCCTTCTCTGACAATTTATCTGCCTCTATTGTCGTCAATAATTCAGCGACTCCGAAATATTCATTTACAGGATGCCCAGACAGATAAAAACCTAACAACTCTTTTTCAAATTCAAGCTTTTCAAACATAGGCATTTCCTGACCACGATGTGCTGGCATAACGATTTTCTTGTCGTCATTATTAGACTGAGCCGCACCGCCTCCAAACAAATCCAAAGTGCTTTGACCACTAGCCTCATCCGCCTTCATCGTCTCAACTTCTTTCACCACATATTCGTACTCGTCTAACAAATATGCCCTACCCGAATCGAGGAAGTCGAAAGCACCTGCTTTAATCAAATGTTCCAACACGCGTTTGTTAGCATCTACTCGATAAGCGAAATCACCAAAATCTTTAAAAGGTCCATTCTCATTTCGCTCTGCAATAATACTCTGCGCCGCGGTATCCCCTACTCCTCTAATCGCGGCTAAACCAAATCGAATCTGCCCTACCCCAGGATTGTCACTATCAATAACCGATGTGAAATTTTCTCTCGAATTATTAATATCAGGTCCCAGAACAGGAATCCCCATAGCCTCACATTCTTGAATAAAATGAGCTAATTTATCCGCATTACCAAGCTCGGTTGATAAAAGGGCCGCCATAAAATCAACAGGATAATTGGCTTTTAAATAAGCGGTTCGATAGGATAGAAATGCATAAGCAGCCGAGTGTGATTTATTAAAACCATATTCAGCAAATTTCTCCAACATGCTAAATATTTCTTCAGCTTTCTTCTTCGGAATATTATTAACACTACCAGCACCCTCAACAAAGATAGAACGCTGCTTCGCCATAACATCAGCGTTTTTCTTGCCCATGGCACGCCTCAAAATATCCGCCGCACCCAACGAAAATCCAGCAATGGTTCTTGCCGCCGCCATGACCTGTTCCTGATAAACCATTATGCCGTAAGTTTCCCGACAAACCTCTTCTAGTAAAGGGTGAGGATACTTTACCGTTTCTGGCTCTTTTTTCCCTCTAATATAATCCGGAATAAACTGCATCGGACCTGGACGATAAAGGGCAATCAAAGCGATGATTTCATCAATTTTAGAAAGTCCAAATTGGCGACATAAACTTTGCATCCCTTCAGACTCTAACTGAAACACACCCACTGTATTTCCAGAATTCAGCAATTCAAAGGTTTTATCATTCTCAAAAGAAACCGTTTCAACATCGAAATCGGGTAAATTATGGGAATGCCTTACATTGTCCTGAGCATCACTGATAACGGTTAAAGTCTTTAATCCAAGAAAGTCCATCTTGAGTAAACCCAAGTCCTCAACAGGCCCCTTCGCATACTGAGTGGTCAAATCCCCTTCCTGCAATGTCACGGGAATCAACTCCGTTAAGGGCTGGTCTGCAATAATCACTCCACAAGCATGCTTACCTGTATTGCGAACCATGCCTTCAATGACTTTCCCTTGCTCAATAATTACGCGAACAACTGGATTCGACTGAACTTCTTTCTTTAAATCTTCTGATTTTTCAACGGCTTCTGCCAAAGTAATACCTAATTCATCAGGTATCATCTTCGCAATTCTGTCCGCATCGGCGTAAGGGATTTCATTGACTCTCGCTAAATCACGTACAACCATTTTGGCCCCAAACGTTCCATAAGTAATAATATTCGCAACGCAGTCTTTGCCATACTTCTCACGAACATAATCCACCACTAAGTCACGTCGCCTCATGCAAAAATCGATATCAAAATCGGGTGGCGAAACTCTCTCAGGGTTTAGAAATCTCTCAAATAAAAGCCCAAAGCGAAATGGATCAATATCCGTTATCCTTAAAACATAAGCTACGAGTGAACCCGCACCAGAACCACGGCCTGGCCCAACAGGAATAGATTGCTCTCTCGCCCATTTGATAAAGTCCCAAACAATTAAAAAATAATCAACAAAACCGGTACCCGCGATAATACTTAATTCAAAATCAACTTGATTACTTAACTTCTCGGCCCAACCCTCTTCTTCACCTTCAGCTAAGACATAATCCGCCGGATTATCGTAATCCACACCATATCTATCCTTTAACCCGATTTTACATTGATCTAAAAGGTAAGAACCATTCTTTCGAATTTTAATCCTATCCTCTTCTGGGATCGTAATTCGGTCATCAAGACCATTTTGTTCATTAAGGCCGTTTTTAAGCGTTACATAGGAATCGAGAATAGTATCTAACTTATCAGCATTCGTAGAAAAAATTTCTATATCAGATTTAAAAACGGGGTAATGATTTTCACCAAAAGGCAATTTAACATCGCACATCTCGGCAACCGCAGAGGTGTTAATAATCGCATCTGGCCTTTCTTTAAAAATCAACTCCATCTCATTGCGAGATTTCAGATAAAACTGATGCGAATCATAGCGCATACGATTTTCTGAAGACAAATGACTTCCTGTTTGAATACACAGCAATGAATCATGTGGTTCCCAATCAGTGTCCATCACATAGTGAACATCATTTGAACAAATCACTTTCAAATCAAATTCTTCAGCTAATTTCAATAAATCAGGGATAATCTGCTGTTGATCCTTGATCCCGTGGTCCATTATTTCGATAAAAAAATTTTCTTTCCCAAAAATGGAAACAAATTTCCCCACGGCCTCTCTCGCACCTTGATAATCTCCCCCTTGCAGGAACCTAGGCACAACAGCCGCTAAACAACCCGAAAAAGCAATTAATCCCTCTGAATGAGCCGCAAGCATTGCCATGTTTGTTCGAGGTCGACGATAAAATCCCTCCACATGAGCATGCGATACGATTTTCACAAGGTTCTGATAACCAACGAAATTCTTCGCCAACAACCCCATATGATATGTCTTTTGCTGAGCCCGGTCTCCACCTTCTGCAAAATAATCCTCATAGACCAAATAAACTTCACAGCCCATTAATGGATTTAATCCATGCGATTTCGCCTGCTTGTAGAAGTTCGTAAAACCGTACATGTTGCCATGGTCAGTAATCGCAAGCGCCTTCATACCAAGCTCTTCAGCACGCGTGCACAGCCGATCCACTCGACTGCAACCGTCTAACAAACTGTAGTCGGTATGAACGTGTAAATGAACAAATTCTTTATCTTTTCCACTCATCAAAAAGCAGTTCACACCTTTTACTGAAATTTGTCAGCCAAAAGATATTCAACTTATTAACAAAAAGCATTTGACAGATACCAATGATCCTTCTTTTGTAAGTGGCTCTAAATTTTAACTAGAAAATCATATGTCAATAGAAATCAAAATAAGGAAAGGCGAACCAGTAGAAAGGGCCTTAAGACGCTTAAAGAAAAGACTCGACCGCGAAGGAACAATTCGTGACGTTCGAGCTAAAAGATATTTCGAAAAACCTTCTGAAGCAAAAAGACGCGGAATGAAAGTCGCGAAATTCAGCAATATGCTTAGGCTCAGACACGAAAATATGTAATTCATATTTATTGTTAATTTCAAAAAACGCTTCATTCAGTTGAAGCGTTTTTTTTTGCCTAATTTCCATCAATTGTATGCCTTCACCGAAATCTGCTAAAAAATCTGCAGAAGATAGACACCTACACGTTATTTGAAAAACGGGTTTCAGTGTAAGCTTTAATTCAATTTTAGCACCTCCGTGCTTAAATGAAATTCACCAAAATAACCCTAATTTTGGATATTGCCAAAAAAGGTTTAGCTAGGATAATATTTGAGAATTAGCCATTATGAGTACCCCAAGTTCAGATTCACCCAAAATAGATATTGTCATTATTGATGACGATCCGGAATTACTCACCCTACTCACAGTTCTTCTCAAGCAAAACAATTTCAATGTTCATCAAGCAACCAATAGCCTTGATGGGCTAAAAGAAATAATAACAAAACAACCACAAATAGTCCTCTGTGATATAATCATGCCTGGACTTAGTGGTTATGAACTTTGCAAATTAATAAAAGAGGATCCCAATTCTGCACATATTCCAGTTATATTGTGTTCCGGAATCGAAAGAGAAATAAATCGTTATTCCCCTAAAGGCTCATCTGCTCAAGGTCTCATTCTAAAGAAAAACCTCAAAAAAGAGTTATTCCCCACAATAACTAAAGCTTTAAAAGAAGCCCCAAAGAAAAAAACTATAACGTCTAGCTCAAAAAACAGCACAACAGACATTTACCAAAAGCTCACTAGGATGTTAGAAAAGTTGCTGGAAGAAACAAATATTGTTAATCGTTTTAGGCAAATCACTTTTTCTACTGAAAATGAAGTCGATTTAGCAAAAGAAGTTTTACACTTTGTTAATCAACTCCTCGACGTTAACCTCTCTGCCTTTTCAATTCCTTTAATTAGGGACGAAGTCAGCTTTGGCTCCTTTTCCTTTCCGATCTTTAGAGGAGAAATCGATTACATTGGCGTAAACGAAAATGAACGAGGCCCAGAAGCCATAACTTTCCTAGAACAACTAAACCGAAACTACCCCTGCGAAAAAATATTTATTGGAGACATTCAATCCAATGAAACAACAGCGGACTCGTGCCAACAAGAAGCCGTTTTCATTGACCTCAAGGCCAAAGAAAAAATTTGTGGCCGATTAACCCTGCTGCTAAACCAGCATATTGATGAAAAGGTCACTCGATTGATCAAAATTATCAAAACCGAACTTGGTTTTGTCACGGATTCAGTTGTTAGGACAGCGCGTCTAAAGGCAATGAGGGCCGATTTATATTCAGCCCATGAACAGACGGAACAATCATTAAACTCCATATCATCAGTTCTCATCGAACTTAACCCAGAGCTTCAAGTCACACGATGGAATCATGCCGCAAACGATCTTTTCGGCATTTCATCTATTGAAGCACTAGGCCACAGTTTCTCTGATGTTCCAATAACGTGGCCCTCTCAAAGTCTCGTTGATTTAATTCACGCATGTAAGGATAGCTTACAACCTATGCGTATTGAAGAAATTTCGTTCAGCGATAAAGATGAAAACACACACTACGCCAGCTTGACAGTCACATCGCTTAGAAGCAGGTTGGACAAAAAGCACATTGGTTATATTCTAGTTGGAACAGACCTAACACAAAAGAAAGCACTGCAAAGCCAATTACAACAAGCCAGAAAACTTGAAGGCATAGGGCAACTTTCAGCCGGTGTTGCACACGAAATAAATACTCCGATTCAATACATTGGCAGCAACCTTACATTCATCTCTGATTCCTGGATAGAAATCAGCATGCCCATTAACAATATTTTAGACTTAAAAAAGAAATGGGCAAAAAATGGCAATCTCAACAAGCAAGAAGTTGATGAATTAATGTCTCAAATTGACAGCGAGAAGTTATCCTACTTTAAAGACGAAATCCCTCTTACCCTAAGCCAATGCCAAGAAGGCCTTGATAGAGTCGCATCTATCGTTCGCTCAATGAAGGAATTCGCTCACCCGAGTCGAACCAAAAAAGTTGCTGTTGATTTAAATCATGCCATTGAAACGACCATCACCGTTTCACGAAATGAATGGCGATACGTTGCAAATCTAGTTACGGATTTCCAAGTATCTCTTCCTCCCGTCCCCTGCCGCCAAGACCAACTAAATCAAGCCATCCTAAACTTGATCATTAATGCGGCTCAAGCCATTGAAGAAAAAGAAAGGCCTAATAGCGATAAAGGAACAATCACAATTAAGACTCATCAAGTAGGTGACGAAGTCGAAATTCGAATTTCCGACACAGGTGTTGGTATTCCAGAAAAAAACGTGAAGCGCATTTTCGAATTATTTTTCACGACAAAAGAAGTTGGAAAAGGAACAGGCCAAGGGCTTGCTATTGCACACTCCATTGTGACAAAAGAGCACCAAGGAAAGCTTTGGCTTGAAAGTAAAGAAGGCATTGGAACTACTTTTTTCATAAGAATACCGCTTCCTTAAATCTTTCTCGAAACAACATTCGCGGTTCTCGTTATTCCATGAATAAAAAATTTGATGAATTAAAGACCACCTCTATTATGGGCGTCCTCAATGTCACTCCCGATTCTTTCAGTGACGGGAACGAATACATAAACACCGAACTTGCCGTTGAACATGCCCTTACAATGGTTAAAAAGGGTGCTACCATAATCGATATTGGTGGGGAAAGCAGTAGGCCTGGTAGCAAAGCGATCTCCGCACAAGAAGAAATCGATCGAATCCTTCCCGTTATTCAAATTTTAACCAAAGGAGAATTCCTAATATCAGTCGACAGTTACAAACCTGAAGTTCAAAAACTCGTATTAGAGGAAGGCGTTCACCTCATTAATGATATCATGGGCGGTAATGAACAACTTTTTGAATATGCAGAAAAACACCAAGCGGGTTTAATCCTCATGCACACTTCAGGAGCCCCTGATGTCATGCAAGAAAACACTCAATATGAGAACATCATCAGCGATATTCGCTCCTATTTTGAAAAACGATTGGAAGTATCAAAGAACTACAACATTCCCTACATCTGCATGGACCCCGGCATCGGTTTTGGAAAAACCCTAGAACAAAACCTAGCTATACTAAAACATATCGAACAATTCATATGCCCAAACTGGAATTTATTAATAGGAACATCTCGAAAATCATGGATAGGAAAACTCTTTGATGTAGAAACAAATGAACGGCTCGGAGCATCGATCGCTTCAATTATCCATTGTTATCAGAAAGGGGTAACTATTTTCCGAGTTCATGATGTCCAAGAAAGTTATCAAGCCATTCAAACTATCAAAAATTTGTCCGTAGATTTAAAATGAATAAAAATATATTCATCGCGTTAGGGGCAAATATTGGAGACCCGTTGACCAACTTTTTAGAAGCACGAACCCTATTGGCTCAAGATACAACTGTTATTCAATCTTCTTCATGCTATAAAACAAAACCCTACGGCCCCAAAGATCAACCGGACTTTCTCAACGCCGTCGTTCAGGTTCAAACATCACTATCGTCAGAAGCATTATTTGAAAAAATGCAAACCATTGAGACTGTTTTAGGAAAAAATAAAACACGCGTTAATGGCCCAAGAGCAATAGATCTCGATTTGCTATTTTATGGGAATGAACATATTATGAGTAACAATATTACCGTTCCTCATCCGAAAATCGCTGAACGCGATTTTGTATTGCTCCCACTAACTGAAATAGCACCTAAATTCATTCATCCGACTCTTAACACCTCCATGGAAAATCTTCTCGCATCCTTGAATGAAACCTTTTTTACTGGCGATAAGTTTAACTGGTAACTCGATCATGCCCTTTTTAAAAAAAATCTCAATTTACACGTTTAGCGTATTCGTCGCATTCTGCCTTCTTTTCCAATTCAGTACAAAGCCTCACCTTGGAGAATTTCTATCATTAAATTATTGGCAACAAGTCATTAAATATGCCAAAGCACTCGCCTATGTTCGAACCTACTACATAAATCCTGAATCAACCAACTATGAAGACCTTGCAACTTCATCGATCTCTGGCCTACTCACTCCCCTTGACGAATACTCTGGGTATCTAACGCCTGAGAATTACCATGCATTCAATCAATCAACCTCACGGTCTTATATCGGAATCGGCGTAGCCCTAAGAGAAACTGATTTAGGAATTCTCATCACTGATGTCGTCGAGAATTCACCAGCCGAACAAGCTGGAATACAAGCAAACACCTTCATAGTCGAAGTCAATGGAGACAGTATGAAAGACTCTAATCTATCGCAACTCATCGGATTACTGAGAAGCTTTCCCAGAGGGTCTATACAAATTAGCACTGCAAAAGAACCCTCAAGCGAATGGTCAGCACACATGGTTACCGTTGATGAAATTAACGTTTCACATATCAAGAAGCTTCAAGTTTTCGAAGACAATATTGGCTACCTGAGTATTCAACAATTTTCTGAAAGCATTGTTCCTGATTTCTGTAAAGCCATTAACTCATTACAAAACGATGGTGCTACCAGACTTATTATTGATTTAAGATACAATCCAGGAGGATTACTTGATGTCACATTAGATCTCGTTGACCTCTTTTTTAATAAAGGAGAACTCATTATCACTGCTGATTTTAACGATAGGCGGAAAAGTAAACCGATCAAAGCGATCAAGCCCATTGTCATAAAAGACATCCCTATAGTCATTCTAATCAATCAAGGAAGTGCCAGTTCATCAGAAATTTTCGCCGGTGCCATGCAAGCAACCAATCGAGCTTTAATAATTGGTAAACAAAGCTTTGGAAAAGGATCAATTCAAAATATTTTCGAATTGGATAGTCTTTCTGCAATCAAAGTTACCACAGCCTATTACCTTCTTCCAGATGGCAGAAATATCAATAAAGAAGGAGTTGTTCCTGATATTATTGTCGAAATTCCATCAGATGGATTAATGGGAAGCGAAGGCTTAATCGATTATTTCCCTAATCAGAAAAAAGCTTTATTAAAGAAATTAGGCAATGATCGCTCTTTCGACACTCAACTTAATTCCGCAATTGATTATTTAAAGAGCCTCTAGAAATTAGGAATTGACCTCTTAGTTTAAGTGGCATTATGTTCACCTAATTGTGAATAACCCTAATAATCTTAACTTGTGTCACGCATGCGAAAAGTGCATAAACATTAACAAGTTAATAACACAAGGGGGCTGATAATCTTTCTTTAGGAATAACCTTTTTTTAAAAATGATAAAATTTCTCATTACCTTCCTAGCACTGGCAAGTTCTGTTGGAAACGCCTTTAGCATTGATGCTCACGATGAACATTACAATCAGTTAAAAACATCAACGACTATGGCGGATAAACGATTATTGAGTATCGTTGATAATGAACAAAAGCTCTTTAATAAATTCGCCAAAGATCCAGAGCAGTTTACACAAGCAGATATGGACTTTAAAGTTCATAGTTTAATCTCTCAGTATGAGTTATATATCACAGATAACAACAAGGACATCAAAGGCTATATCTTCTTAGGTAAACTACTCAGAAATGTTAATCGGGCTGATAGAGCTCATGTTATCTACCAACAGGCAGAAAAAATTGACGGAAATGTTGCAGTCATTCATCAACAAATTGGAAACTACTTGGCCGAAACAGGGGAAATTGGCAGTGCTTATCAATCTTTAAAAAAAGCCGTTAAACTTGATAGTCGAAAAGGAATATACCATTACCAAGTCGGAACATTTCTCCATTTCTATAAAAGAGAAATAATCGCACAACAACTCATTGCTGAAGGAACTTTAAAAACAGAAATTTATGAAGCTTTTAAAAAAGCTCATCAACTCGATTCGGAACAACGAGAATTCACTGAACGATTCGCTCAAGCTCATTATGATATTGATTCGCCCGATTGGGAAAAAGCACTTTCATTGTGGCAACAGTTAATTTCTTCATCTACATTAGATGAAGAAAAAGAGGCCATCAACCTACATCAAGCTAGGGTAAATCTTGAACTCGGTCATTTTGATAAAGCAGAAAACATTGCAAACAAGATTACCTTAAACTCCCTTCAACCTTCAAAAAAATCGCTTTTAAGTAAAATTGAAGCAAATAGATCGCAACCTCGAAAAGTGGAGATTGTGGCAAAAAAAGAAATTAAAGAAGAAGCGATAACGAAACCCAAAGTAACACCGAGCGTTGTAGTAGAGAATGCAGCTCCGCTTGAAAAAGAAGAGAGCTTAGAAGAACTCATTGCTCGAATTAAAAAAGAACATAATCTCGAACTAGACGATGAACCTGTCCTCAAAAGTGAACGTTTCGTAGTAGCAGAAACAGTTAAGAAACCTAAAATAAAAATTGAACCTAAAAAAGTCGCGAATGAAGACTTACTCGCCCAACTAGATCAAGCAACTATTTCGATTCCTGAAACAAAAGCCGTTCGTCAGAAAAAAAGGGTTAAGAAAGTAGAAGCTAAACCCATTGTTAAAATTACGAAAAAAGAACCTGCTAAAAAAGTTGCACCTAAGCCTCTAGTAAAAATAACAAAGACTAAAATTGTTAAAATTCCTGAACCTAAACCCATTGTCAAAACTGCGAAGAAAGAGCCTATTAAGAAAACTGCGCCTATCGTAAATTTCAAGACCAAACCCAGGAAATCACCCACCGCTGTTGCTCAAAAAAAGCAGGCAGTCGTTGCTAAAGCAAAACCAAAACAAGTTCAGGTCAAAAAGGAATCTAAGAATAACTTTAAGCCACAAAAAAGAGTCGCTCGAAAAATAAGTAACCAGAGCATTGAGGCAGCTTTGGAAAACCCAGACATGGAATTGCCCCCTGAAATAGTAACAGACGATCTCCCCATCATTAAGATTAAACCCATCTATAGCATGATCTCTCAAAAACCTGAAAATTGGCCTGCTTTTTTAGATGAAGAACAAAATGTATTAGATGTATACCTTGAAAATCAAAAAGAAATTCGAGCTCAACTCCCACAACTAAAACGTGAGTTCCAAGAACAATTTGAAATTCTTCTGAATGTTAGGCTCAGTTTGATAAAAAGGGATAGCGACCCCGAGTTAACAAAACTCAAACTCAGTATATTGGACAGAAGCTTTAATAAACTATCGATAAAAACACATACGACCTTTGATAGCATAAAACAACTACTTGAGAACATTTCCACCCTACAGGACCATTTAGTTTTAAGAAAAAAACATATCGACCAAAGCGGTTGGAATCTCTCTCGAATCAATAGAGTCATTGGTGAAATATACACAAAAACGGATAAACTCAGTAAAATCACTAATATCGATTTCGAAGACATCCTGACACTGCGAACTTCATTAATGAAAGCGACTTCGAAACATAAAGAAGTTAACGAAGAACAAAAAATCAGTTACTCAAAGATTTAAAACGTCTTAATAGCTTAAGCCCATCTAAATATGGCTAACACTCTTCCGTCAGTTATCGCAACTGCACTTAAAAACATTTCTTCTACATCAGAAGAAAGCTATGAAGCAGTAAAAAGGGAGTGGTTAAATAAAACAAAACCACCTGAAAGTTTGGGAGTGCTAGAAAATATCGTGTGCAAACTAGGCGCGATTCAAAGATCCTCAGAGATTAATATAGATCCAGCACATCTCATCGTCTTCGCTGGTAGCCATGGCATCACCGAAGAAGGGGTAAGTGCATTCCCACCCGAAGTAAATTCACAAATGTTTGCAAACTTCAATACAGGCGGTGCTGCCATAAATGTCCTTTGCAAACACCATGGGATACATTTCAAAGCAATTGATGCGGGAATAGACAAGCCTACAAGCAATTTTGCAAAGAAACCGGCAATGACAGAAACTGAATTATCCAAAGCTCTTTTATTAGGCTGGAATGCTGTTCCTCAAAACGCACAACTAATAGCCTTTGGGGAAATGGGCATTGGCAATACCACATCCGCCACAACAATCGCGGCCCTACTTTGCGATTGCACACCTGATCAAATAACGGGCCATGGAACGGGCATTAATGAAGACCAGCGGAATCATAAAATTAATGTCATTCAAAATGCAATTAATCTACATAAAGAATACATAAAATCTCCTCTGGATTTATTACAACATGTAGGAGGAAAAGAACTCGCAGCGATAACGGGTGCTATGATTCGTTGTGCGTCAGAAGGTATTGGAATCTTCATCGACGGAGTCATCTGCACCGCTGCTGCTGCTATCGCATTTGAACTTAATCCAAAAATCGTTGAATATACATTTGCGAGTCATCTCTCCGTTGAAGCTGCCCACAAAAAGCTTTTAGACAAATACACTTTATCACCCCTACTCTCCTTGGACATGAGACTCGGGGAAGGATCAGGGGCCGCAATGGGGATTGGAATAGCACAAGCAGCCATTAAGCTGTACCAGAATATGGCAACATTCCAGTCAGCGGGTATTTCAGGGAAATCTGATGGATCCGTTCAAAGTTAAACGTTCTTTGTTCAAAGTTAAACACACATCAACTTTCTGAAAACCGACTCTCAACGCAGAACTTTCAACGGACAACGGTTAACTGACAAATGAAAAAGCTCTTTCTAGCTATCGCTTTTCTAACACGAATACCGATTCCTCAATCATTGATTAACGACAATGGTTCTTATGACTTTAAGAATCTATATCATTACTTCATGCCGACGGGAATTGTAATCGGGATCATTCAAATTATCTTATTGTACTTACTGCTTCTATTCCTACCCACAGATTTAGCAATCACAGGATTCCTCGCCTTATCCGTTCTACTCACTGGAGCATTCCATGAAGATGGTTTTGCAGATGTCGCAGATTCATTTGGCGCATTTGACAGAAAGAAGAAACTCGCAATCATGAGAGACTCACGCCTAGGAACTTATGGCGTTTCTGCATTAATCCTACTCTTCATCGCACGCTTCTCCATATTAACTCATATCGCCTCTGATCGATCGCTACTATTTCTAGCCATCTTCATAACAACTGTTTTCAGTCGATGGGGTGCACCCTTCATTTCACTTTTCATTCGTTATTTAAATGATGAATCGACATCACGAAAAAACCTTGGGAGTTCCCTCGACAGACCAAACCCTATAATCATCAGCATTCAAGGACTGGTTTTATTAATTGTATTCCTGATCTTCCTTCCAAAGGCTTTCATTATCTGGCTTATAACGACAGCTCTCTTAACATTATTCCTCGTTCTGTTCTTTAGAAAACAATTCAACGGAGTAACTGGCGATTGCCTTGGGGCATCTATCGTTTGTTATGAATTAACAAGCTTAGTAACGATTTCTACACTAAATTAGCTATACGAACCTAAGCGTTTAAACAGACCGAAGTAGGCGTCTTCTTTTTAAGTAAACCCTTCAGCGTTCCTTCATACACAACTTCGCCTCCGGCAGATCCTCCATCAGGTCCTAACTCTACAATCCAATCGGCTAACTTAACCACATCAAGATTGTGCTCGATCAAAATGATCGTATTTCCGTCATCACGAAGTCTAAATAAAAGATTCATTAAATTCTGGATATCCGCCAAATGTAATCCCGTCGTGGGTTCATCCAAAATATACAAACTATCTCCCTTTTGTTTTCGGCTTAATTCTAATGATAGTTTAATTCGCTGAGCTTCACCACCTGATAAGGTCGTCGCAGACTGGCCCAGTTTCAAATAACCTAAACCCACAGCCAGCATTGTATCAAGTTTTGCAATAATATTAGGATGATGACGAAATAAAACAGCCGCATCTTCAACTGTCATATCCAAAATATCTGCAACATTTAATCCTTTGAAACGCACTTCCAACGTTTCACGGTTATAACGCTTCCCTTGGCAACTAGAACACTCCACATACACATCGGACATAAACTGCATATCTAGCTTAATAGAACCATCTCCTTTACATTTCTCGCAACGACCGCCTTTAACATTAAAGCTAAAACGACTAGATTTATAACCTCGGACTTTCGCAAGTGATGTTTTTGAAAACAAATCACGAAGTAAACCAAACAACTTCACATAAGTCGCAGGATTAGAACGAGGACTCCTTCCAATCGCACTTTGATCCACACGTGCGACACGAGAAAAGAAATCCAATCCCTCTATTTTTTTATGCTTCCCCGCAATATCTTTTGTTTTGTTCAGCGTATAAGCCGCTTGTCGACCAAGCACATCATTAATCAATGTGCTCTTACCTGAACCAGACACTCCGCACACCACACTGAGTTGACCAAGAGGGAATCGAGCGTCAGCGGATTTTAAATTATTTTCCTCTGCTCCTTTTACAGAAAGATAGCGAGTCGCTTTCGCGATATAATCCGCTTCTCGATCAATAGCGACCTTACCCGAAAGGTAAGGACCCGTTAAACTGCTATCACTTTTCATGCACTGTTTCGGCGTTCCATGAAAAACGATTTCTCCTCCCCTTGTTCCAGCACCAGGGCCTAACTCAACCACTATATCCGCTGCTTTAATTGTCTCCATATCATGCTCTACAACAAGAACACTGTTCCCCTTGTTCTTCAACTCTAGCAATGTTGATAAAAGCTTCTGATTATCACGTGAGTGAAGTCCAATACTGGGTTCGTCTAAAACATAAACGACACCAACTAATCCCATCCCTAACTGAGTCGCTAAACGAACGCGTTGCGATTCGCCTCCACTCAATGAATGATAAGGACGATTCAATGTCAGATATTGTAATCCTAATTTATTTAAAAAATGCAACCGATCCTTCAAACCATGAACCGCATCAATCACATGACCGAATTTTTTTGATTTTGAAAATTCTTTGTTCACAAACGCCTCTGCTACCTTTAACGGCATTTGCATAAACTGAGGGAACGTAACACCAGCTAATTGAACATGACGACTTAAACCACCCAAACGATTACCGTCACAGGCTTTACATTTTTCTTTTGTCTGATAACCGATCAAACGTGCCTTAAAACCATCACTACTGGATTCTTTAAATGAATGCCGCAAATCGGCGAATACCCCCTCAAAATAAACCGCCTCAGGTTTTGAATTACCCCGCTTCAATTTAAAAGAAAATTGACGATCAGTTGCACCCTGTAAAATCAAATGCTTAACAGAATCATCAAGTTCTGACCACGGTTGTTTCGGATCAAATGGAAGCTGCTCTGCCAACTGTTTCAATATAGCATTTCGGCGAATGATCATACTCTTTGAACCTAACCGCCAAGCCTTAATCGCCCCACCACGTACAGATTTTTTCCCATCAGGCACAACAAATTCTTCTTGAAACTGAAACGTCACACCCAGACCGCTACATTCCTCACAGGCTCCATCTGGATTATTCCATGAAAAGTGTCGAGTTGTTAGTTCAGGATAAACGGTCGAACACTCAGAACAGCACAATTGCTGACTCAGAACTATTTCCTCAAAAGGTTCACCCTTTTCCTGTTCCACCGCAACGATCGCCTTGTTGCCTCCTTCAGAAAATGCAAACTCCAAAGAATCAGCAATCCTACTCCTTTGCTCCTCTTTTATAACAATCCTATCAAGAACAATTTCAAGCCGAACAGACTTCCCCCCTTTCGGAACTAAATCAGGTTCACCAATACGTTTAATCTCTCCGTTAATCCGAACTCTCTCAAAGCCTTTTTGCTGAACAACGGCAAGCTCTTCTTGAACAACAGACGAAGGGGCATCCATCACAAAAGAAAGTATAATCGCCTTACGACGGACTGGTTCTTGCAACACGCGTTCCACGCATTCATCCAAAGAAAGTCTTTCAATTTTCGCTCCATCCTTTGGACAATAAGAGTCGCCCAAAACCGACCATAGAACTCTCGAGTAATCAGCAATCTCCGTTATAGTTGCAACCGTACTCCTTGGATTATCTCCATTGCCTTTTCTTTGCTCAATGGCAATAACAGGAGAAAGCCCTTCAATAAGATCCACTTCTGGGCGCTTAATTTGATCTAAAACCTGCCGCGCTCGAGTGGAAAGGCTCTCCATATATTTCCGATAACCCTCTGCATAAATCGTATCAAAAGCTAATGAAGATTTCCCCGAACCACTAACTCCAGTAATGACAACAAATTTATCTCTCGGAATTTCAACATCAATACCTTTTAAATTATGAACCCTCGCATTCTTAATACGAATATGGGGATGCTTATCAAGCTTACCAGCTCCCACGATGCTTCTTCTGTAACCCACTTAAAAAATTTCTTAAAAACTGATCCTTGCATTCGCGAAAATGTTTATGGGTCGGTTTACGAAAAAATGCACTTAGTTCATGATCACTTATAGGAAACCCCGCTTCTTGCATAACTTTTATCATATCCGCTGCTTTAAAATCTAACGCAATCCGCAATTTCCATAAAATAGCATTATTCGTGAGACGTTTCTCTGGTTCCACAGGTGGGCCATCCTTCTTTCCCCTACGAGCAGTAATCAACCCATTCAGAAACATGGCCAACTGAACATCGTTTAATGGTTTAAAAGCTGGGTCATCATCCTTTTTCAACCAATCGCTCATCTCTGTCCGAGTCACAGCACAATTTCCCAACTCAAAAATATCGATTATTCTTAAATCACTGAAATCGAATGTATATCGAATACGCCTTAAAATATCATTATTATTCATAATCCTATGTAACTTCTACCGAGAGTGATTTCTTATTCTTTTATAAAAAATATTATACACTTCTATCAAATGAAACCATAAAAAAAGGCTGAAGAATTAACTTCAGCCTTTTTAAAAAATTTACAAAAACAATATACTATCCAATAGCTTTTGTATAATTTGCTTCAGCCGCTTCCCAATTAACAACATTCCAGTAAGCTGAAATAAAGTCTGGGCGGCGATTTTGATATTTCAAATAATAGGCGTGCTCCCAAACATCAAGACCGAGAACTCTCTTACCCACAACATCCGCAACACCTGACATGAGTGGACTGTCTTGGTTTGCCGTAGAAGTAATCGCAAGTTTCTTGTCTTCAGTAACAATTAACCATGCCCAACCACTTCCAAAGCGCGCTGCTGCCGCTGCACCAAATTTAGTTTTTAATTCATCGAAACTGCCGAACTCTGAATCAATCGCTGCCGCCAATGTTCCAGTTGGGTTACCGCCGCCATTTGGAGAAATATTATTCCAAAAGAAGCTGTGATTAGAATGACCGCCGCAATGATTTCTAACTGCGCCTCTAATTTTTTCTGGAATTTTAGATAAGTCTTTAACTAATCCACAAGGACATTTGTCTTCAAACTCTGTTCCAGCTAAAGCTTCGTTTGCTTTCGCAATATAAGTCGCATGGTGCTTAGAGTGATGGATTTCCATCGTTTGTGCATCGAAATGTGGTTCTAACGCATCATAAGAATACTCTAATTCTGGTAATTTGTATGCCATAATAGTTATAATTTAATTGTTTTATTTAGAGTGATTCTAAATAAAATAGGAAAAATTAAAACCAGACAAGCCAATTTCAGCAGTATGTCAGTATTAGGGGTGCAATTGTTAGTGCGGGGACTTTGGTCTCCATTAAAACTTAGAAAGTAGCGCAGACAGATGGCTGTCTGTGAAGGATGCTTGTGGAATTCAACTGACATGGCACCTTCGTAGATGATGGTATTATATGACATTGAAACGCTCTGATGATGATCTCGCCATTGTACACAGACAAAATTGTCTGTGCTACACTAAAACCTATCTCCCCGCACAAAAAATGGCACCCTATAACGTGGCATAAATTAAAACCGTTTAGACGCAAAAAACTATTTCGTTAATGTATTAAACAAACGAAATAGTTAAAATTTGCACCAGGTAAAAACTATTTACCTTTAATTTCTTTATGAAGGGTATGTCTTCGTAGATGACGGTTATACTTCATCTTTTCAATTCGCTCCGTTAGGAGTTTTTTGTTACGCGTAGACATATATCGAGAAGGAGGCTTGCCTTCTTTTCTCGCTTCTGTGCATTCTAAAATAATATATTCACTTGCCATAAGCTGAAAAGGGATAGTTTTTTTAAAAGTTAATGCAATACAAAAATTATGGAAAACACACTTTCTCGTAATCTTGAGGATATCATTAAAAACAATGATAAGGGTGATATCACGGTTACAAAAATCACCGAGCAGGTTAAAGAAAAAGGATTTGGCCTTTTTTTAGTTATTCTTTCACTACCAAGTGCCTTGCCAATACCTGCTCCTGGCTACAGCACACCTTTCGGCATCATACTCATGACCATAGGAATACAGATGGCCCTTGGAAGAGAAACACCATGGCTTCCAGTTTGGGCGGGAAAAGTTACCCTTAAACAAAAGTTTGCAAAAAAAATTGTTAAAGCAGGCTGTACTTTCTTTGGAAAAATCGAATATCTTATTAAACCTCGATTTTCTGTTCTGACTAACAAGGGTAGCCGTTCTTTGCTAGGTATGTTAGTGGCCTTAATGGCAGTGCTTATGATTTTCCCAATACCTTTAACAAACACAGCTCCAGCAATGGTTATTTTCCTGATAGGCATAGGGTTAAGTGAAGACGATGGGTTATTTATTCTTGGATCATACATTATCGGTCTACTGGCACTCCTTCTTTACATTTTTGTCATTTATTGGGTCACCACATTTCTCCTCGAACAAGGACTAGATGCATGGGATCAACTAGAAGAAGTCATCAAGGGAAAACTAAAAAACAGTTTTTCAAGCTAACCAACAATGCAAGAAACGTCTGGGCCTGTTGTACTGTATGCATTAATAATAATGTTTTTGGGCATCGCATTGTGGGCAAATTCGATCAAAGCTCCGGCCAAATACAGTTCTCACGCAACCCCTCTTCCAAAGCTCAACGGATTCGATCTGATTCTATTCCTGCTCAGTATTTACGGAACAGTGTTCATTGTCCAATCCATCATCTTCCAATTTATTCCACCAGACTTTACCTCTACCGATAGGGGAAAAGTCATCTCTGCCGTAATATCTCTTTTTAGCTTACAAGGAACTATTCTATTCGTCTGTTTTGCGAGTTCTAAGCTCTATCCTCAATCAATGGGATTCCTTTTTCCCATATCGCTTAAAAACACCATACCCGCTTTCAAGACAGCTTTTTTTTATTTTATAAAATTTAGTCCCATTGTCATTGTCGTTAGCTACATTTGGGGAGCCGCCTTACTCTATGCCAGCAAAAAGGGTCTAATCACGCTCCCGGAAAGGCAAATGATCGTAGAGCTATTCCTAAACACAGACTCGACCCTACTCTTATGCTTACTTGTCATTGCAACATCCATCCTTGCTCCTATTGCAGAAGAGTTGGTTTTCAGAAAAGTTCTATTTTCATTTCTGCAACAAGAGCTACGATTTCCTCTAGCCTTAATCATAAATGGAATACTATTCAGTCTCATCCACCAGAATCTAATGTCATTCCTCCCGCTTTGTTTCCTAGGCTCATTCCTAGGTTTCGTATACGCAAAATCTTCAGACATCAAAGTTTCGATTTTCTATCATAGTCTATTTAATATCCAAACATTGTTTCTACTCTGGCTAGGGAATGACCTAATGAGATAAGTAACTCGCACAATTTAAACGATTAGGAAATGAAACAAGCCCATTTCAATACATTTATTGCCAATAGACGATATCCCTACAGCCTAACCTCCCTAATTCTGTAAGTAGTTACTTGTAAATTACTATTAATTCAATACCTTAGCTCATTATTATTATTTATTCCTAGTTGAATAACAATGAGCGAGCAACATTTTGACAGTATAGAAAGTGCCATTGCAGATATTGCAGCAGGCAAACTTGTGATCGTCACAGACGATCACGACCGTGAAAACGAAGGCGACCTTGTCATGGCCGCATCAAAAGCTACGCCAGAATTAATAAACATGATGATCCTACATGCGAGAGGACTCATATGCGTTCCCACCACAAGTGCTCAACTGACAAAACTCGGCATTGGTCAAATGGTTAGGGATAATCGCGAATCGCACCAAACCGACTTCTCCATTTCAGTTGATGCCGCTGATGGTATAACAACGGGGATCAGTGCTTATGACAGGGCAACAACCATTCAACTTCTAGCAGATCCGCAGACCACTCCGGACAAACTCGTCCAACCAGGCCACATATTTCCACTAAGGGCTCGACCCGGTGGAGTCCTTCAAAGAGCTGGACACACTGAAGCTGCCGTTGATTTAGCCAGCCTTGCAGGGCTACATCCAAGTGGTGTCATCTGTGAGATTCTTAACGAAGACGGAACAATGGCTCGCCTTCCTGAGCTTAAAGTCTTTAAAGAAAAATTTGGTTTAAAGCTTATCACCATCGCAGACCTTATTGAGTACCGCCACAAAAGAGAATGCCTCATTAAAGAAATCTCAAAAGGCCCATTCAAAACAGCCTTCGGAGAATACACGCTTCATATATTTCGCAGTGTCCTCGATGAACGAACCCACTATGCCCTTGTTAAGGGAACCCTAGATCAATCGCCGACACTCGTTAGAGTGCATAGTGAAAACATTCTTAAAGATGTATTTCACTTTGAACAAAACACCTCAAAAAGCCTCCTTCAATCATCATTGGAAGCTATTGAAGCAGAAGGTAAAGGAGTTTTACTCTACATTGAGCAATTGAACGGCGGCATTGATCTCAACAAAATAGAAGGAAAGAAAACCGCCGACATCAATGATGCCCTATCTAACAAAATGGATATTCGCGATTACGGAATTGGGGCTCAAATTCTTTCCGCTCTAGGTCTAGAAAAAATAAAGATACTTTCAAACAATCCTCATCGAGTTGTTGCCCTCGAAGGCTACAATCTTGAAATCACTGACCACGTGATATTATCTTAATCGCGATATGAGCTTAGATTCACCACAGCCAATAAATATAGACACAACAGGCTTTCGCTTTGGAATCGTTGCCAGTCGCTTCAATCAAACGCTTGTAGACGCATTGATAAAGGACGCAACTAACTATTTAAATAACAACGGTGTTTCCAGTGATTGCATCGAAATCATCCGAGTTCCGGGATCTTATGAAATCCCCTTTATGATTAATCGCCTCGCAGTAACAAAAAACTACAATTGCCTTATCGCATTAGGCCTTTTGATAAAAGGTGACACGCAGCACCATTCTATTGTTGGCGAAAGCGTAACAGGTGCCCTTTTAAACATTTCGATTCAACAGGATATACCCGTTATCAATGGTGTTGTCATTACAGAATCTAACCAACAAGCAAAAGATCGTTGCACTGGTGATATAAAACGCGGAGGCGAATTTGCTCAAGTTGCCATTGAAATGGCTGAATTATCAAAAGGAGAACAAAATTCTTGATATGAGCGAAACGGACACAATTGAAGGAGAAGGAGAAGAAAAGCCAAAAACGCTTTCTCAAAGACGTAAAAATAGAATCGCGGTTATTCAATTCTTATACATGTGGGAATATAACCCTGCTGAAATTTTAGGCATGGCCTTAAAAGAATTCTTTGAAAAAGAAGAGGAAGAGAGAGAATATTATCAATTCGCGGAAGAACTCATCATCGGAGTCAATCAGTCTGCAAAAGAAATAGACACCATCATCCGTGACCATGCAAAGAATTGGGACTTCAATCGGATCGGAAAGGTCAACCTAGCTATACTAAGGCTATCGGTTTACGAAATTATCTATCGAAATGATATCCCTCCAGTAGTGACCATGAATGAAGCAATCGAACTAACAAAACTACTTTCCGAAGAAGACTCAAAACGCTTTATCAATGGAATCCTTGACAAGATATCCAAGAAACAAAAAAGGCCTCTTAGAGAGGCCTTATAATGTTTCTTAAATTTCTTTTCTTAGCTTACTGTAACTCAGGATTTTTCTGAATGTAAACTTGGCGACCCCATCCGATAAGTTTGTCATCACGATCAAATACGACAGGAGTAAAACTCTCATCTAACGCACCTTTATATCTAACACTGTTATTCGAAGAAGTTCTATAGATCCAAGCTGTTCCCCATTCAAACCCTTCTGAGTTATCTGGTGTCTTCATTACCTTATAAACATCGTCTTTATTCATCCCTAACTTAAGCATTAAAAGACCGCGATTATTTGATTCTGCTTGAGATCTAAGGGCTAAATTAAAAGTTGTTGTCGTGCAACCAACTGTTAACAGAAGACTGATTACGGAAAAAAGTAAGATAAATGAGGATTTTTTCTTCATAATGATTAATTAATTTATTTTATTTGAGAAAGTCGTGCTTGTTCTGGTTGATATAATATCTACATCTATATAACTTCCTTCAAGAAAAAAATTGCATAGAACTCATTTCGCAACAATCAACCTGGAGGCCAACCTAAAGATCTTCCACCGAGCACATGAACATGTAAATGTGGAACGGTCTCTCCTCCGTCCTGCCCATTATTGATTACAATTCGAAAGCCATTCAATAATTCTAGTTTTTTAGCCATATCCCTCGCCGTTAACAAAAGGTGTCCAAGGACATCTCCATCCTCAACAGTTGCTTCTGCGATACGAGGTATAGCCTTCTTTGGAATAACCAACAAATGAACGGGTGCCTGAGGCGATATATCATTCAATACAAAACACTTATCATCTTCATGAATAATATCACTTGGGATATCTCCCTCTATTATTTTTGAAAACAATGTTTTATCTGACATAATTACGCCCTTCTCTTAAACGATGATTAAGTTCATCTTCGTATTCTCTGTTTTCCAGTGCAAACACAATGATTCAATTCCTTGAACAGCAACATCATAGCGATATTGCGTATTTTTAGTCCAATAACAATTACTGGGACAAATGCATTGCTTAAAGTTAGGGATAATCAAAACAACTTCAGGGAAACCTGAGACTTCCTTTAATCGCGATGTCAATTCATGACAAAACCATAAGGGCTCATAATATTCATTACTAACATCCCACGCAACTATCGCAGTATTCTCATCATCCTTGAAATAAAGTCTAGCCAAACCCTCCAAGGTCTCTTCGAGTCGAAAGGGCTCATCTAAATCCTCAAAAATATTCTTGTTTCGAAAAAATGCTAAAGAAGTCAGAACTTGCTGACGATAATCGACGGAAAACGAAGATGCCTCTCCAAGAAGGCAATTCACTTTTTCCAATATGGAAAAATCAGACTTTCTTTTTAGTTTTGTTTTCATTCAAACGAGCGACTTCTTCTGTGAACTCACCAATATCTCTAAAATCCTTGTATATACTTGCGTAACGAACATATGAAATCTGATCAATGCTCTTTAATCTAACCATCACTGCCTCACCAATCGCCTTGCTTGGAATTTCATAGTCATACTCGCTCTCAAAAGTCCTAAGCATATCAGCTACAATTATTTCCAGCTGCTCAGCATCCAAAGCTCGCTTCTCAGTAGCCTTGCGAATTCCTGAAATAATCTTCGCTTTATCAAAATCTTCTCTTCGTCCATCGCGTTTGACGACATAAGTATCCTCTTTCAATACTTCTTCGATCGTAGAAAAACGATAACCACACTCAGAACAAGTCCTTCTGCGGCGTATTGAACCCATGCTCTTAGAGACTCTCGTTTCTAAAACTTTTGATTCTTCACAGGAACATTTTGGACAGTGCATATATAGTACGTTAAAATTGAACGGCATAAAATAATAATCCTCGCAAAAATGCAATAACCAAAAAAACCCTCCACACAACCACCACTAGTGCCATGACTTGAGGCAAGAGGACTTATAATTAAATTTATCGAGTGAAATACAAAAAATACCTAGTGGCAAATTCCCCCATTTCACGTCTCACTAAATTTCTTGCGCAAGATAGGTGCCTCTATGAAATTGGCTGATCACGGTTTGCTTAATTTTTGTAGATGATGTTTTGGGGTTATAACTAACCTGAATAATTTTACTCCCTTCAGCTTTCAAATAAGCCTCTGTGTCAATATTGTGCGGCTTAGCACCCCAATCCTCACCAATGACAAAAATATCCGGCTTTAATTCTTGGCAAGCGGTGACATACTCCAGTTCATAGTAAGGCCGTACAATATCGACACATCGTAGAGATTTCAGCATTTCCATTCGTGACTCTAGCGGAATTATAGGCACATTGGGCTTATAGGAATTCACCACGCAATCAGCGGCAACACCAACAGCAACAACGTCGCCTAAGGTTCTACAATATTCTAATAAAGCAAGATGCCCTACATGTAACAAATCAAATGTGCCTAACGTATATACAACCATAATATTATTTATCTCCTATTTTAAAAATCATTCAGTTTTCCTATCAGAATCATCTATATGAGATCCCTGCCATAGATAAATGTGACCGCAAGCGTGTAAACACCTAGAGCGAAAACATTAATCGGGTTACCTGACAGCTTTGGCGTTTTAATCTGAGATACATTCAAAACAGCAAGACCTAAGCAACTAATGTAAAAAATAGTCGGAAATAAATCCTGACTGAGAACCTTTTCGAATAAAAATACAAAAACGAGAATGATACTATTATTATCTAAAGCTAACCCTGTGTATTTCGATTCATCCGAGAGCCCAAAGGTGCTAAA
>CAWUTK010000118.1:0-7328 GCA_963924785.1 uncultured Opitutales bacterium
AATCTCTTTAGGGGTTGAGATGACAAGGTATCCTCCTTTTACACTAAGCGTAGCTGCCGTATAGCCAGTCGTCAAATTATGAGCCCATTGTAATTGTCCTGTCTTAACATCTAATGCATATAGCTCAGATACTGACTTTGGGTCAATTGATGCATCAGAACCCTTTTGGGGTGCTTTACTCCTCCTATCGCGGTCTACTTCTTTAGCACTCACTGTTTTCCCCGCAGGTGCTTTGATGCCATAGAGCATTCCATTTGACAAAGACATCTCTTTAGTCTTTTTGGTGCTTTTAAATGTCTTGGAAAGCTCCCCTGTTTTACCGATCAATTCGACAATAGCTTCATCGTGACCCAAAGGACAATAAATATATTCCCCCTTGGCTATTAATAATTTTCGGATCGAGGTAGGGATCGATTTTATCGACCCGCCGGCTTCAGTCTCCCATTTAAGCAATGGCTTAGTCCATAATTCTATGCCATTGAAAGCATCTCGAGCAACCAATGTATATTCTGCTGCTGCATGAACATTTTCAGATGTAGCACGATCTTCAGCAGTGAATATGACACCCCCTGCAGTAACCATCGAAGTAACTTGTGGAGCAAGGTTTTTTGCGCTCCCATGATTTGGAGTATTATACCAGCGTATACGCTGTGGGGGGCCTACATCATCCATAGAGAAACCATTGCTATCCGAATCATGTTAAAACTGATTCCACTCGTCCATATTTGAAGGCCGTGGCTTTTCGGTCGTTTGCCATTCGCCACCTGCCTTAATAATAAGAGAACCACCTGGAGCAATGACTCTGAATAATTCACCTTTAGAAACAGTGGGCTTACCAGAACACACTATCGCATTTACAAGATCGTCAACATATGGAAGCGTCTGACCGTCGTAATATTCAACCGAAACTTGTCCATAAATTCCTTTTTTTTGCAATTTTGCTTCGTGCTTCATCAACATAATTTCGATTACTGGAAAGACCATGAACGAGGACTCTATCTGATGTTGCTAAGCTTGCAGTAAGCTCTGCATCAGAACAGTCCAAATGAACAACGATACCTCCTGGAATATCAATTGGAGGGGAAGCATTTAAGTTTAACAAAAACACCATATTAAAGATTAGGATGAAACTTATCTTTTTTATTTCGACTGTCACATTCATAGGATTTAGATTTATTTAAAAAGGAGTTACTTATGCTTAAGGATAAAATCAATAGTGCTCTTAATAATTGAAGTTCTAGAGGGATTAATATCCGCTCCGACTTTTCGCCAGTTGTGTCCCGCGTTCTTAACAATTAAAATCTCTACGGGTGCCTCAATCGTCTTCAAGGCTTCTTGCATGCGATACGCTTGCTTCACTGGAATAGTGGTATCTTTATCGCCTTGAATCATTAGCAGTGGCGCACTGTCCTTGGTCAAATAATTAACTGGACTCATCTCACGATAGCGTTCGAGCTTACCTTGAGGTCCGTCATCAGTCCCCATAATTCGAGGGCCAAAGCGATCACGAAATTTCGGGTTATCATTGTGATTAAACAACTGCGCATCTTCAAAATCACACGGCCCATACCAAGACACACCGGCAACCGTTTTATAAGTATACTTAGCCAACTCAGGATCACCGGTTAACATATTTGGTGGAGTAAACAGCACCATTTGTGCCAAATGCCCACCTGCTGAATCACCAAAGGTGTAAATCTTCATTGGGTCAATACCGAGTTCTTCGCGATAAGCAGAAATATAACGGAGCGCATCCAGAGAATCGATGACACAATCTCGCATAGACGTTGTTCCGGTCTTACTCCATTTCCGATAACCGACTGAGAGCACACAGAAACCCTGCTTGAGCAACTCCTTATGAACAACGTTAAAAGAGGCGTTCCCCGCGCCTTGCTTACTACCTGCAGCCCATCCACCGCCGTGTGTGTAAATAATAACTGGTTTCTCAGTACTCTCATCCACATCTGGAAAATAAAAATCTAAATACACATCACCCGTTGGGGATTTTTTAAACATCACATTACGAATTTGCTTCCCAGGGCTATCAATATACTTAAGTGATTTAGCTTTGAACTCTGACAGATCAACTGCACCATCTTTATTTGTATCAAGTCCCTTCTTCTTTTTCCAATCTCCTGGATTGTCCTCAGCCTTAAATAATCCGTCATTATTTTTATCTATATGCGAAAACATCTTTCCCATATAAATATCAGTAGAATCTTTCAAGGGCTCCAAACCATAGCTAACTGAAGCTATTGAAATGGCTAACGTCATAATAATTTTATTTCTCATATTTGTTATATCGTTTTCTAGTTTAAACCAAAAGTATTGTACTCTGTAGACAACCCATTGATGGGCGAAATGGTGGCGGACTTAATGTTCTTTGGGTAAAGAATGGCTTTCTCACCTTGCTTAAGTAAAATTTCAAAACGGCCCTCTGAAAGACTTTTCACAGCTGACTTGTCAACGCCTTCAATGCGAGCGGGCTCAAAATCCAATTTGAGAAAGCAAGGTTCTCCAGCATGACTCTTAACCGAAACAAACTGAGTCACACCCTCTTTCCGAGTTGCACTCATTTCAAATCCACCCTTCGCAAGGAACCCATCAAAGGAAATATTTTTCCACGACTGTGGAACCGCAGGAAAGACTCGTATCGTATCTCCCAACTCTGAAGCAACATCAGTTGCATAGAATCACAAAGCGATAATGGCGTTTCCGTCACTGGTTGAACCCGCCCCGTTTCCGTATACATCGTAGTTGGATGAATCGTAGCTGGGTTTTTAGGAAACAGTTCCTGCATATGCATAAAGGTATCCAGATACTTGCCAGCGGTTTCACCATCACCCTGCAAAGCATACATCGCAGCTGCCCCACTCCATGAATAACCCGCATTTCCATTTCCAGGGTAATTGATCCAATGATCCACTGACTTGGCAATCAGGTCACGATGCTCAGGCTGGTCGATGGTAATCTCACACAACGGATAAATCATCATGAGGTGCGAATAATGACGGTGTGATTTCTCAAATGGAAAATCAGCTGCCACCATGTATCCATTTTCATTGGTAGGATAGTCAACCAAACGCAACAGCACATCTTTCCACTTAGGTAACAACGGATCGTTAATTTGATAACGTTCAGCGATATGAACAAGCGTCTGACAACCCCAACGAAAAAGTGATAAATTAAAATTACAATCCTTGCCTGCGCCGTATTCACGTGATCGGGTAACGGGTAAATGAATTTTGCCATCCTTCCCTTCTTCCATAAAATGCAAAAAAGTATTAACCGACTTCTTCAGTAACGGAAAAAACTTCTGCGTGATACGATTCGTGTCCATCGTGCGTTCCAGCATCAACCAATAATCGTGACAGGTCCATAGAAGTTCACCCGTGAATCCCAGTTTACCTTTTGGAAATGGACTGATGAATGTCTGTGGAGCAATCGTCGACATACCCGCACAATCACCACCGTATGAAGCAGGCATATTAGCCACTAAGGTCGGGAGCGATTCATCAAGCTTAGTAAAAAGGCTCTCGGCTACTTCTAGACGATTCGCTGTCGAGAGGAACCAATTGGACAATTGGGTATTGAGATTAAACCATCCATTCGCCCATGCGGTATTCTCTACCATCCAAGGTCCCATAGTATCCATATAGGCTCGACCTTTACGTGCCCCAGCTCCGAATTTATAAACCTGAATCCAATAAAAACTTTCCATACGAGCATCATCTAAACTCAGAAAACTTTTGGGATAGTAGTTATGCCACCATACCCGATGACGCTTAACTAAACTTTCTAATGTTTCCCCATCCACTTTTTTCAAATGGGAAATGGCATCCCTTACTGCCGTAGCTTTTGGATAACTGTGCTCTATAGAAACCAATAGCAATCGTGCCCCATTCTCCTGTTCGCGAATTTTCCAAGTCGTCGCAATTTCCCCACCAGCAACAAGAGCTTGACGACTGACGTGAATGCCTTCTTTTAACGATAATTCTGGATCAGGATTATATTCATACGGCCCCTTAGCCCAACTTTTACGACTTGAGTGGGCTTTATCTCCCTTCTTAGCAACCTCTAAATCCGCTTGATAGCGAGCGGGGGCAATCGCCTTAAGAGGAACAAACGTAAGAGTCGCCTCTTCTTCACCCGAAGGGATCAATTCATAGACAATCACCATATCTTCACTGTGAACAAATCCGCGAATATCAATCGTTCCTTTCTCCGTCGTCACTTTAACTCGAGTCTCAGCGTTGTAAAGATCGAGTCGTCCTTGAAAACCTGTAATTTTACCCGCAGTCGTTAAAGTAAAGTAGCCATTTGGAAGACGTGACTGTGAGATAAACGGTTGGCCTTTCTTCTTGTGATCCTCTGCGTCTGTGCGACCAAGACTAATACGCAATTGATTATCACCGAGTTGATGCAACATCGATCCCAACATACCATTCCCCAAAAATGGCCCATCATGCCAAGCCATTGGAGCTCTCTCCCAAACTAAATCATGACGAGCTATAAACTCTGGCCAATCGACATCTTTCTTTACATCCGCTGAAACCTGCTGATTGACAGCTAAAAAAATCAAAATGAAAAAGCAAGTTATACCAAAGTATTTTACTACCCGATGATATGGATATATACTTAAAACTTTCAAACGAGTCGTCATTTATTTCTATTTAGTTTTCATATGCGATTTCGATGCCCATTGTGGCATAAAGCGAGGTTACTTTTAAAATAAAAGTTAACGCTAACATTATCCATATGTCTTCATTTGTCAAATCCGAACAATCAGCTTTGCTCCCTATCAATCACTGCTGCGGTATACACCTTGACCTCAATGCCCACATCATGCTGAAAATCAAACACCTACACAACCGACAATACTTAAGCATTTGGCCTTAACATCTTAGCATTTGCTTCCAGTGCATTGGGTCTAAAACTAACGCTGATTGAGTTTATAGTTTTCTGAGACAATGCGCTGTTATTCTTTTCGGATCTCAGACATGTCACCGTTTCCAAACCGTCTTCGCTGGATCATTAATATATAGATGACTTTCGTCGCAGGGTCGACCCAAGCTTGAGTTCCGTAGGCGCCACCATGCCCAGTAGCTTCGCGAGCTTAGCATGCCAGTCACCCCTTCAGGTTCTTTGACATCCGCAAACCCTAACCCCCACGACATGCCGAGAATCCGATTTGTCTTCATCGTCCCCGTCCAGTTTCGTGTCAGCTCTTTGATAGACTCTTCTGATACCATTCGTTTGCCGCCGTGGACTCCTCCGTTAAGTAACATCGAGTAGTAGACCCCCACATCTCGGGTAGATGAAAAGAGTCCTGATGAAGGGTTGGGCTTCACCCCTTTCCTAGGCAGCGTCTGGAAATAGGGTGCGTCCTCTGGTGCAATTCCACCATTCTCATGGTCGGGCATATAAACAAGGGCGAGCCGATGATCGTCAGTCTCACTAATCCAGTAGGCAGTATCAGCTAGTCCAAGTGGATCGGTGATCTCTTCCTTAAGAAAGAGATCAAATGCTTTGCCTGAAACAATTTCTACTATTCGACCGCAGACATCCATCCCTTTGCTGTATTTCCACTTTGTGCCTGGTCGGAATTGAAGCTTTTGAGCAGCGATTTTTTTTGCACAGGTTTCTAAATCAGGACACGAGTAATAGTCTTCTGGAATATCGATTCCTGAAGTGTGTGTCATTAGGTGCCAAATCCTTAGATCAACTGGGCCTTCGCCGTCATCTTCCTGAAGCTTCATGCTTCCGAATTCTGGAATGTATTTCTCGACCTTGTCGTATACGCTAAGCTTGCCTTGTTCCTCAAGAATTTTGACGAGCAGAGCGCTATAATTTTTAGTGAGAGAAGCAATCCGAAAGATCGTATTTTTTGTCATGGGGACAGCATTTTTCTGATCAGCCATTCCAATGGCACTGAAGTGGATAATGTCTCCCTCATAGATCGCCATCGTCACTGCGCCAGAGATTTCCTTCTCTGCGACGAATCGACTCATTGCCGAATTAACTTTCTCAGTGAGTTGAGCACTCACAGGACTGGTGACGGCGAGCGACAAGGGCAATAGCAGGCGAGCGGCTAACGAGAGTATCTTCACGGTGATACAGCCCATTCTGAATTGCCTTTGCTACTCATCAATCGGTTTGCCGTTATACATCTTAATCTTAAAGCTGCCATCATCTTGTTGTTCAACCATCCACATTACGGCGTTACCCATACCCTTCCTCCAATCACCTACTGATTCACTTTGCAGGATGAGTTTCAGTAGTCCTTTCCCTGATCCGCCATGCCCTACAAGTAAAATCGATTTTCCAGAATCGCCGAACCTATCCTCGATACGATTAATTACCTTTGATAATACGAGTTTCATCACGGCCGCTTGATACTCGTATTTTTCTTTTCGACTAGCTCTCTTAAACTCATTTTCACCCCCTTCAATAAGATTGAAGTATGGAGCTTCTTCCTCTGGTATTTCGATGGGGTCGCCTGCTCCAAACAGGGGGTCTTTAACTTTTGGAAGTTTTCTTGAAAGAATTTTAGATGAGCCAGACGTCTCATGAAGCTCTGGCCATATTTCACTTTTTCCGTTGATGACTTTCAAATAAGGAAGGATCGTATTACGCGTTCTCCACATTGGACTCGTAGCGATAAAATTAAATTCATAATTTTGTAAATTCTTAGTAGCCGCTAACAGTTGCTTTTGCCCCTTCGGAGTAAACATATTCGGATTACCGACATAATCTGGCCACTCCGATTCAGGAACCTTTGGCTCCTCCCAATCTTTTTTAACATTGTGGCCACCCTCTGCATGCCGTAAGTAATAAATCTTTAGTCCAGTGCCAGAAGTACTTGCAAAGAGGAATAAGCCAAAAGCACTCACGCAGAGAAATAAACAAATAATGGACAATAAAACTCGGCCGTTCAAAAAGCCACGATTGAGTGATGTAGATATTTTTGCCGTTTTTATATTTAACATTTTTTTATTTTGTCAAAGAATTGAAGTTTTAAAACTATAAGTGTTCAAACTATTCATAAGCTTTGAACCTCAAAAATTTTGTCTCACAGAGCTCACAGGAAGCACAGAGAAAAGTGAAGAATCGCTCTGTGCTCTCCGTGTACTCTGTGAGACATATCAATCTATTTATTAAGCATATTTTGATAGACTTTCAACTTTAATTGGACACTAGTGCATTGTCCGATAAGTTATTGACATACAACGAAAGTATCATTAGCTTTCCTGAATGGCAAAAGCATTAAAGAAATTGAAGTTGCGAAGGAATGATGCCTCGAAGTTTAATAAGATTTTAAGATCTGG
>CAWUTK010000119.1:0-6359 GCA_963924785.1 uncultured Opitutales bacterium
AATACAGTGACGTTTAATAGGATTCTATCTTATGGATTTACCCCTAGCAGGTTTGGGGCGGCGATGAGCCCCATTTATTATATTTCTTACACTTTTTGTAAGAAATACTACCGTTTACCCACTAAATTTTCGAAAGACCCAGAACTTTATTCGTTGTGAACTGATAATTGAGTTGATGGTCTTTTTTCCAAGCATTTCCCCAGTTAACTCCTATGAAATAACGATCAAACCCAGTTAACTCATTCCCATTGTTCTCATATCCAGCATAGGACCTAAAGGGTAATTTGTCATTCACCTCCATTGTTAAATCTGTTTCCCACTCATTAATCCCTTCACTGAAAATGAAATCAACTTGCCTAAAAGGGTTTCGATTTATCCAATTTAAATCTTCCTTGATAAGTTTCCCATCAATGAGAACGCCTTTTTGGCTATGAAAAGAGTTTGAAATTATCTCATTTGAAAACCATTTATTTCCTTTGATTAAAATTTCGCCAATTTTAGAGACTTTAATTAATATCTGTAGTACACCATTTGTGATATCTTGTTCAGGAACGATTACATCAACAACAGGATGGTTTTCGGATCGCATGAATAATACTAATTCACGAGTTAATTCAGTTAATAGTTGGTTGGTGATTTTCTTTTTAAGAAAGGGTTCTAGGACCTTTTTATATTCAGTTTCATTAAATTTCATCGAATCATTTAAGTTTTTATGTATCCCATCTTTATATGTGTGAGTACTTAAAATATCTTTTTCATCAAATACGCAGTAAATTGCATTAATATCTGTAGATGTTGATGGTGGAGAAGAATTATCACTTTTTAATTCAGGCAACGGTTGATCGAATGGATCAGAGGAGGATGATTCATTTGGTAATGCTTGAGGGGAAAAGAGTTCGTAATTTTGAGAAAATAAGAATGTGTTTAAAAGAAAATATAATATTAAATAACGTATAGTCATAAGCATTGAAGGGTTAACGAAAACTAAATGGTGTTTTATTAAATACAATAGTATCAACTTTTGCGGATGAAATCAAATCGCTGAGCTCTTTAATTTTATTTATTGAATTTGGTAGTGCCATAAACTTTAAATCCTCTATTCCCACAGTATGAAAATCGTCTTTCCGTTGATAACCCCTGTACTGAAAACCTAATTCACTTAAAGCAGACTTAAGGTCTTCTTTATTTTTACCTGTGTTTAATGTTACAGTGAATTGGTCGGCGGCAGTAATAGTGCGTTCTAATAATTCATTCTTTTTGCCTTTAATTTCAGAAATACGTATGAGAGGGTAATTGTCCTGAAAAACTAAAATCCAAACACTTAAACTGGACTCATCTGGATTTATTGTTTCGTTGTAACTATAAATCCCCCCCTTTTTTATCGATTCTGGTAGATCTTTTGCGAGGGGTGTGGTTGGTTTTCCCTCAATCGTTTTATCAGTGGGATAAAGTGCTTCTTCCTCAGCATTTTTTTGACGATTTGCACGAGCGGTTAAAATTAGTCCGACCATTACACAGCCCATTAAAAATCCGATACCAAATATACTAAATCGATCTTGTTTTTTTCTCATGGTATTAACGTCTTTTTTTGCCTTTAGGTGATTTTCCTCGGGATTTCATCGGGCGATGATTAGAGGTGTTCTCTTTGTTAGGAGTATTTGAACCAGGTTTCATTGAAGGACTTTTATTTCCACTGTTTCCATGACCGTGATTTTTGAATTTTTTTCTCAATTCGTTACGCCCTTTAGATTTCTCTATCCACTTAGATTTATGCTTAAGCATTTTATTCATGGAAATTTTACCTGTTAGATTTTTAGAAAATTTATTTTTTGAAGCGATTCGATCTTTAACGTGAGGAGGTAATTCTTTAGATGAATAAATTCGATTTTTGAAAGGATGTTTGGATTGAAAATTAAGGCCTTTATTTGACCGAATTTTAAATGAGTTATTTGAGTGATCAAAGAAATCTACTTGGCCCTTGGCTACATTTAAACCAAAGGTTCCATCTTGCTCAGATATTTCGAATTCAGTTCCACGAATGCCCGCCACTCCAGTGCTTGTTTCGATGTGGAATGTTGAATCATCATTTAATGGAGTAGTGTTTATGATTAATTTCCCACTGTTAAAGTATAATTTTAAATAGGAATAAGTGGGCTCCTTTTCAAGTGTATCGAGACTTTGTTCACTTGATTCAAAATCTTTCTGATAAAAATCTTGAATAGAAAGTTCACTTTGAGGTTCTACATTTACTGATGTTCCATTTGAAAAGAGTAATGATATAGAGCTATCAAATCCGGTGGTAATTTTATGATCATGCCCAATCGAAGTGCCCATAATAATAGAAGACTTTGTTATTGTTTCATTGGTCAATTCATCGCGAATAACTATATCATCACCTTCGATGGCTAATATTATCACAATGCCTTCTTCCGTTAGCGTTTCTGGTTTATTTCTTAATAGAAAATATTCATGTTGATCGAGAAAGAGTTGATCTTCTGTCGATAAAGTAGAAATGGGAATGGTAACAAGTGAATTGTCTGTTGTTTTTTTAACAGTAATGTTTTGTTGAGCTTGATCGGCTTCGATAAAACTCCCTTCGATTTGTTGGCCAATTTCATTCGTCCATATTCTTGGGTTTACTCCCGAAGCGGAAGAAAAGATTAAGAGTAGTGTTATAATAGTTAGGTATTTCATCTTATTATTCTGTAGGCATTATTTTAGCGTTTAGATGTGTGTTGATTATATTTGATGCAATCAGCGTATTTAACACTACTTCCTCCATAAATATCTAATGCGCTCCCTATCGTCAAATCTACGTTACCGTTACTTAACTCCTGAATAAGGTCTAAGTCTTTAATCGAAAAGGCACCACCAGCATAAGTTATTGGAATCCCTCCCCAATTTCCAAGATGTTGAACGAGCTCTTTGTCGATACCTCCACATTTCCCCTCGACATCTGCGGCATGAATAAGAAATTCATCACAGTATTGAGCGAGACTATCAAGTGTTTCGTAGTTTAATGATAAATTTGTTGGCGTTTGCCAGCGATTCATTGAAACGATCCATTGTTGATCTTTTCGTCTGCAGCTTAGGTCTATAACGAGTTTATTTTTGCCGACAGAGTCGCTTAACTGAACAAGGCGTGTTTTGTTGAATTGCGCATTATCGTCGAATAGCCATGAAGTTACAATGACGTGGCTTGCCCCTAATCCCATATAACTGTTTGCATTTTTAATGGTAATTCCGCCGCCAATTTGAAGACCATTGGGGTAGGCGCTTAATGCTAATTTAGCCGCTTCTTCATTGCCGGGACCTAGTTTAATAACGTGTCCGCCAGTTATGGCATCAGCTTTGAAAAGATTTGCATAATAATCTGCAGGGTGAGTGCTAACGAAATTAGTTTTAAGTTCAGAGCTATTATCACTTAAAGTGCCGCCAACTATTTGCTTAACAGCTCCATTGTGGAGATCGATACAAGGTCGAAAATATGTTTTTGCTTTCATGTGTGTAAAAAAAAACGGCGATAACGCCGTTTTTTAAGTCGTAAGTTGCCCTACGAAAAGTATTTATGTGAAAACTTAAGCTACGACGTTAACGCGTCTTTTTAATTTATTAAATTCAACTTTACCTGCAGATAGAGCAAAAAGAGTATGATCTTTTCCTAAACCAACATTATCACCTGGGTGATAACGTGTTCCTCTTTGACGCAGGATGATGTTGCCTGGAATAACTGATTCTCCGCCAAATTTTTTCACACCCAATCTTTGAGCATTACTATCTCTTCCATTCCTGGAAGCACTTTGTCCTTTTTTATGTGCCATTGTAAATCCTTGCCGTTAAGCTTTAATTGATTCAATTTTAATAACTGATATTTCTTGCCTATGCCCCTTGCGGCGTTTGTAGCCCTTACGGCGCTTTTTCTTGAAAATAATGACTTTTTTGTCTTTCTTATTTTCTAGAATTTTAGCTTTAACAATGGCATCTTCGATTATTGGTGAACCAAATCTAGTTCCCTTATCATCGGATACCATCATTACTTGATCCAAGTCAACGATATCGCCGGCTTGGGTTTCTGGATATAAATTCACAAAAAGAATGTCGCCTTCTTCTACTGTGAACTGTTTTCCTTGAGTCTTGATTGTCGCTTTCATAAAGAGCTGGATTAGTGAAATGATTAGGAACACAATTGCAAGAGTTATTTTTTAAATGAAAAGTGAAATAGTTAAAGATTTTTACCAACAATCAAATGTAGTTGATCATTATGGGGTTGCGGCTGGCAATATAGGATTGTGGGAGTCGGAAAAAAAGATACTTTTTGATACCTATAACCCGAAAGAGACCCTGTTAGATCTAGGTTGTGGAGCTGGCCGAATTGCCTTTGGTCTGTATCAGGCTGGATACGAAGATGTTACTGCGATCGATTTTTCTAGTAAAATGATTAAAAAAGCTAAAGAAATTGCGAGATTTTTTAATCACAGAGTTGATCTAATGGTTGGGGACGCGCTGAACCTTGATTTTGAAGACGAAACGTTTGATGGGGTTATATTTGGTTTTAACGGATTAATGCAAATACCTGGTCGAGAAAATCGGAGAAAAGCTATTCGAGAAGTTTATCGTGTGCTAAAGCCAGGCAAATGCTTTGTTTTCACTACTCATGATCGTGAGTTGAATAAGTATAAGGTTTTTTGGAAAGAAGAAAAAAAACGTTGGAATAAGGGTCAGCAGGACAAAGACTTAATGGAATTTGGGGATAGGTTTGAAGAAGTTGATTTAGGCGATCTATTCATTCATGTCCCAGTACCGAGCGAAATTCGAGAAGATTTAAAACAAGCGGAATTTTCGGTTGAGATGGATAGTTTGCGATCGAATATAGCAGCAGAACCTTCCTTTGTTAGATTGTTTTCAGATGAGTGCCGTTTTTGGGTAGCAAAGAAAAAAACGTAGAGGAGGAGTTTTCTAAGAAAACAATTGGAGGGGTCGAACTCTTCTCAAGGTTAGCCATTCTCCGTTTTCTGATAATGCTTCTTTACCAAGTTCTTCGATAATCTGCCGAGCTTTAAGGTTTTCTTCTGGAGTGTTATGCTTGTTCCTTTTCAGTAAAGGCTTTAGCAAAGCATCGCCTTTTATGTAGAAACGATTCATCGAAACGAATTGATTTAAATGATCACGGTTTGCTTCCATTTCTAAATAAGCACTAATGAGTCCTGCTGTTGTGGGAACTAATGCGGTTAAAGGCACTAGCCAGTTTAGTAATTTAGCTGAAATAAAATAGCCTTGTAGCCCTGCAATTTGTAGTGCTATTAGGCCTACTCCTGAAATTAATAAGTACTGGATAGCCTTTTCAAGGATATTGATCCGTTCTTGGTTTCGCGGAATGGCGTAATTATTAAAATATAATTTTTGTTTCCTTAACCATTGTTGATGAGCATTTTCAAGGCACTGTTGAGTTTCCATGGGTGTCAATCTAGTAGAAACTGCTTTAATGGATCTGAGGCCAAATTGAACCCATTGGGTATCTTCACATTGTCTTTTTAGAAACCAATCTGAGGCAATTAAGGGGGATCCTATTAAATTCCATACCATTTGAACGCGGAGAGCTTCTGCAATAGATCGAGCATCGAGGAAATGGTTATCCACTCGGCTCCTTTTAATTATAAGATAGTAGGTGAATGAGGCAAAGGTGTAACATCCGAGAAAACCTGTAAGTATCCAAAGCTTTAGTTGGTTATTATTCGTTAAACCGCCATATAGCTCCCAAAGTAATAGTGCAATAGACGCAATTATGATCAATCTTTTCATATAGACCATGCGTGTTTTTTGATAAAACCGCGCCAAGGTATCTGAAACAGAATACATGTGCACCATAAAGGAAGACGTATGATGAAATGCGTTATCAATATGCGTTGAAGATTTTTTAACAGAAGCTTTAAGAGATTTTTGTTTTTCGCAGATGGCTTGGTTGAATTCATTTAATGGTTGGAGGATTTTTTCAAAGGCACTTTTGCTAGTGCTTGAGGAGTATTGAATATTTGCCTCAAGTTGTTTGGATTCAGGGCTAATGTTTATAATTTCAAGGCAGCCTGGAGGACTTTCGGTCATGTGAGATGTTGTTTGCGAAACGGGATTTTTTAATTTACCTAACGTCCAGTCAATAAGTGATTGATTCGCAGGGTCTACCTTTATTCAGACGATAGATTCTCCAAACCTTAAATCCCTTATAAGATTCATCCGACAAAAGTAATTTCTCTTCGAACAAGAAATCGACTTTGATTTTGTAAATAATCAAAAAGCTGAAGTGTGAACTGGTTTAATGATCTCAGAAACGGGATAATCCTTATTTTATACTTAAAAAAGTGAAA
>CAWUTK010000120.1:0-7762 GCA_963924785.1 uncultured Opitutales bacterium
AGTCAGTGCGGGGACACTGCAAGCAGGATCCACCAGTGCCTTCGGAAGTCTCTCCGCAGTGACCGTCACAGGAACCCTCAAACTCGATGGCAACAGCAACACGATCGGCTCTCTCGCCGGAGCGGGAACCGTCGAAAACGATAACGCTTCCGCTGCCACTCTCACAGCCGGTTATGACGACTCCAGTACCACATTCTCCGGACTCATGCAGAATGGCGCAGCCGGGGGAACATTTAAGTTGATAAAAAGCGGTACCGGCACCATGACCATTACTGGCGCCAACACGCACACCGGAGGAACGACTATTTCACAAGGTAATGTGACTATAACTAATAATGAGGCTCTTGGCACTGGAACGGTTGGTTTACAAAGCCTTACCGGAGGCAACACACCAACTCTTGAGTTTGGTGCTGATGCTCTCGATCTTTCTGAGAATATTCTGGTCCAGAACTCCTCTGGAAACAAAACGATCAAGCTTGATCTTGCAGGAACCAATACGGGAACACACTCAGGTCAAATCGACATTAGGAGATCGGCCGCCGGTGAATTTGACATCGATGTCGGTGCCGATGACACATTTAATGTCACAGGTTCTGTATACACAGGTGCTGGTGGTGGAGCGGGTATCACCAAGCTGGGTACTGGAACACTCAACATTTCCGGAAATAACAGCTACAGTGGGACGACTGCGGTCAGTGCGGGTGTCCTTAACATACAGCACGCAAATGCTCTGGGAAATACCGGTGGGGTCACTACCGTTGCCTCAGGAGCAGCTCTTCAAATACAAGGCGATATCACAACCGCAGCAGAAGCTCTGACGCTCAGTGGAACCGGTATTTCAACTGATGGTGCCCTAAGAAATATATCTGGAACGAATACTTATGCCGGTGCCATTACGCTGGGAGCGGATACACAGATTAACTCGGATGCTGGAACCCTTACCCTGAACCATGCAACTGCCATCAATGAATCTTTCAATCTAACATTTGACGGAGCCGGTGATACTACTGTCAGCACTGCCATTCAGACGGGTGCTAAAAAACTGATAAAAAAAGGAGCCGGAACTCTCACCCTCTCAGCAACCAACACTTATACCGGATTTACGGAAATAAATGCAGGCACCGTGATTATTACTAACAGTCAGGCCCTTGGAACCGGAACAACTAAAATGGGGGTTGCTAATGGCGGTCCGCAGACCCTGAGTTTTGGTGCTGATTCCCTTGATCTTTCTGAGGGAATTCGGGTCACTAACAACACAGGCAATAAAACCCTCAAACTTGACCTTGCAGGAACCAATACGGGAACTCTCTCAGGCGCCCTTGATATCAGGCATTCAGTCGCGGGTGAAATGGATATCGATGTAGGTACTGACGATACATTTAATATAACAGGGACAGTAACGTATGCTGGTTCGGGTTTAGCAGGTCTTACTAAGATTGGTGCAGGAACCCTGAATCTGTCAGGAAATAACAACTACCTAGGTGATACTACGGTCAGTGCTGGTGTGCTGAACATACAGCACGCCAATGCTCTGGGGGGCACGGCCCAGGCGACAACCGTTACCTCAGGGGCCGCTCTTCAAATACAAGGCGATATCACAACTGCGGCAGAAGCTCTGACGCTCAGTGGATCCGGTATTTCAACTGATGGTGCCTTGAGAAATATATCCGGAACGAATACCTATGCGGGTGAAGTTACACTGGGAGCAGCCAGTCGCATAAATTCGGATGCGGGAACGCTCACGCTCAATCACGCCACCGCAATCAATGAATCTTTCAATCTCACATTTGACGGAGCCGGTGATATCACTGTCAGCACTTCCCTTGAGACGGGTGCGGGAACTCTCACTAAGGATGGCACGGGAACTTTGAGTCTTTCCGGAACGAACACTTACACGGGCGATACAACAATTGGTGCAGGGACACTAAGCGTTACAGGTGCTGGATCTTTGGGATCAGGAACCTACGCAGGGGCTATTGCAAATAGCTCAACATTGACCTTCGATACATCTGCCGATCAGACTCTTAGTGGTGTCATTTCTGGAACGGGTGCCCTTAATAAATCTTCGACTGGAACATTAACGCTTAGCAACACTAATACCTACAACGGTTTGACGACAGTCACTGCAGGGACATTAGCTTTAACAGGTTCAATCGGTGGAGGGTTAACTATCAATGGCGGAATAGTTACAACAGATGCGGATGGTGGTTCAGTCGGTGGAGCACTAAGAATGACGACCGGTTCTATTTCCCCTGGCACCCGAACGTCAAACGGCACTTTAAATATCGCAGGCAATTCAACTTGGACGGGTGGAACTTATGTATGGTCCGTATCAGGCGGTATGGGTGATAAGGGAACCGATGCTGATAGTAATGGATATAATGACGCATTAGGGACGGTCGGGACTGATTGGGATTATATGGAGTTCACCGGAACTCTAGACCTTGCAGGAGCCTCCATCACTATTGAAATCGACAGCAATGGAACCTACACGGGATATGACTGGGATAAAGCAACGGAAGTGAAAATCGTGGGTGCATCCAGTATCGATAATTTTTCAGCGAGCTTCTTCACTCTCGATACTTCTGGATTTGATGATGCGACTGGTGCCTGGTGGGTTGGTTGGTCAATCGCAAGCCACGACAACGCGCTTTGGCTTCAATACAAAGCAGTCCCTGAACCTGGAACTTACGTCATGATTTTTGGTTTATTCGCCCTCCCCTTTTGCAGATGGTTAGGCAAACGACGTAAAAATAACGTCAATAAATAAACGCAAGATGCTTACAGTTTACTTATCGTTATTCTATGATCTTGGCATTCGAAAAACCTTCAATATTCCCCAGTCGCCACCATGCATTTCTTTAGGGGAAAAAAATCGCTTACTATTTGATTTTTCAAGATTTTGTTCATAGCAATTCTGAATAAAGACTTTACTCCCAATAATTGCACCTTCTGTGAAATACTTAACCCTACAACGAAGTAATTCTGGAGTAGAAAGTTTACCCTGTTTATCCAAAACAGCTTTAGAAACATTATCATCAACCGTCCGTTGGCCAATTTTCTGAGCAACCGCCCCCTTTCCAAAAAGCAACTCTCGATAAGCCTCTAACGCCTTCTTCCAATCATTCTTCTCATACACAGCCTTCATAATCCCACGACGAGACCGATTAACTCCACCCATCGCCTCACCGTATCCACTATAACGGTAATCCTTAGGATCCTTCACTAAGCCAGCCCTCACAGGATTTAAATCTATGTAGGCAGCAACCATTTCAACCGCATGCCGCTTCCCCTCAACCAACACACTCTTAAAACGATCCGCCCAAAACACACCATAACGCCCATGATTCTTATTATACCAAATACTAAACCGCTGCTTAACCTCCTTCATAAAAGAAGAAACATCAAACATCCGTGAATACAGCCTTTCGCGCAACCTTTGAACCTGATCAACATCTCCATTGTTAAATACATTTTTTATAAACCCTAAATATTTATCCTCATTCCAATAAAGCCTCTGCGCCCTCTCCAACAGCTCACCATCACTCAATTCAACTCTCTCAGGAACCCGAACCAATACATGAAAATGGTTACTCATAATACAGTATGTTAACACCTCAACCCCACAAAAATCTGCCACCTGGAAGAGTTGCTTACAAAAAACCTCCTTCTCCCTTTTGCCCAACAAATACTCACCAGCCACAACTCGACTCATGCAATGATAAACACCACCCAAAACCTTAATCCTATTCGTCCTCATTCAATCACCCTACCACAACCCAACCCCACGTCAACAATATTTTAACCAGTCCCTTACTTTTATTACTTTTAGAAAAAATCGGTGAAACCTTGGTGACTCTGAATTAGAATTTCTTAATCTGAATTAGAATTTCTTAATCTGAATATTGCGTGCCCACACTTTCATCTCAGGCCCGGCATGTAACTGGAGACCGATCATACCTTTGCTAAGTCGCCGAGGATCATTATCGGTAATGTCTACAGTAACCTTGCCATTGATCTTGTGGATCATGCTATTGCCCTTGCAAATAATTTCATAAGTCTGCCATTTTGTAACATCTAACGGTTCAGGAGCAGTCGTCTTGCCGGTGACTTTAACTTTCTTATTCGCATCAATTTCTACTTTTTGGCCGCGCTTAGCAATAATTCCACGACCTAAACCTTCGCCATAGAGCATGGCGGTGAATTCAGGTTTTGGATGCATATCACATTGGTAACCCGAGAGGCGAAAAGTTTTCTCATCCGCCCAAAAAGATCGGTACATCATTCCGGAGTTATTGCCCTCAAAGCGTGCTTCCATCATTAAATGGAAATCTGCTACTTCGCCTTCCCATATAAGGAAAGTGTTGGATTTGAGTTTATTTCCGTGAGTGCTACCATAAATCACTCCGTCTTCTACTTTCCACAGTTTTGAATCACCCTTCCAGCCAGTGAGATCTTTGCCATTAAAAAGTTGAACTCCGCCTTCGAGTTTGCTCGCCGATGATTGAAAGTATTCATGGTCAGCTTTCCCCGCAGAGAATATATAGGCAATCAAATCACTGAGTTCATCCGCATTTAGTGAATAAACTAAACCCTGAGGCATAGGAGATACCGTCCAATGCTTTTCTTCCGCAACATCTGCTGTTTTAATTTCAGCAGTGTATTCGGCCGAATAAGGGTTCGTCATCAAGTGCAAAAGACCATCTTCCTCGGTCCCTTTTCTGCCAATGACTTCCGATCCATCTTTCATGGTAAATACCGTGCTACCATACTGATCCGAGATAACTGCTGATGGCTTAATAATATTTTCCATCATATCTCGCAACGAATAACGATTGGCTGCCCCAGTAAGGTCTGGCCCTATCCCTTCGCTTTGTCCTGCAAATCGGTGACAACTCGCACAAGCGGTTGCATGGAAAAGGTTTTCTCCATTCTTAAAATTCCTATCGGTAAGATTATCTTTAACCGCCTTGACTGCTGTCTCCACTGTCCACATTTGGCCTGGCCCTTTAGGAGGTGTGATTGCCCGTGGTTGCTTAAGGTTCTTACTGGAAATGGTTGCGTACTTCTTCCTAGCGTCCTTATTCGCTACATTCGCCAAAGCCTCTTTAAGAGTATTAGCAATGAAGGGTGAAAGGCTATTGCCCCCCTGCCAGGTTTTAGCTCGTGGGAACCATGAGAAATAGGAAGCACGATCAGCCTCAGTCCAGCCTACTTTTATAGAACGGAGTGAGAATGCCAATGACATTTGCTGGGTATTGGGACGAAAGCTTTCTGCTTTCTTTGCGGCAGCAGCATACCGATCATTTCTTTGTAAAATTTTATCAGAAAGAATTTTCTTCTGCACTTCAGTCGCGGTCATCATTTCTTGAACCGTTCTTGAAATGACTCCAGGAGCATTAAGATAAAGTAATACCTGAGCGAGTTCACGATTAATAAAATTATTCTTTGACGGGAATAAAGGATTCAAGTGACTTACCACTTTATCCGCATCCTGTTGATCGGGTTTTCCTAAGCGAGTAAAGGCGAGTTGATAAGCTCTTATCGCCCCAAGAAACTTATCCGTATCCATTGATTGATAACTAAGCTGATTGAGCTTTTTCAAAATAATTGATTGCTGGCCTTTGTCACCCATACGAGCCAAAGCAGTCGCTGCCTCGATGATTGCCCACTCATTTTTTTCAGACTTTAATTTATTCTGCCACTGGCCCACTGGTTGTTTTTCAATGGCTACTCGAGCAGCGTAACGAACATAGCGATCCTCATGTTTAAGATGAGGCCAAGCTGTCTCTATCGCTTCTGCGCCAGTTCCATCAACATGCAGCTTTTCTAAGTCTCTACGAAGTGCCATTTCTGCTGTCACAGGTTTTGCACTAACCGCAGCAGTCGATTCTTTACCTACGTAAGAAACTTTATACAGGGCTGAACTTGTGCGACGACCCCCAACCATAAAATACATATTCCCATCAGGATGGATAATAACGTCAGTTAAGGGTAAGGGTTTGCCAGAAACGAATTCTTCACGTGTGGCTTTATAAGTAGCTCCATCACGTTCCAAATGAACGGCGTACATGGTTCCGTAAGTCCAATCATTGATAAATAAAGATTTCTGATACTTGGCAGGGAATTTAGCACCAATACCTATACAAACACCCGTTGGGCTACCTGGACCGATGTCCAACGTTGTCGGCAGTGTATCGGTATAATATTCTGGCCACTTCCCAGAACCATGACGCCAACCAAAGTCAGATCCAGAGACAACGTGATTCACACGTGTGGGACGATACCAAGGGGAGCCAATGTCGTATTCCATATCAGCATCGTAAGTAAACAGCTCACCCTCCAAATTAAAGGCTGCATCATATTGATTGCGGAAACCATGGGATATCAATTCCTGTTCTTTGCCATCAGGTGAAATTTTAAGAACAAAACCACCTGGTGCTAAACGTCCACGATTATGACCACGGCCATCATCCATACGAGGAAGAATATGATCCTCTTTCCACTTACGAGACATACGAGTACTTTTTACAGTTCCAGGAACATCAGACTGATTACCCGAGATAAGGAATAGTGATTTTTCATCGGGTGAGAGCACGATACTATGAACACCATGTTCACCCGCAGCCCTGTATGGCACAATACATTCTTCTTTATCATACTGATCATCTCCATTAGTATCACTCAATCGATACAAGCCTATGATCTTATTTACTGGCGATGGCGTTACGGTTCCAGCTACACCTGGCTTAGATTCTGCTACCTTAGGCTTTGCTGGCCTAACTATTTCGTTTCGAAAAACATAAAGACTATTAAACGCGTAAAGAACACCATGAGCACCGTCCACTTTCACCTTTAGCTTTTCTGCCTTCAATGGTTTTACTTTGAGATCTAAGCGGTAAATCCCGCCATATTGATCACAAGTAATGAGACGATTCCTATTATCATAAGTCATCCCTACCCATGAGCCTTCAGTTTTCTTATCTATAGTATAAATCTTTTCAGCTTTAAAACCAGGAAGCGTCGTAACAGGAAGTGTAGCTGGTGATTTAGCTGGTGCATTAGCAACTACAATTTTACCAAAAACTTTCCCCCAAGGACTCGCTCCGTATTTTTTAATTTCCACTGCTGCCGACCATTCAGCCTCGAGTGCTCTAGCCTGCCAGTTTTTATTTGAAACGAATTCTTTGCCATCAATTCTTAAATCAATCAGTAAGCCACCCATGTTGCCTTCATTATCGGCTTTGACCTCAAAAACATTTTTGCCTTTTTTCAGCTTCTTCGACAAATCCATTTTTGCCGGTTTTTGCCAAACACTAGATTTCGCAATTTCTTTGCCATTGAGAATTAAGGTGAAGCCATTATCACAGGTCATCATGAGTTGGGCTTGTTTTGGCGCTTTGACTAAATCTATCTCGCGTCGAAACTCCGCTTTCTCTGTCGTAATTTTACCGGACTTCCAAATCCACATAGGCTCAGCAGCTGTTAGGGCTGAACAAAAAAGAAAAAACATTAAGTACTTCATAGAATATAACCCTTGGGAATGAGATAATGAAAATGACAGAAATCGTATTAATTTTATACGTATAAACAGTATACCCTAAACCACGATAAATCTCTTTAAGGTTTCTCTCTATATTTTTTGTATTTTCGTCATATGGAAAATTCAAGCAAAAGGCTCAACGTCAATAAAAGCAACATAGAGCATTATAGGTAAACAGAATACGAAACCAACACACGCTTTATTGAATTTATTAAAAAG
>CAWUTK010000121.1:0-3720 GCA_963924785.1 uncultured Opitutales bacterium
ATTTGTCAAAACTGCAAGTGGAATTAGTTGAGCTTTTAAGAGCCGATTACGAAAAATGGTGGACACATGTTTCTAAGCAATTCGCCGAAGACATTCCTCTCTATATTGGAAAAGACCGAACGACTATGCTCAATACGCATGATTGGCGAAATGAAGATTGTTCCTGTGCTTGGCACCAGGGTTTGGTGAGAGAAGCGACCATCTGTAATGGTCATTTTGAAGTCCATTTTGAAGAAGATGGATTGTATCAGTTTGAGCTAAAACGTTGGCCAGAAGAGACAGATCATATGATTGCTGGAGGCATTGATCCGGATAATGATGTTGAGTATTATTCTGAGGGCATAGAGCCGCGGGTTGAGTTTTTCTATTCGGGATCTAAAATTTTGGATATTGAAAAAGCTCAATTAAAAATAGGGGAAGTCGAAGCTGAAACCTCAGTTTCAAAAACGGATCAATCCGTTGTCTTTGAAGTTGAATTAAAAAAGGGCCCAAATCGTTTACAGACTTATTTTACTTGTAGTGACGGAACGGTCCTGGGGGCCTATTATGTTTATGCGAAACTGTTAAAATAAGGGAAATACTTATAGCTTATGAAAAAATACCTCTTACTACTCTTGATGTTACCCTTACAAATGGCTTGTGCTAAACAAGTAGGGCTGTGGGATGTGACAGATCTTTATGAAACTCCGAAATTCGAGGAATCGGCTTTATTAAATAAGCCAGGTTGTAAAAGTCTATTCTATGAAGGATTGGTTTACAAAGGTGTTCAAACAAAAGTTTTTGCCTATTACGGAGTCCCCAAAGGGACACCTCCTAAAGGCGGGTGGCCTGCGGTTGTGTGTGTCCATGGTGGCGGTGGTACTGCATTTGAGAAATGGGTTGAAATTTGGAATACCAATGGTTTCGCTGCTATTTCGATGGATTTAGAAGGACACCTTCCTGATTCAAAAAAGCATACAGATCGTTCGACATTTCCAGAATCAGGTCCAAAGCGTGTGGGGGTCTTTCATGATTACAAAACACCTCAAAAGGATCAGTGGTATTACCATGCGGTGGCACAGGTAATTTTAGGCCATTCGCTAATCGGATCCTTCCCTGAGGTAAATGCGGATAAAGTGGGAATGGTCGGTGTCAGTTGGGGCGGTATGCTTTCTAGTGCGATTGCTGGTATCGATGACCGCTTTAAATTTGCGATTCCCTCTTACGGTTGTGGTTATCTGATTGGAACAGATGGGCATATGGGGAAATCTTATAAAACGGGTGGCGCTTATTTGGAGAACTTGAAAACGCATTATGAATCTTCGAACTATATTCCAAATATCAGGATTCCTGCGTTATTCGTTAATGGTACGCATGATGCGCATTTTCCCATACCGGCAACGAATGACTCGGTGTTGAATTCGAAACCCTATTCTAGCGCCTTATTGATCCATAAGTTTCCACATGGACATGGCCCCATCTGGCAGCTCCCTGAAGTCTATGATTTTGCAAAATCAGTTATTACTGGTAAGGAGCCACAAATTGATTTAGAGTCTCCTGTGGTTGATGGTGGTGAAATTACTGTCGATTATAAAGCTAACGGGTATGCCATTACTAAAACTGAATTATATTATACTGTGGACAATGGAGAGTGGATTAAGCGTAATTGGATAGTTACTGATGGAGAATATGATAAACAGAATATTAAGGCAACTATTCCAGTTGATGCTGCCGCGGCGTTTTTCTCAATTGTTCAATCAGGTGGCATGAGGAGAACGTCACCTGTGTGGATTTTAAAATAAAGATAGACGAGCATGAATTTATTTAAAAAGTATTCAAATTGTATGGGCCTTATGAGCATGATGCTCCCCGTCATGCTCTTTTTGATAATTTTTTCATATGTGCCGATTTTTGGCGGTCTGGTTGCTTTTAAAGATTACGTTCTAAGTGAGGGGATTATTGCAAGTAAGTGGATTGGATTCGATAATTTCGCGATTTTGTTTGAAAGCGAAGATTTCCCTAAGGCGATTCGAAACACATTAACGATCAGTATTCTTCGATTAACTTTCGGTTTTTTTGCTCCGATTGTCTTAGCGTTATTGTTAAACGAAATAAGAAAGATGGCATACAAGCGAGTCATACAAACAATGACCTATCTTCCGCATTTCTTTTCTTGGGTGATTTTAGGCGGTATCTTCTTAATGTTACTCAATGGCAGTGGGCCAATTAACTCTATTATCCAAAATTTCACAGATAGTCCCATTCCATTTCTGACGAATGATGTCTGGTTTATCATTGTTTTGATAGCAACTGGAATTTGGCAAGCAGCCGGTTGGGGAGCTATCATTTATATAGCCGCTTTATCTGGGATTAGTAGCGACCTATATGAGGCCGCAGAAATTGATGGTGCGAATCGCTGGCAACAAACATTATCCATAACGCTTCCTTGTTTAGTACCGACGATGATAACGATGTTTATCCTAAGTTTAGGTGGAATTATGACTGCTGGGTTTGATCAGATTTATAATTTATACAATCCGATGGTGTATGATGTGGCTGATATCGTTGATACGTTTGTTCTTCGAAAAATGATGGGGTTAGATATTTCATTGGCCGCCAGTGCGGATCTTTTTAAATCCTTAGTCGGATTAATATTGGTCGTGTCATCGAATACTATAGCTAAAAAAATCTCTGGAGGGGAGCAGGGGGTCTGGTAGAATGCTATCGGGTCGTTTTAATAAAATTTAATATGAGAAGTTTAACAAAGGGCGAAAAGATATTTAATGTCTTTAATATTCTTTTTTTAGGATTCATCGCATTGATTTGTGTGTATCCATTTATGTATACATTAACCATGAGTTTCAGTTCAGCTACGGCTGCTGCTAGAGATGGACTGCATATATTTCCGACAGAGTTTGTTTTGACGAGTTATGAAATGGTTTTTAATAACCCAGACATTATTACGGGTTACTTTAATAGCGTTGTGAGGACTGTTCTGGGGACAGTATTATCAGTGTTGGCTTGTAGTTTGGCGGCTTATCCACTTGCACGTAAAGAAATGTCACATCGCTCAATGTTTACATTTCTGGTTGTGTTCACGATGTTGTTTGGTGGAAGTATGGTCCCAAATTATTTATTGATCAGGAACTTGGGGATGATTGATACGGTATGGGCGTTAATCCTGCCAATGCTTATACCTGCATTTAATGTAATTATTATAAAGAATTTCTTTCAGTCCATACCTGAATCACTTTCGGAATCAGCGAAAATAGATGGAGCTGGAGACTGGTGTATTTTGTTTAGAATCTACATGCCCCTTTCTAAAGCCGTTTTGGCAACTGTCGCACTATGGACTTCCGTTGCACACTGGAATGCATGGTTTGATGCGTTGCTTTATATTACAGATGATAAGAAGCAGGTATTACAAACATTTTTGCAAAGAATTGTAATACAAAGTTCGACTGAAATGATGGAGCTAGGTGTGACTGATACCAATGTTATTGAATTCACCTCAGAGACTATTAAGGCAGCGACGATTATTGTGACAATACTCCCGATTTTATGCGTTTATCCTTTCGTTCAAAAATACTTTGTTAAAGGCATAATGCTTGGTGGCGTAAAAGAGTAAGCTGATTATTTTTGTTTACTAAAAAATAATCATATGAAATCAGTCCTAAAATCAATCATCCTTTGCCTCTTAATAACGTCCTGTGTTCCTGTCGAAAAGGAAGGTTTTGTGCC
>CAWUTK010000122.1:0-8432 GCA_963924785.1 uncultured Opitutales bacterium
TGTAGCGAGAGGATCGCTGTGACCCCAATCGCAGGCACTGTTTAACCAAATGTTCTCCATTCCGTGAACCTCTAGGATGTCTACGGCGCGAGGATGAGTACATTTGGAATCTGGATAAAGGGTTATTCCTGCCCAAAAACCTAGATCTTTAACAATGGATACCGTGTGTTCTTCTACGTGATCAATGATGACCCTGTTCGGGTTAATGTCTGAGCGATTCTTTATGGCATCAAGAATGAGCTTTGTTCCCTTCAGTTTATCTTCAAGGTGAGGGGTATGAATGAGGATCATCTGATCATACTTGATCGCAAAGTCTAGATGTAGTTCAAAGATTTTTAATTCGTTTTTAGTATTACGGTTTAATCCAATTTCTCCAATACCTAAGACATTCGGTTCGTCTAAGAAATCCGGAATCATGCTGACCACATCTTCCGCCAGTTTTAAATCTTCCGCTTCTTTAGGGTTTATGCAAAGCCAACAATAGTGAGGGAGGTGATACTTTTTCGCTCGTGCTGGTTCGTATTGAGTCAGTTGCTTGAAGTAGTCATTGAAGCCCTCAGCGCTTCCTCGATCGAATCCAGCCCAAAATGCAGGTTCGCAAACTGCTTGGCAGCCAGCCGTTATCATCGCTTGATAATCGTCAGTCGTTCGACTGACCATATGTCCATGTGGTTCTATGTAGCGCATTTTGTTAATTATTAATGATTAATTATAAATTGTTAATTAAAGAGTGAGTGGTTTATTTTTGGTTATTTAATCATTAACAATTAACCATTGATAATTAACCCTCAAATGCTCCACTAGCGGCTTTTCCGTCAGTGATATCAATTGGGTCATTTGTTGGATCGCTGAAATGCTTTAAGATGTTTTCGGCTCGATCAGAGCTTAAATTTGGGAGTAAGGCTATGGCTTTTTTTAGGCTATCTGCTCTGTAGTCATTTGCTTGGTTATGCCGTTCTATTCTGTCAATAAAGGCAGCGACATCTATTAATTTTGCTCTGACAGCTTGGAATTCATTATCGACGATAGAATGCTCTTTTGAACGGGGATGTTTCATAGATACATAAGATCATACTATACGGTTAATGTTTCAACTATTATTTGGTGTTTTTGGAGGATGTTTGAAATATTTTTTTCTGCTTTGTATAATACTGCCACGTTTTTGTGTAAAATCGCCAAATGCGCGAAAAATGACTGAAAATCAGCGAGTTATTTCAATCTTATTCTTGTGTTTAGAAACGAAATACTGTTTGATTATTACTATTAATAGAAGCCCTTATTAAATAATCTTAACTACTTTCATGACATATTCCCGAAAACGGCTTTTTGTGTTTTTCGAGCCTATCAAATTTAAAATAAACGACTAACTTCATATTAAAAGACTATGACTGAAGAAATAAAAGCAGAAAAAAAATCGAAAATGGATTTATCAGATAAAGAAAAAAGTATACTGCTATGGGCTAGTTTCTTGTCATTAATGGCAGCCGGAGTTGGCTTTGTTTTTAGGGCAATGGTTCCAGCATTATGGGGATCTGAGTTTAATATTACTGACGGTCAAGTTGGCCAGCTATTTGGCGCAGGACTTTGGCCTATTGCGATCATGATGATTCTTTTCAGTCTCATTATTGATAAAATAGGTTACAAGATTTCGATGATGTTCGCGTTTGTATTTCAGGTGATATCCGTTGTCATGACTTTTACTGCTAATAGTTTTGATAGTATGTGGTGGGCCTGTATTTGTGCGGGAATTGGACATGGTATCATTGAGGCAGCCATTAACCCTATGTGTGTTTCTGCATTTAGGGATGAGAAAACCAAGGCGATGAATATTCTTCACGCTTCATGGCCGGCGGGTATTATGCTTGGTGGGGCAATATTTTTGACAGTCTATACGGGAACTGAGACTTGGGCTGAGGCTCAGTCAGCATGGTTTTTTATGCTATTACCTGTCCTCGCCTATGGTGTCATGTTTTTAACAGTGAAACGTTTTCCTATCGATGAACGTGTTGAGAATAATGTTTCGATGTCTGAGATGCTACAGGAGTTTGGAGGCTTAGGAGCGTTTCTTGCGATTACATTTATGGGCTATGAGGCGTTTACGCAATTAGGCCTTTTTGCTGAAGGTCAATATTCCCGCTTACTAGTTTCTCTTGGAGTGGGTATTGTCGGAGGAGGTGCTTTTGGTGTACTTTGCAAATCAAAAGGGAAACCGATGTTTTTCTTTCTCTGTTTAATCATGATTCCTCTGGCCACTGCAGAAATTGCGACAGATGGTTGGATTCAAAACTTGATGAAACCTACATTGGGAGAGTATGCAGGCTGGGCACTCGTTTTCTCTGCATTTATTATGATGATCTTACGTTTTGGCGCAGGTATTCCTCTTAAATACACAAGTCCATTAGGTTTATTATTAATCAGTTCTTGTTTTTCTATTATAGGGCTTTTTGCACTATCTTATGCAAGTGGTATTGCTGTGCTATTTGCATTTATATTTTATGCGGTTGGGCAGACTTATTACTGGCCTTCCATTTTAGGGTTTACTGCAGAAAGATTTCCAAAGGGTGGAGCACTCACCTTAAATACGGTTTCTGCAATGGGCTTACTGACGGTAGGTATTTTCGGTTTCCCATTCTTGGGTGCAGTTCAGGATAGCTACAATGCGAAAGCAGTTATTGCAGCACAACCTGCATTAGTTGAAACCGTTAAAGCTGAATCTAGAACAATTGAAGGAACGGATACGCTAATCGTATCAGAAAAAAATCTTTTCGGTGTGAAATATAATACCGTTAATGCCGATGCAATGATGGCACAGCCTGAATTCCCAGCTGAGGTAAAGGAAGAGTTAGGAGAGACTTTGAAGCAAACGGGCAGAAGCACTCTTAGAGTTGCAGCGATTCTTCCTATTATTATGGCGGTTTCATTTATTCTTATGATGCTCTGGTTTAGAGCGAATGGAGGTTATAGGGCACTTCATCTCTCTGAAGGGGAAGGTTGATTTTATAGCGAAGGCTATTTTAGTATTAGTACTAAGTATTAGAAAGGCCGTTACTCAATTTTGGTAACGGCCTTTTTTTGTGAAATCTTTAGTAGGTTTGTTGCTTAACTTCCAAAATTATCCCGCTTTGTGTTAATTTGCACTTTTGCAGATGAAAACATAATGCATGCATTATGGTAAGTTATTTATTGTTAGGGCTTTGGGAATATTTATTGCGTTTTTTTTGTTTAACAAGTCTTTATTGATTAAGTTTTCTAATTAATAATAAGTGTCGTTCTTGATCATTTTTTTTAAGTTTTTGAGACTGGCATGGATTAAGCACTAAGCCCATTGAACAGATTATTAATTCAATTAAAAGGCATGCTATGAGTAGTTTAATGGACACCAGCCACAGGCACATTAAAAAACAAAGACTTTTTAGGAAACTACCAAACTGGAAAAGTCTTGCGGGCATCAGTGATGACGAAATTAATGCTCACTTTAAATTAATGCCTGAGTCGTATTTTCCAGTTAGTCAAATTAGTGAAATTGAATTGCATTTGAAAATGATTAATCAACTTAAACAAAAAATTGACAGCACAGTTGAAAGTCAGGTTAAGAATCCTTTTGTCATTAAGTGGAGCGAAAACCCGTTATCTGACACAATCACGATTACGGCTGTTCTATTTAATATGCCGGGCTTGTTTCATAAACTCGTTGGCGCATTAACTCTTTCAGGAATTGATATTGTTAATTCTAAGGCGGTAACTCGAATGGATGATATTGCAATAGATACTTTTACTATAAGCAATTCATCTAAGCCAGCCGATCAAAATGCTGAATTAGTTGATACGTTTATAGAATATTTTGAGCGGATTATCAATCAAGGGGAGGATTTGGATTATTTAATTAGTATGCAAAACTATATGATAGATTCACCAGTAACCCTTTGTGAATCTATGGAAGTTGACCGTAAGCTTACAACAAGCGTAGACTCAAAAAAAGGAAAAATAATATTACTGGTTCAAGCCTTAGATACTGTTGGTTTATTATATCAAATTAGTAAGGTGATCTTTGAAAATAATTATACGATTTCATCTGCACATATTCTAACAAAACGCAATCAAGTGACTGATGTTTTTAATATTGAAAAGTTCGGTGAAGATACTTGTCAGGGTTGTTTGGATTTAATTGATTTAGAGACCCAATTGGGACAAATAGTTATTGCTTAAGTTTTGTTTAATACCGCTGTCTGATTGATTCTATAACAAGCAGGGAGGGAATCGTGTGATTTGGGGATCAAATTACGGATCTTCCTGATTTAAAGCATTTCATGATAGGGCACACTCCTGTTTCTCATTAATAATTAAGAATTAGTTATGTCTGGAATAGCTTATCGCTTGTAATCTGAATGAGTCTGTTTTTAATGAAGGAATGCTTAACAATAACCTTATTCGGACTAGTTTAATATTTCTTTTATCAATGGCGTTCAGTGCTCAAATTTGGGCTGGGAAAAAGCCTTATGTGGAACAACCCGTTCCCGATGAACGTAAAGCGTTAGTTGAACGAGCGATGCCGAAGACTCCATTTATTTATCCAAAAGAGGCAAGGAAGGTTCTCGTTTTTTCAAAAGCGATGGGTTTTGCCCATAAATCAATTGTTACCGGTAAGTTTGCTTTGCAAGTAATGGCGGATCAAGTGGAGGCGTTTGAAGTCGAATTTAGTGAAAATATTAAAGATTATAGTTTAGATAATCTGAAGAAATACGATGTGTTATTGTTTAATAATAATACAAAAGTTGAGAAGTTCTTTAAGAGTGATGAATCCCGTGAAGATATTTTGACTTATTTGAATGAAGGCGGTGGCGTTGTGGGTGTTCATGCTGCTTCAGATGGAGGGTGGCCTAAGTATACTGAAATGATCGGAGGCAATTTTGGAGGGCATCCGTGGACGCAGAATGGCATGTGGGGATTTAAGGTGAAAGAGGCGAGTTGCGATTGCGTGAAGCACTATCCTGAAACGTTTGAATTTAAAGATGAGATTTACCAGTATAAGGATTTTAATAAATCAAACCTGCGCATATTGTTATCATTAGATATGAAGCATGACGCTACTTTGAATGCAAAGAAGCAACTTGTTCAAGGTGAGGAAATAGCTGTTTCATGGGTTCAACAAGTGGGTAAAGGTCGAGTCTTTTACACAAACCTTGGACACCGCCATGAAACATGGCATGACAAGAATTTCTTAAAACACCTTCTCGGCGGAATCCAAATAGCAGCCGGCGACTTAGAGATAGACTTTACTCCAACAAAGTAGGTTGAAAAGTAGTAGGGAAGGATTCTTCCGAATTACCACGGAGAAAGTGGAGTTGAGCGTGACGGATTCTTTGTGAAAAATTTAACCACGAAAGGCACGAAAAACACGAAACTAGGTCCATGGGGATAAATAATTGTAGAAATGTTTTCCAGAACATTAAAAGGGGCCATAGCAAATAGAATCTTAATCCTGTCGAAAATACTTTATAAATTCAACATTCGCGAACCTATCCTTCGTGGTTAAAAACGGAGCATCCGTCACTCTTCCTTTCTCCTTTTGCTCTGTGGTTAGATCAAAAGAGTCCCGTCATAATTCAATTCATAATTCATCATTCACGAACGTGTCCTTCATGGTTAAACTCACGAAGCATCCGTTTTCGTGATGGTATGTGTTTTTTCATAAAGATTATTATGGAAAAATTTCAGCATTCTGGGAGAATTGTTTTAGCTAGTGGGTGTGAGAACTCGCGAGCAGCGAACTGGAGACATTCGAGAAAAGCACTGGGGTTACTCCCCGTTTTCGTGATTGAATGCCGGCGAAACTGACCCACATGGTGGTTGGACACCGAATAACTGATTGCAACGTGATCGCCTTCTCCCAGAACTGCTGCTTGCTTAAAAACAACTAAAATGGAAACGAAAATAAAATCAACACAAAGAATAATTGGACTGGATTGTCATCCTGACGTATTCACTGCGACATGTTTAGAAGGATTAAATCCTCATACCGCAAAAATACGCTGGGTTCATGATCAACAACAAGTGTCAAACCTTGAAAAATGGGCGAAGAAGTATTTGTTGAAAACAGATACTATTGCACTGGAGGCCTCTGGCAACTCATTTCAAGTCGTAAGACGGTTTGAAAAAATGGGCTACAAGGCTATCGTTCTAGAAAGCCAACAGGTAGGAAAAATCAGCAACGCTTACTGCAGTAACGATAAAATCTGTGCAACAAAAATAGCCAGAGGATATTTAACAGGGCTGAGCAAAGAAGTTTGGAAACCTGATGCAACAACACAAGAAAGACGTGATTTGTTTGCGTGCTATCAAAAGTCGGTATCAACTTCGACAAGGATGAAATGCCGAATCCGCAGCTACTTAAGCAACAACTGCATTAGATTAAAAGCGGGAACTAGGTTAACGACAAAAGCGACCTTAGCGAATATCCTCAAAATGAAGGATTGGAACACTACTGCAAAATATATTATAGAGGAATATTTTGTCGAACTATGGATGGCTGAAGAACGTCGAAATAAGCTCAAAGCAATAATGGCGCAGGCAGTATTGGATGAACCAAAGCTCAGGCAGTTGCTAAGATTAATGGGCGTGAAGCATATAATCGCCTACGCAATTGGTGCTATTATTGGAGACATTAGTCGATTCAAAACCGCAAAAAACTAGTAGCCTATATCGGCTTGATGCCATCAATACAGCTAAGTGGTAACGGTAAAATAACAGGAGGACTTAAGAAGGTTGGTCGAAAGGATTTAAGGGCATTACTTTCACAATCCGCTCAAAATGCCTTAAACACATCCAGTCACCCTTTATACAAATGGGGATGGAAATTAGTTATGAGAAAAAGTCATAAGAATATTGCGGTTTCTGCTATTGCTAGAAAAATTGCTGTAAGCATCTGGTATTTATTATCTGGCCGTTTTACTCCTTTAATCGAAGTCACAAAAAGTTTAAAAGATAAGATGACTAAATTGGCGACAGCGATTGGTTCAAAGCAAATAAAAGAAATGGGATTTACTTCTAATAGAAAATTTGAAGAACATTATATAGGATTAATACAACAATGTACTTGAAAAACCACATAACTGATTTTCGTGGTTAAAAAAACCGAAGCATCCGTCCACTTTCTTTCTCCTTTTCCGTGGTTTAGGTCAGAAGCATTCGTCATTCCACCAATTACTATTAATAATTAACCATTAATAACTAACAATTATTATTTCTTCTTTTTCTTTTCGTAGACCGTATTTGGGATGTTGTATTTTGTTAAAAGATTATTTCGCATTCTTTCTTCGTATTTTTGGAGTTTAATGGACTTCATTAAATAGAGTGTTGGTTTTGCGGCATCTCCTAACCAATCGAGTATGTTTAGGATCTTCAGTGTGGCGTAGGATCCTCCCGTTAACATATCGCTTAGTGTATCAAGACCTAATTGCGTCTCACCTAGGTTGATTGTTAGCCAAGCCGTCATGGCTTTAACTTCGTGGGAATCATCTTTTAAGAGCGAAGTGATTAATTCTTTTGCTGGAAGAGAGGATTGATCCAGTAAGAAGCAGCCAACAATTCCCCAGTATCGAACGCCTGCATCAGAGCTTTTTAATGCGTTTATGAAGCGCGGTAAATTGATGGGATTTTTTTGAAGAGCGAGATCTGACATTTCTAGATAAGCGTTTATGTCGTATAGATCCCGGTTGCGAACGAGTTCATAGATCGTTGTATTATTATCGGCGGCCCTTTTGACTAAGTCTGCTTCTGGGAGTAGACCTGAGTCGTGTATTTCCTTTTGCCAACCGGTTAGAGCAATACTCATTCGTTTGATAACCTCGACGTGCTCAGGGCTATTAATGAGGTTGTTGATGTTATCTGGATCGTTCTTAGTGTCGTAGAGTTCTTCTGTATAGGGCTTCGGGCTAAAGAAGAGGTCAGTGATTACATTGCCTTTACCGGCTTTGGTATGAGCCTCCCACGCTTGAGTGGCTTTCATCTTCCATAAATAGTCCAAGTGTTGTCCCCATGGAGCGTAGGGCATGTAGTTTCTAATATATAAGAATTGTTTATCGCGAACGGCTCGTTGGTTGTCATTGCGTTCGTCCATGCGACCTCTGAATGCGAAATGGTAATCTTGTTCAGTTTCCGTGTTTTCGCCAAGAAAGACTTTTCCTTGCATCGTTGATGGGATTTCTGAATTTGTGATACTTAGCCATGTCTTTGGCATATCGACGAAACTGACAAGTCGATCAATTTTTGTACCTGGTTGATCCGCTGGGTAAAGGTGTTTTAGTTTTTCTGGTATTTTAATAATGAGTGGGCAGTGAATTCCACTATCAAATAAGAAGCGTTTACTGCGAGGTAATACGCCACCATGATCGGAGCAATAGATGACAATGGTGTTTTCTGCTAAACCCAATTTT
>CAWUTK010000123.1:0-6319 GCA_963924785.1 uncultured Opitutales bacterium
CTGCTCGTGTCGCTAATGTCAGCTCCTTGGAGAGAGCTCATTTTTGCACCAGCTTTAGAATTCAATAAATCGATAATGTCGCTTATCGCTTCTGTCTCTTTTCCGTCAAGTAGTGTGTTTATATTTTCAGAATTTACTATGGTCACTAGGGATCCGAGCGCATCAATCGCATTATCACTCCCTTGGTTAATTGCATTGATCGCTATTGTTGGGTTTTTGCCGAGTTCTTTACTTTTTGAGGAAGCCCCCTCCAGAATTCCTGCATATGTGCCGTTTATAACGGTTGTGACATCCATTTGGTTTGCCATAGCTGCGATTGTTACACCAAGCAGGGTTCCTTCACCGTTCGCTGTAGAAATTTGATTATTGGGATCAACAATACCATTTGCTTTAATGGCAGCAACACCGGCACTACCAATACTAGAGGCTACAGATTTAGTTCTTTCAGCTGCTCTAAGGGAAACTTCAACTTTAGCCGTTTTTTCTGTTTGAATTTTAGATTGATTTAAAGAATCGAGAGATGTGCTTGCGGAACTACTTTTATCCGAAGCCACTGTTACTGCCACATTCGCAGTGTCAGCAGGGGACATTGCCCCTTGTTGTGGTTGTGCTATATCTTGTCCAGAGGAAGTTGCAATACTACTAACAACTTTGCCTGGATCAACTGGTGTCACCAAACCTGCGTGATTAGTGAAGTCGGCGGAACCATCCGCGATAGAGGTACCACCGCTAAAGTTTCCAGCCGCATCCTGTATCGCAGCCGTTTTTCCTGTTGTTCCTCGAATACATGTTGTTCCGACAGGGGATGTTATTTCAAGTTTCGAATGTTTACTTAATTTTTTAACATTAAACACAAGGCTACCGTAATTTAAATTAAGTTCAGTATTAGATATACTCGGTTCCCCCTTAAGTGTTTTAACGGATGCGGGTGAACCTTCGAATTTTTCCTGTGAAAATTTGCGGATGTCAAGTTTACTATTTTCATCAATAGTGGTCATTGTCCCGTTTGAAAACAGGAGGGTTGCTTTTGCACCGAGCGCAGTCATGACAGTATAATCTTGGTGGATAGTCATGCCCGGTTTAATTTCGCTTGCAGGGACAGATTTTCCAGTAGAAGTTCTAAATAACCGAAGGATTCCATCATACTTAACTAATACAATAACTCCCATTTTTCCAAGAGGGAGATCGTTTTTAGCGGAGGCATCAAGACCGCCAGCAATAATTCCACGTGCTCCAAACTTAGCGAACTGAGCAATTTTCTTAACACCTAATTTACGTTTTGCGGCAACAGTAATTAGACTCGATGAGAACGCATACATTGATGCTTTAACGACATCTTCAAAATTCCGATTTGCCTCGATCGCCGCGGCAACGGTTCCCTCTGAAGTGTTACGTGCTAGAAGTTGGATTAATGTCGGAGCTTTTGAGTCAGATGCAGTTGAAGGCATATTACCAATTAATTTGTATGGAATACCGTAATTAATACCTTTTGCGATTTTAATTAAACAAGTCGATGGAAAATTATTGTTTTGCATGTAGGGCAGAGCCGTTGCGTATGCTATTGTTCGTGCAAGACGAGGAACGCTTACTTTAACTTTAAGTGCAGATCTAATTGAGCCTGAAATTGAGGCATCCGCTACTTTAGCCGCTAGTTCAATCCAATCGATGTTGTTTGTTGCAGGTAATTTAGAAAGTTTATTATTGATTGCGATTGATGTGAGTTTTGTTACTTCAAGAATATCCGCTTCGGCCATACTCGCGATACCTGTTGAGACCTGCATGAATTTCTTTGTAAAAAATGCAATAGCGTCAATTTCAGTAGATTGAGTAAGAGCTTTTGATAAGGCTAGTTCAATTGCTGCAGATGCCGCTTTTTTTCCTTTTGTCGTATTAAACTTAAAAGATGCTAAAGCCTTTGATAAATCTTTGATTATTTGTTGATCGATATGGAATTCTTTTTTAGCGACATTCATGTTTTTGACATGAGTCACTTTTCTTTTTCCAGGAATCTTTATGCTACTTGCTATACGAAGTGAATCTCGAATAGATCCAGCGAGTTTTACATCTAAATTTCCTTGAGTCTTTATTCCATTGTTTTTTCCCGCACTGGCTTCGCTACCTTTATTCAGAATGTTATCAAATTTCAATTCCTTTAGTTTGGATGCTTTTCCAAAAGGGACACTGCGAATCGCAGCAAGCGTTCCAGATAATGAGCCTGAAGCGGTTGCTTTGGCAATAGCCGTTATTACTAGACCCGCTGTTTTAGCTGTAGTCAGCGCCCCTTGCTGGGATCCTTTTGCTATTATTTTTGCGATGACCTTTGCATCGGTCATGCTCTTTTGGTTTTTAGAGGCAGCCTGTAGAGCGCCTAAGATCGTTCCACGTGCTGCCATCTTTGAAACTTCAGCGATTTCCCCTGTATGAAATGAAGCTGCTTTGGATACGGTTTCCCTTTTGCCTAGTATGATTTGTGTCACAGGAATAGTTCTCGATTTTCGGTAAATACTAAGGGTTTCATTAATAATAGTTTCGGACATATCACTTGGTAATCTATTTGTTGCCAAATCACCTATGGGTTTTCCTGCTTTATCAATACTGGATAAAGCGACCTGTCCTGGCTTAATCCGAATTTCAGATTGATTGGATTTATAAACAACATCACCTATTGTTAATCCTAAAAACGTTGACTGTTCACCATTGGCGTTTCCTAAAAACGTTGACTGTTCACCATTGGCGTTTGTTCTTTGCTGAATCATGCCTTTTGCATTTTTCATATATGCATGACCCGTTGATGTCTGTAACTTGAACGAAGATTCGTTTTTCAAATTACGAATATAAAAGATAATATCACCTGCATGAACATTGACTTTAGTATTTGAAGTGCCCGTTTCAGTTGAAAGTTCACTTAAGTTTCGCATGCCAGAATAATCGGCATCAACGTGTGTATAATTCTGAATTTCAACTTTAGAGTTTTCAAGTAATCTTAATGAACTTCCATTTGAGAGAAGAAGGGTTGTTGATGATTTCTTTCCTGTTTCGTAAGTATACCCTTGAGGCAGTGATACCCCATCTCTCAGTTCATGTTTATAAAGTTTTTTGCCGCTTTGGTTATGCTTCACCTTTACATCACCAATAATATCAACAAGCATTATGGATCCCAGCGTATTGAGTTTCGTTAAATCAATCGCTGCTTGGGTTGTTCCCTCTGATAAGCTTGTTGAAATAAGGAGACATAACTCGCTCATTTCGTCATCAGTGAAATGAGATTGAACCGCTTCATTAATCAGACTCTCAGCTGCTCCAATCGATACTATTTCAGACATGATCGCGGCATTATTTCCAGTGCCACCAGATTTCTTAATTAACTCAGAAGAGATGAACCGTAAACTACTACTGATGAGTGAATCAGTTTTTATGCCTAGTAATTTCCCTTTGCTTAGATAGCCAGAGGTTAAGCCACCAATGATTTTTCCGCTAAGAATAGGCTCATCTTGGTTTAATCGGCGAGATAGAATAAATCCTGCAGTCGCTGTTCCTTGACCTAAATAAGTAGAGTATATGTTTAAGTCTGACAATTCATTTGAGTCATGTGCCGCTTGAATAAGGCCTCGACCGAGTGCACTTGTGGTTTCATAAATGGTGGAGTCAAAACTGATTTTGTTTGAGTTAGACCACTTGTATGCATTGAAAACGAGATCGAACGAAAAGTTTTCGAGGATTTTATCTGCGTTGATTTTAGGATTGGTAACCGATTTGATAATTGATTTTGTTAGAACTTCAATCAACTTTCCTGTTTCTTCTATATTCCAAGATGATGCGAGTAGTGCTTCAACTGATTTTCTAACAATATTTAATAATTCACTCTCAGAACTTTGGTTTTGTTTAAATCGCTTGATTAAACCTTTTTCTAAAACAAGATGGTTCTCTGCATTTCTTTTAATGAATAACTCTAGCTCGTTATTGCTTTTTTCAGCCGGCTCATTGACTCTGTGATAAAAACCGATTTCTTGAGCAGGCAAAAAGACTGAGCTAATTAGGAATACGGTTAAAAGTGACGTTTTAAGGTTGATTATGTTTTTCAATTTTCGTTCTACTTTTTAGTTAATATTAAAGTTCTTTAGATAAGGCTTATAAAAGATAGCTTTTTTAGAGTTAACTAGTTTAAATATAATGTCTTACTAATTTATTTAGAAAGCGGAGATAGTCAAAAATATTTTTATGAAAAATCAAATCAATGAGATGTTTGAGAAAAAAAGCTTTCTTACTGCATTAGCCCCAATGCAAGATGTTACAACGAAAGCATTTATGTCTATAATTGCCTCCTATTCTGCTCCTGACTTATTTGTCACTGAATTTTTCCGAGTACACGGGAATTCCAAGCTAGAAGCGCATATCGTTGATTCAATTCAAGATAATCAGACAAACAGGCCCATAATGGCTCAAATAATTGGCGAAAGTTTACCCGATCTAACCAGAGCCATTAAGGATCTTCATGAATTGAACATAGCTGGTGTTGATTTAAATATGGGATGTCCTGCGCCAAAAGTGTATAAGAAAAATGTGGGCGGAGGGTTATTGAGGGATCCGTCTGAATCAGAAAGAGTTATCGCTCATTTTAGAGAAAATATTCAAGGTGTTTTTTCAGTGAAATTGAGGATTGGATTCGAGGATGATCGTTATTTTGATAAAATAATTGATTTATTGAGGCAGTATGAGGTGGATTTTGTGACTCTCCATGCTCGAACCGTGAAAGGGGGTTATCGGACTGATCCTAGTTATGAATATATTTCGAGGGCGGTTAATACTTTAGATTGCCCTGTTTTTGCAAATGGCGATGTGACATCTGCTTACAAAGCAAAAGATGTTATTGAATTAACGGGAGCAAGGGGTGTGATGGTCGGTAGAAGTGCTATTCGGAACCCTTGGATATTTCGTCAAATCGATGATTTGATAAATGAGAGAGCCATTTATCGTCCTACATTGGGCAATGTTCGAGAGTATGTTCAAGCATTAGTTGACATGACCACCAATACTCACGCTGGAAGTAAAAATGAAATAGGGATTTTAAAGAAATTTATAAATTTCATCGGGATTGCGATTGATCCTAAAGGTGGGTTTCTTAAAAAAATGAGGCGTAGTCAGAATGTAGATGAGTTATTGGCGATATGTGATGTGTACTTAATAGAGCTCGGGAATTCAGAAAGGCTGTTCCCGCTGGAAAGCTACAATGGTTTACTCGCTAGACCTAATCGTGAGAAAAAACTTTCATAATCTTAAAATATGTGCATATCCAGTTGTTTCAATTGGATTCAATTATGCATTCTAATTAATTAGATTTTAATTAATTTTCAAAAGCTCGGGTTGAATAACCCAAGCTTTTTTGTTTAATAAGTTTCTTCGCAATCTAAATACGAGTATGAGTCACTTTAAAAAACCACCGACATTTGATAGAGACCTTTTGGTTGATCTGGGGGGTTGGACTGCGTTGAAAGAGGCCAAAAAACTGGTTTCCAATAACTTGGTAGAGAGTTCAAAGTGGGAAGATACGACATTGCGCGGAAATGTGAAATTTGGCAGTCGCTCGTTTCACCCAAGTTTAAATTTAAAATCAACGGTTTTTGTCGATGCGAAATGCAATTGTCGACAAGGGCAAAATGGACAAGTCTGCCAGCATGTCCTCGCGATATGCCTGCACTATGAAGCAACCAAGGCGAAGGTTATATTAGTCGAACAAACTCAAAAGAAGAAGCTTAAGAGCGAAGACTCTAAGCCTAAAGAAGTTCAAACATTAGTCCTAACACCCGATACGGGCCAATCTATTGAATTGAATGTTTTGCTACCGCCCAATTTAAAGCAAACGGCGAAGTCGGATGCCATTATGATTAAACTAATGTTTTCAGTGGACGGTAAGCGTTTAAATGTAAATGAGGTCAATCAGTCTAAGTCGTATAAGTGTTTTCCACAGGTTTATCAAGCAATAGCGCTAGTTGAATCATGGTGTGAGGGAAAGTTTTTGCCTATGTTGCAAATCAACAGTAAGCAAATGCTCGAACTCTGTAGCGTGTTGAGTGGTTCCAGTTCTTTCTTTTGGTTAAAGGATGACTCGACTCCCATCGCGTGGGTCAATGGCAAACTGGATCGAGTTCATGCATTTATTCAAAAAGAATCATCCGTTTCAAAAGAAAGCGTCAGTGCAGATGGGGGTTCAATTAAGTCAAATCGTGAGTCGAAAGGTGCTCTTAAAATCGACGGTTCGATGAATTTCGTTTCGGTGCAATTACCTCCCAAAAGTCATACTGCCTATTCAGAGATTTATGAT
>CAWUTK010000124.1:0-2654 GCA_963924785.1 uncultured Opitutales bacterium
CTTCAGGGAAACCGCTATTGAATCGAACGGAAATTATTCCAGAGTCTGATCTGTTTTTACAATGGTGGACGACAAATAAATATCCCGTTCATGATAAAAAGGGGAAGGTCATCGGTGTATCTGCGATTTCATCTAAGTTGAGTAAGACTAGCATGCCTGCTATTGAAAACCCAGAGATGCATGAAGTGGTTGCGTATATTGCGAAAAACTATGAATCAAAGTTGAAATTAAAAGATTTGGCGGATTGTGCTAAAATGACTGAACGTTCATTTATTCGTCATTTCAGAAGAAGCTTTGAATGTTCACCTCTTAAATACGTGATCAGAGTGCGTATAAATGCCGCTTGTCGAGATCTTGTTCGGACTAACCATACGCTTATTGAAATTGCAACCGATAGCGGCTTTAGTGACCAAAGTCACATGACAAAGGAATTTAAGAGCAAACTAAACATGACTCCATTACAGTACCGTAAACGCCATCAAGTCTCTCTGAAAGGCGGTTGATCTTTGATCTATTTCCGCCACGAAAGACGTTGCGTATTGGCTGAATCATAATAAGCAATTTCCGAATGAAACTATAAATCCCGATGGGATTAATGTATAGTATCATTTCATTTAAATCATTTAACAAAGGAAAATATTATGTACCTTGCCATGCACAACTGGATGAGACCAGAGCCTATTGAACTCGCTGTAAAGAGAATGGTGAAATTTGGATTTTCAGCCATTGAAATATCAGGCGAACCTGAAAAGTATGATGTTAAGGAAGTGCGAGCGGCATTAACGAAACATAATATTAAGTGCTTTGGTTCTATTTCTATGATGTCATCAGGACGTTCATTGTTAGCTAAAGATGAAGCGGCCCGAGCTAAAACAGTTGAATATATTAAAGGCTGTTTAACCTTTGTTGAGGAAGTTGGTGGCCAAGCAATGGGCATTGTTCCCAGCGAGGTAGGTAAAGTTGTTCCAGATGCCACACCTGATGAAGAGTGGAAGTGGGCGTTAGAATCGTTTTCTGAAATTTATGAACATGCAGAGAAATGTGGTGTGCGTGTTGGAATCGAACCGCTTAATCGATTTGAAACTTATTTTATTAATAGAGGTGAGCAAGCATTGGCGTTAGCTGAAGCAGTGGGGCCAAATTGTGGAGTCTGTCTAGATGCGTACCATATGAACATCGAAGAATCAGATTGTGTTGCGGCTATTAAAAAAGTGGGTGATCGTTTAGTTAATTTCCATGTTGCTTCTAATGATCGCATGGGCGCAGGCATGGGACATATTGATTGGGTAAAAATAGTGAATGCGTTAAAGGGTATTAATTACTCTGGGCCCTTGCTATTGGAATGTTTGCCCGTATTTGATCGAACACCTGCTAATCCTTATCCAGAAGCAGCTGACGAGAATCCCCCTTATATCACTGAAGATGAGAAAGCTTATATGAAGAAAATCGGGAGCTCTGCAATGAGTGAGCCTTTTTATGAAATGCTTATGAAGAAAACAGCTGATACGCTTCTGCCTTTGATCAAGTAAGAATACTCGCGCCCGTTTCACTCGAGACGCTGAGACGCAGAGAGAGTTCAAGGAGAGGGACTCATACGCAAAAAAGTTTTAATTTAAGATTCTTTATCTGTTTCTGACAGGATTAACAATATTTACAGGATGGATTTGTTTATTCTTAATATTCATTTTATTCGCTTCAGGATGAGGAATACCTCGAAGCTTGCTTCGCCATTTGTAAACTTCGGTATTAAGTAATCTTGAATGCCTCGTGGGCTTGCCCCGAGGATGGTTACTTCTGAGTTTTATTAAAAATTAAATTCGATTTGTTCCGTTTGCTATGATGAACACAAAATTGAACTAAATTATTTTAATAAGGAGAAATTAATATGAAGAAGATGTTTTTATTGGGGTTAAGTAGTCTATATTTTTTATTTGCGGGAACGGCTACATTTGCAGAAGAGGAGTCGCAATGTAGCAGTCAAAAGGTGGCGTATCTCGGTGTTGCGACGAAAAAAGTATCTAATGAGGTTAGATACCAATTGGGGCTTGATGATGGATTTTATCTCTCCGTTGAAAATGTCGGTGTAGGCACTCCAGCCAATGAAGCTGGAATCCGCCAATTTGATATCCTCACGCAATTTGATGATCAGTTACTAGTCAATCACGATCAATTGAGCGCTTTAGTTAAATCTAAGGCCATTGGAGACAGTGTTTCAATTACATACCTAAGGAAGGGCAAAGAGACCAAAGTGGATGTTTTTCTTGGTGGAATTGAGAAACGGAAAGTTTCGGCGTCGTGTGGTAAAGGATTCGGTTTCAATGGGTTTCCTTTTCCAGGCAAATCGGATTGTTCAATCGGAGATCTAGAGTGCCATAAAAAATGGAACAAAGGATCATCTGACGAAAAATAGCATTATTTGGTATTAGATTAGGGGGAATCCCAGGGTTGAATGAATATTTCAGCTCTGGGATTTTTTGTGGGCAAACGCTAAGAACTCCCGTGATAAGGATACCATATCCTTATCCATATTAGCAGTTTAGGTGATATCCCTATCATTATGAAATTCTTGACGACTACCGTAAATTTTGCTTTTTCATAAATTAACTCTTTTTTATTCTAACCTCTAATTCCTCACAATGATTGCTAATCAACCT
>CAWUTK010000125.1:0-7969 GCA_963924785.1 uncultured Opitutales bacterium
CTACGGGTTGCCCTTCGGGACGGCCAACGCAAAGCTGAGAGATTTGAAGAGTCTCAACGAAACACTAACTCAATCCGATTGAGAGCATCAAGCTCCCTCTTAAAAATCGATTTCTTTGGTTTGAATTTGGGGGGAAGCGCAAACTACCATTTTCTAATTAACTCAAACGGGGTTAGTAGAGACGAACATATTGTATCAGGCCATACCAATGTTAGCTGGAATAAAAAATGGAAATGCAAAACATCACGAAACAACAACCAATGGGTTACAGAAGTTGCTATTCCTTGGAGATCACTAAACCTAGCTACCCCTCCGAAACACTTTAGAGCAAACTTCTGCAGGCAAGCGGTTGATCCGACAGAAGCGAGCGCATGGTCATGCACCTATGGCCCCTTTAACAATTATGCAAGATGGGGAATCATTCATTTGAAATAATGAAAACGTTACCTGAACATCGCGAATATTTATATGAAATCTCTAAACTACAACTATGGTTTGCGTGGTCATGGAAATCGAAAAACAAAGAAGAATCATTTAAATCGATACTAAGGGATCGAATAGATATTTACCGAAAAACAGATATCAATAAAGGAGGGAGCAATCCCGAACAGACTAACTTCGAAGATCCTGATTGGTTATCCTTAGAAGCCTCTTTTAAAAAAACCTATGAGATGCACTGCTCTTCAGATATAAGCTTTGAAAATGAGGCATTTGATTATGTAAAACCATTTATCGACCTGAGACTCGATAGGGACTATAATGAAACGGCCTATCACCTAGATTATAAATGTGGAAGTTTAACCTACAATGAGCCCCAAAGCGAAATTTCAAAACGAGTGTATATACATATTTCAAATGCATTATCACCGAAATCACTATTCTCAGATAAAAACTATTTACCCAAGTGCCTAATCGAATTGATGGATAAAAGTGAGGCTGAACATGGAGCCAATTCTTTAGAAACGGATACTTGGCTGAATTCAAATTCCAAATGGACGGAATTATTCCCTAAGGAATGGTCAGACAACATGGGGAGCCAGACGTAAACGCACAATGGCACTATGGCTTTTGGGGACAATTCATTACAGCAAAAGGAACATTCAATCACATATTGGGCAAGCAACTAAGAACGACAGGGGAGTTCCCCTTCCCTCCAAGATATTCCTTTTGCTCTTTTGATTCATTAAGAAATTACCTTAACCATAATCATTCAAAGTATAACCAATGAAGTCTTTATTTAAATCGTATCACATCGTTACCATAACGTTCCTAGCAATTACATGCTTTGCATACGCGAAAGATTTCCATGTTTCAACAACAGGCAATGATGACAACAATGGGAAACTAAAGGCTCCATGGGAAACGATTCAACACGGAGTTGAAAACATTTCTCCAGGTGACACCTTATTAATACATGAAGGAACCTACAGCGAAAGTATATATTTAGAGAATTCAGGCTCTAAGAAAAATGGCTATATCACTATTCGGAATTATAAAAATGAAAGAGTTATCCTTGATGGAAAAAGCATCGACTGCTCAAAAGAAGACTTCAATACGTTAATTTATGCTTCATCAATTGAATACGTACGCATTCAGGGGTTAACACTCTGCAACCTACAGACAGACATTAAAAACACTGTTATTTGCGGAATAATGATTGAAGGAGACTCTACGTATATTGAACTAAAAGACCTCGAAGTTTTCGATATAAAACATTTAGGCACAAGCAAACATGGAACTGACGCCCATGCCATTGCTTTCTATGGAGATGGAACGGGAAAAGGTATGAGCAATATCTCAATAGAGAACTGCAGTATTCATGACTGCGTACTCGGTTCATCCGAGGCGCTAGTCCTAAACGGAAATGTACAAGACTTCAGCGTAAAAAACAACAAAGTATACAACTGTAATAATATCGGCATCGACTTGATCGGAGGAGAAGGTGTGTGGGAAGGTGACAGTTCGTTAGACTCAGCTAGAAACGGTGTTGTTTCAGGAAACACAGTCTATCAAATCTGCGCTTACGAAAACCCCGCCTATGGCCACCAATACGCTGCTGGTGGCATTTATGTAGATGGAGGCAAAGATATCTTAATCGAAGGAAACGTCATTCACCACTGTGACATTGGAATCGAAATTGGCTGTGAAAACAAAGGTCGTACCACTGAAAAAATTAATATTATCAATAATTTATTATATCAAAACTATATGACGGGTATTGCATTTGGCGGTTATAATAAAAACCTTGGCACAGTTAAGAATTGTTTATTTAAAGGCAACTCACTCTTTTACAACAACTCCAAATACAAAGATCCAGAATATCAGGGCATGGGAGAAGTGCTCATCACAAAATCATCCAACAACCAATTCACCGAGAATAAATTAGTGTGCTTCCCTGACAACAGCGTAATGATTAACAATGAATTCCCTATTTCGCATTCTTACAAAAACACATTCTCAAAAAATCAGTATTATACAAGCGAAGGGGTTGATTCTTTATTTTTCTTATGGAACAAGGAGGAATATCATGGACTTCAAGCTTTCATTAAGGGAACAGGCCAAGATCGAGATTCTATTTTTCTTAAAAACTTAAAGAAAGAAGCCTCTCAATATTTGAACTAATTCTAACAAAAAATCTCTTCAAAATGAACATTAAAGAATTCGCTAAAATCACAGGTTATTCAACTGCTACAGTATCGCGTGCCTTTGGATCTAAGGGAAGCACCATAAGCAAAAAAACCAAAGAACTTTTATTGAAAAAAGCTCATGAGTTAAATTATCATCCAAATTATTTAGCACAAAAACTAAAAGGTAAAGGAACTAACCAAATCGGTATATTCTATTAGACGGTCGAGAGCGATAATAGCGATTTTTTAAATAATTTCATATTTAGCTTAATCAATGAATGAAATAAAACGGGACATTTCGTTCAGCTATTTCCGTTATTACCCAACAACAAGGATAGTTTAGATTACTGCTTAAACACTTTAGGCAGCAACATGCTTAAAGGAGTCGTATTATTCACAGGGAAAGAAATATGGGAACCCACCGTTAATCACTGTAAAACAAACGAAACGGCAAACTTCGTCATTGACAGCAGTGGAAAGGCAGATGCCAGTCAATATATTCTTTCTCTTCATGAATGCTTAATTGCACCCTTTAAAGAAGCTGGGGAATATTTCAGGAAATGCAAAAAACAAGCGCCCGTCTATTTAGCAGGGCGAAATGACCAAATCAAGCTGAGCGCTTTTAAAAAAGGGCTACGTGAATTATCCAAAAGCGTTCAAGTCATAGAAGGTGGAACTCATTTTGAAGACGCGTATAAGTCCTTGGGTGAATTTTTAAAATTGAACAAACATATCGATTCGTTGATGTGTGCAAATGATATACTCGCACTTGCTGCGATGAAAAAAATCAAAGAGTGGGGGTTCAGTATCCCAAAAGATATTGCTGTCATCGGCTGCGATAATATGTCCTATAGCCTATTCAGCGAGCCTACCCTCTCAACCATTGAAATCCCGGTTAATAAAATTTCAAATTACATCATCGAAAACTTAATCCGAAGTATAAACAAAAAGAAAGTCACACCGTTTAAACTTGAATGCAGTTTACTACAAAGAGAGTCTTCTTAGACTAGCCAAAATCAGTAAAGTCGAAATCCCGCTAAAATCCATTGGGATTCATTTCCTGCCATCTCCAAGAGTCAGCGCACATATCCTCTATTGTTTTTTCGGCTTTCCAGCCTAATTCGTTTCTAGCAAAGGTAGGATCGGCATAACAAGCTTTCACATCGCCGGGACGACGATCGACGACACTATGCTTTATCGTTATCCCACTGGCTTTCTCAAAGGCCTTGATGACATCAAGAACACTATACCCGGTTCCAGTCCCTAGATTATAAGTCACAAGCCCTGGTTTTTTGTCTAATTTTGCTAAAGCAGACAAATGTCCTTTTGCCAAATCAACGACATGAATGTAGTCGCGGACACAGGTTCCATCTTCGGTTTCATAATCTCCACCAAATACACTTAATTGATCTATCTTCCCTATAGCGACCTGAGTCACAAATGGCATAAGATTACTGGGTATACCATTGGGGTCTTCACCGATCAAACCACTCTCATGTGCACCTGAAGGATTAAAATAACGTAACAATGCGATATTCCAATCGTTATCAGAAGCATACAGATCCCTAAGCACATCTTCCATGATCAATTTAGTCCGACCATACGGATTAGTCACGGACAAAGGGAAATCTTCGTTAATTGGAACGGTATGAGGATCGCCATAGACCGTGGCTGATGAACTAAATACAATATTCTTAACATTATATTTCTTCATTGTTTCACAAAGCACTAACGTTCCGGAAATATTATTCGAGTAATACTTCAATGGTTGCGACACGGATTCACCCACTGCTTTAAAAGCCGCGAAATGTATAACTGAATCAATGTTGTTTTCCTCAAAAACATTCTCTAAGGACTTACGGTCTAAGATATTAATATTATAGTAATTCACCTTTTTTCCAGTGATCTGCTCAACTCGATGTAGAGATTCCTCGCTACTATTCGAGAGATCATCAACAACGACTACCTCATGTCCCGCATTCAACAATTCAACAACGGTATGACTCCCAATATACCCAGCCCCTCCTGTAACTAATACTCTCATATGCCTATCTCTTCTTTAAATTACTTCTGCATTGAAAAATACACAGACAGGATTGTCTGTGCTACTTTACTTGTCAAATTTTGCAACGAAATCATTCATTACGTCTTCATTCTCTTCTATAGACTGAACTAACTTCACCTGAGTTCTGCAGCGGTCTAAATTGTGCTCTGGATATTTCGTCTTAAAATAAACATCTCCTTCCAAGCAATCCGTTAAGAAACGCATACCTGTTTCCATTGTGATTAATTTACCTGAAAAGGCCAACAATGAACGTTCTTCATCTGTCAGTGTTTCTCCGACGGCTCCCAGAAAGCCATTAACGAGTGCTTCAAAAACGGGCATTTGCATAAACACTTTAGATAAATCCTTTTCATCTTCCAAGCCCGCATTGGTTGCCGTTCGAATCATATCCCCAAAATCATAAAGCGAAGACCCCGGCATCAATGTATCTAGATCTATCACGCAAACGGCCTCCATGGATTCATCATCCAACATCACATTGTTTAACTTCGTATCATTATGTGTCACTCTCTCTGGCAGCGATCCGTCCTTAAGTTTATCAATCACGACATCCACATATTTTTCTCGGTCTTTAAAAAATTGGATTTCTGCCTGAACTGAACTCGCACGTCCAGCTGAGTCCTTTTCAACCGCTGCGATTAACTTATTAAAGCGATCTCTCGTATTGTGAAAATTAGGAATCGTTTCATTCAGTCGCTTTCCTAGAATGTCAGCTAAAGTTTTCTGGAACTCACCAAAAGACCTCGCGGCCTCTAAGGCTTTCTTCGGATCATCAATCACATCGTAAGTCTTAGCATTTTCAATAAAGAAATAACAACGCCAGTAGGTACTATTTTCAAAAAACAAATAGTCCTCATCACGTATCGTTTTCACTAAACGCAATGACTTTCGGCTAACATCCGATTCACCGAGTTCAGTTAACTTACGAACACTGTGCTCAGTGACCCTAGCGATATTTTGCATCAACCCAGGAACATCTTTGAAGATTGTATCATTTACACGCTGAAGAATATAACGAACCTCACTACCCGATTGGTTGATCACGACAGCAAATGTATCGTTGATATGGCCACTTCCGTAAGGGGCTCCTTCAATGAAATCACCATAGATTCTAAACTCACTAACAACTTTTTTTTAATCATACTTCATACCACTAACTCCATAATTTGTTTGGATAAACACCTTGAGCGATCAATCCATTAATACTTGAAACAACAGGTTCCTTATCTTCTTTATATGTCACACCAAACCACTGACTATCGGTCTCTAGGATTTTCACTTTAACCTGCCCATCGGAAATCAACTCGTCAACAACGGTTGGTATACAATACTCAGACTTCAACTCGCTCCCGTTTTCTTTAAGAAACGTATCAAACTTTTGCTCAAGGTCCTTAAATACTCGCGATGAAAAACCCCATAAATTCATAGACGCATACTCCTCTCCTGAAAACTCAACCCATCCACCATTTCCATCAGCACAACGAGCTCCATTCTCAAGTTTTTCAATCTTTTCTATTTCAACCACCTCTGTCAGAATGTTACAGCTATCATTTTTACAGACACCACGATTCACAGTACCATTATCCGACAATGTATTTTTCAAAGGAAAGCCAACCATGCAAAATTCATCAGAACCCTCTTCCCCATCTATGTCAGAAAAATACTTAACTAACTTCCCGTAGGAGTCTGTGCCATAGAAATCATCAGCATTAATCACTGCAAAGTGACCATCAATGCAATCCTTAGCCTGTAGGATCGCATGAGCGGTGCCCCATGGCTTTTCCTCTCTCTTCATTCTTACTAAATCCATTCTGGGACGCCCTCTAACTCTTGGCAGACATAATCAACCTCGATTTTCCCATTAAAACGTTCTCCAACGGTTTGCTTGAATTCACCAGCGAAATATTCTCTAATTACAAAGACTACCTTACCAAAGCAAGCTCTAACAGCATCATAAACCGAGTAATCTAATAACCATTCCCCTGATGGCCCCATTTCCTCAATTTGCTTTAATCCCCCGAAGCGACTCCCCATACCGGCCGCTAATACTAATAATGTTGGTTTCTCCATAATGCTAAATCCTGATAAATTGTTACGAATTATTGTTATGGTCTATAGTAACAGACAACAAGACAGCTAGTAAATTGCCAATTCGGCAATAAAAGCGACTATTCCGGTAACGCTAATACGAAAGAAGGCACACGAGGGTAAAAGAGGTTTCAATAAATTTTCGGAATGTTAAGCGCAAAAAAAGCCAAGAACGGATGCTTCGAGGCCTTAACCATGAAGTCCACTTTCGTGAATACTGAGTTATGAGTGCTGAAAAAAATCAAAATTAGTGTCGATGAGTGAAAATGAGTGGTTAAATCGAACCATCGAAACAGAAAACCGCTTATGTTAAAGAACGACGGGAATTAGTTCTTGGTTTTCCCCAACTGGTGAGCAATTGCATCATCAAAGTCATCAGGCAAAGCGCCTTTTTGCAGTAAAGCACAAATACAATCTAGCACTTCTAGGCTTTTATTATTAAAATCAATAATTTCTGCGCCGTACAAATCACCATCAACCCATTTTATTTTTAGATTCAATCTAAGACTGACATCATTCCATCGAACGGCATGTAGAATGGCCTGGACCTCTTGATCTTTGACGAGTTCAACTTCAGCCAATGCTTTAAATTTCATGCCTGTACGGCTTAGATCATAGGGTTCAATTAAAACGGTGGACTGTAAATCCTTACTAAGAAATATAGACGCACTAAACATTTGCTCTATATCCAATCTGACTTGAACTCTTTTATCTTTCATTACTAATTAAATTAATAGACAAAATAGCTAAAAAAGAAAAGATCTTATTTTAAAAAAGTCATCATTGATGACTCGCCGCCTCAATCAGCAAAGTTGAAAAGATCCCGATTAAAGTATCAAAACGTAGTCCTCCAGCAACCTATTCTTGATTCGCCCGACAAAAGGAGGGTTTCGAATAGGATCTCAAGCTGTTGCTGTACAATGATTAATGAATTAATCTATTTGGCTCAAGAATAATTATTGGCACATTAATTGCCCTGTATCAATGAGATATGAAGAAGATGATAAATCCGTTACAAAACTGGCTTTTTGACCCTTTTGAGGTGGCACTTTCAAAACAAGCAATAAAACTTTTGCGAGAAGGTTGGAGTGGTGTTTTTCGGCAGGTGATTCTTGTGGAAATGCCAGTAGAAAAGTTAGGGGAACATTTCAACGAAACAATAGGTCGTCCAACAAAAGAACTTTATTCG
>CAWUTK010000126.1:0-2710 GCA_963924785.1 uncultured Opitutales bacterium
ACAATTTTTAAATTTAAATGCGAAGAATCAGGTGCCCTTTATTTAGTGTTAGCAGAAGGGCAACTTTCTCGATCAATGGGTCTGAGCACTTCAAATGTGAGAGGTAAACCTATAAGTGAAGTGTTCGGATTGAAAATGTGGGGTGACTCAAAGGGTTATTGGTTGGCGGCAGTTAACGGTGAGGCTCAGTCGTTTGAGATTAAGCTAAATCAACTTTGGTATAGTATTCATTTAGAGCCGGTTGTTGAATCATCGAGTGTTGTTGAGGTAATTGGGACATTCAGTGATATCACAGATCGTTATGATGCTATGAAAAAATTGGCTGAAGCTAAGGAAATTGCAGAAGAAGCCTATAAGACGAAAAGTGCATTTTTAGCAAATATGAGTCATGAATTGAGAACTCCGCTGAATGCAATTCTGGGATATGCCCAAATTTTGAAAAAAAATCAAAGTGGATTTACGGAGACTCATAAGAATGGGGTAAATACGATCTTTTCATCAGGAACGCATTTACTCGGTTTGATTAATGATATTTTGGAGTATTCAAAGCTTGAAGCGGGAAAAATGGATTTGCATGTCGAGGCGTTCAACTTTTCAGGATTGCTATCAGATGTATATGAAATGGTTTCGGTTAAATCGGATGAAAAGAACCTTAAATTAAAGGTAGATTTTTCTAAGGATCTACCCGTTGCTGTTGAGGGTGATGAACGAAAATTAAAACAAATTCTTTTGAATTTACTCAGTAACGCTATTAAGTTTACCACAGATGGAGAGATTTTTTTTTCAGTGAGTAGGCTATCTGAAAATAAATTTAGATTTTGTGTCTCAGATACAGGTATTGGAATTAAGAAAGAAGATGAAGTGACTGTTTTTGAAGCGTTTAGACAGGTGTTGCCGAAAGAAAGTTTAGGTCAAGGCGGGACTGGATTAGGTTTGTCGATTACACGTTCGATGGTCGAGTTGATGGGAGGGGCGTTGGATTTGGAGAGTGAGTTAGGTGAAGGCAGTGCGTTTTCGTTTGAAATAGACCTTAAAGGGGTTGAGGGAGGCGTTGAGATTGATGAAACGATCGCTGAAGTAATTAGCGAAAAATACCAGGTCGGAGAAGAATTAATTTTACCCTCGATAGATCAACTGCAGAAACTCCTTGCTCTAGCTAGGACTGGAGATATAAAAGCGATTCGGAAAAATGTAAATGAATTGTTGGCGGAAGATGTGAAATATAGTAAGTTTTCAACTGTTGTTTTGAATCTAGCCGATAGTTTTAAGGTGAAATCTATACGAGGAAAATTGCGTGGATATATTGCGAAAGGGAAAATTTAATTGAATGAGTGAAGAATAAAAATCAACAATATTGATAGTGGACGATACGCCAGCTAATTTGGCGGTTTTGGTTGATTTTTTAGAAGCTGTTGATTGTAAGGTTGTCGTGGCTGAGGATGGAGAAGATGCGCTTGAAATAATTAATTATTCCCTTCCAGATGTGATTTTATTGGATATTATGATGCCCGGAATTGATGGTTTTGAAACTTGTCGTCGGCTTAAGGAAAATGATCGAACAAAAGATATTCCGGTTATTTTTATATCAGCGCTGAATGAAACGGTTGATAAAGTAAAGGGGTTGTTAACAGGGGCAGTCGATTTTATTACTAAGCCTTTTCAAAATGAAGAGGTTTTGGCCAGAGTTAGCACGCACATTAATTTAAGGAAAGTGCAGGCTCAAGTACTTGCAGCAGAGTTGGAAATAAAGTCTCGGGATGCGATGGATGAGGCTAAAAATGATTTTCTTTCATTGATTAATGATGAAATAAGAAGGCCTTTGAATGTGATCACAGGTTTTTCTGATATGTTAAAAGAAACGGAACTGAGTGACTACCAGGAAGATTGTCTTAATGGGATTATGGATTCGGGGAAGAGTCTTTCTTTGACAATAAATAATATCCTTCATTTGATGAAGGAGTCTGATGCCTCTAATTATCGGCGTGAGAGTAGGGTTCAATTGGAACCTCACCTTTCTTTTTTGGCGAAAACATTTGAGGAAGAGGCAAAAAAGAAGGGATTGGATTTTGATGTTAGTATTTCTCCTATAGGCGCTGAGACCATTCAGGCAAATGGTGCTTTGTTGCGAAAACTGTTTTCTCAACTTATTAGCAACGCAATTCAATATACAGATAAGGGGACAGTCTCTGTTTCTCTCGATTGTTTGAACACCGTTCAAGTTGAAGGGAAGACGGAGTGGAAGTATTTGTTTAAAGTGAAAGATACTGGGATCGGGATTCCTTTAAATGAACACCAAAATGTATTTAAGCCTTTTTACCAATTAAATAAAAAAGATTCATCAGCTGGCACAGGTTTGGGTTTGGCGATAGTGAAGCGCTTTTGCGATTTAATTGAAGCGACTGTGGAATTAAACTCTAAGCCAGGAGAGGGCACTGAAGTTTTCGTCTATTTCCAATTTCCAGAAGCATAAGTAAAATTGTATGGACTTTTAAGGGTTAGTTCCCTATCCCATTTTATGAAAATAAATAAGGTCGAATGAACGCTAGAACCTTTGTAAATCAGCGTTACTAAATTTAAAAATTATGGAAAATGTAATTATACTTGGATCGGGTTGTGCGGGGTTTACTGCAGCAATTTATACGGCGAGAGCAAACCTTAACCCGTTATTGATTGAGGGCAGCCTACCTGGCGGTCAGTTAACGACAACCTC
>CAWUTK010000127.1:0-7171 GCA_963924785.1 uncultured Opitutales bacterium
GAAACACCTAAAATTGCGTTTGCACCGAGATTGCTTTTAGTTGGAGTTCCATCAAGCGCAAGCATTGTGTTATCAACACTCAACTGGTCTGTACAATCTTGACCAATAATGGCTGGACGAATCTTTTCCGTAATATTTTCAACGGCCTTCAAGACACCCTTTCCTAAATAACGGCTTTTGTCGCCATCTCTAAGTTCAAGTGCTTCATTCACTCCTGTGCTCGCTCCTGATGGAACTGCTGCACGGCCAATGACTCCGCAACTTAATTCTATGTCTACTTCAATTGTAGGATTCCCTCTGGAATCAATTATCTCTCTTGCACGTACGTCTGCTATTGTTGTCATATTTTATTTCTTTTGAATTGGTAATTGAACCTTATCGAATCAGAGACTTGGGCGAAAACACCTTTTTTAGCTAAAAAGACCGTCTGTCACCAACTCTCGTAAAGTCTATAGTGCATAAATTTTAATCAAGACTGTCAATGGAATTGTCCCATACAATATCGATTCAAATAGAGTGGAAGAGTCACCAATATTCCCAGTTATCGGAATCATACGGCCTGACGAATTCTACTTTGCCAGATTGGCCTTTAACCACGGAGGCACGGAGAATTCATTTTAATTTCCAACCGATCTGCTACAACCATGCCAAATGAACCCGCTCGAACCTAGATAATAAAGAATTAAGTATACAAAGTCATCCTCCCCCTCCATTCCTCGGTACTCTCCGTGGTCAAAAATTCATTTACCAAAGTCAACTGAACGGTCTACCGGAACGAATCAGTCGAAAGTCCTTCTCCTACCCCACAATTAGGGGGCGTTTAAAGCGCTAAGCTTCCGTGATTTGATTATTGCAATTCACTCTAAATCAGCTAAATATGGAGAATACTAACAATCACATATGCCAGAATCACCAATATTACTTTATTCAGCATTCGCACTGTGTTCCATCTTTGGAGTCGGGGGCGTATTCTTTCTTGCACTCCGCTTAGTCAAACAAGCCGAAGAGCGTTATAAAAAGCTCATCGATATATCCGAAGCTGATTCAGCGTCACAAATCAGACGAATCAAAGTTGAAGAGAAAGAAACTTACGAAAGAAAAGCAAGAGAACTGGAGGACAAGCTAGGCAACAGAGAATCCGAGATTGAAACAAGAGAAACTGAATTTCTGAAAAAACAAGAGTTACTCGAATTAGGCGCACGAGAAATCGAATCTAAGCAAGTTGATCTACTCGAACAAGAAGATGCTCTCGCCCTCAACGAGCATGATGTCCAAAAACTTACCCGTCTCTACAGAATGCGACTTTACCGATTAACGGGAATGACCTTTGCAGAAGCAAAAGATATTTTGTTTAAGGAAATTGAAAGAGACTCGCGTGATGAAATTAATGCAAAATACAAAGAAATGCTTAATCGATCTGAAGCAGAAATTCAGACAGAAGCACAACGGATTTTAATTGATGTCATGCAGCGTTTCAGTGTTTCCCCTACCCAAGAAAGAGGAGCAACGCTAATATCGATTCCTAACGAAGAAATGAAAGGTCGCCTTATAGGTAAAGACGGTCGCAATATTAAGAGTTTTGAGAATACAACTGGCGTCACACTCATGATTGATGATACACCAGGTTCAGTTCTCATATCGTCTTTTGATCCAATGCGTCGAGAAATTGCCAAGATTGCGCTAGAGACACTCGTCAATGATGGAAGAATCCACCCATCAAGCATAGAGGCGGAAGTGGAAAAAGCGGAAAATGACATTAACCGCATGGTAATGGAAAAAGGTGAGGATGCGGTTCGCCAACTCAATTTAACTCATGTACATTCCGAACTCGTTTCATTAGTCGGAAAACTAGCCTTTAGACTTTCAAATAATCAAAATACCTTAACTCACTCGATTGAAGTCGCTCAACTCTGTGGGATTTTAGCTTCTGAACTGGGCATGGATCCAATTATTGGAAAACGTATCGGATTGTTTCATGACATTGGAAAATCCATCAGCCATGAGATTGAAGGTAGTCATTCAAAAGTAGCTTCTCAATTACTGAAGAAACACAGCGAAGACCCTCGCGTAGTCAATGCAGTTGAAGCGAGTCATGGTGATGTGCCTGATGAAAGTGTTTACGCCGCTCTCCTCAAAGTAGCCGACTCGCTATCAGCTGCACGACCAGGTGCAAGAGCAGACAGCATGGACGGATACATCCAAAGAGTTCAATCACTAGAAGCCGTTGCTAAAAACATCGAAGGGGTTGATGAGGTTTTTGCAATACAAGCCGGCAGAGAGCTCCGCGTCATTGTTTCTCCTGAAAAAACCTCCGATATTGAAGCCGAAAAGATCGCAATCGCAATTCGCAATAGAGTTGAAACCGAACTTGATTACCCCGACACCATTAAACTTACCATTATTCGCGAAAAACGCTTTGTTGAGATCGCTAGATAAACTTTAAGACATTCAATACGTTTCAGTAATGACAGACAGAATTAATCACTTATTTTCAGAAAACAAAGCCAAGAACAAGGCTTCCTTTATCGGCTATGTCTGCGCAGGCGACCCAGATAAGAAAACCTGTTTAGACGTTTGTAAAGCACTACTGGAAAACGGTGTAGAGTTACTCGAACTAGGAATCCCTTTTTCCGATCCCCTCGCGGATGGTTTAACCAATCAATTGGCAGCACAAAGAGCACTGCAAGCGGGTGCTAAATTAGAAGATACTTTCGACCTAATCAGATCTATTCGATCATTTAGTGAAGCACCCATTGTCCTCTACTGTTACTACAATGCTATTTTTTCGCAATCAGTAGAGTCATTCGTTGTTCGTGCGAGAGAAGCGGGTGTTGATGGAATCCTTGCACTAGACTTGCCACCAGAAGAAGCCGGTGAATTAGTTGAAGCCTCGAAAAAACACAACATGAAGAACATCTTCATTGTGGCTCCAACCACTCCCGAAGACCGCATTCATAAAATGGCAGAGTCAGCTTCTGGATTCATCTACTATGTTTCAAGAGAAGGCGTCACTGGCGAACGATCTACTCTCGCAACGAATACGGGAGAAGCCGTGAATTTAATTAAAAGCAAAACAGACCTACCCGTTGCGGTAGGGTTCGGCATATCAACAGCTGATCATGTCAGGGAAACAGCGAGCTATGCCGATGGCGTTATTGTTGGCAGTGCATTGGTTAATTGCATTGCGAAAAATTTAGGTAATCCAGCGGAGATAGTTAGAGTCATCGGAAACAAAGCCAAAGATTTATCTAAAGGACTTGAATCATAGGCAATGCCCTCTCCTTGGCTAATTGAAAAAGTCGAGAAAGGTGCAACCAACTGCATCATTATTGGTGATGTAGAAGAATCCCTTCTTCAAAGAGAAATCCAATACCATCCACAAGGCTTACTTCATTTAACAGAAACCAAGAAAAAGCACCTTCGGGTGAATAATCCAAAGCTGATTCAACTCTCACTCAGCGATATTTCTGATGATAAATTATTTGAAATCACAGAAGGATTCATTGCCCAAAATTATCAATCCATCCCTAGCGCGAAAGTTAGTGCCAGTGTAGAAGGCTTCCAAGATTCGATCTACAAGAAAGCGTTCGACAACATCACCCTTACTTTCGATTCAACATTAAGAGCAAGAATTACTCGAAAAGAAATGGGTGACTTGAAGCAATTCAACATCCTGAAAAACCTAGCCCCTTATCTTTCCCAGAGAATCTCACCCTCTCTTAAAGGCTCATTAAAAGACTTCCCTATCGTTATCATTGGAGCAGGTCCCTCTCTTGACATAAGCCTCCCTCTCATAAAAGAATGGAAATTCCCTCATTACATTATTGCAGCCGATAGCGCCATTAAAGCACTAGATAAAACCGGGATTGAACCCGATTTCATTGTTAGCATCGACCCCGGTAAAGCATACAACCAATGTGCCAACACGGGGTACAAAAAGGGGCTGGCCATTCTAAATTCAACATCCCACCCAAGCTGGTATAATATTTGGAAAAATGACAGCCGAATAATTTCCGGCAATGTCCTCTCTGAAGATTGGTTAGAAAATCACGGTATTCAAAAAACCAAAGTTCAAGCGATCAACAATGTGGGCTTAACCGCAATAATGCTTGCTAATTTCCTAGGCAGCGAATTGATCCTTCTGGCGGGAATGGATCTTTCCACGGAGTCAAAAAGCTCAGGAAACCGCTATGCTTCAATTACGGAAAGGGACGTAATCATCGCAACAAACCGAAGTTTCTCGATACCAGGGAATTTCCAAAAGACAGTTGAGACACCCTTTCTTTCAGACTGGAAGGATACGGCAAATTTTTGTGAAAAAATTTCCTCAAAAAAACAGATAATCAACATAAATGACCGTGGTGCTGTCATTGCGGGTTCAACACTTATTCACCCAAATCAAAGTAGCGAACTTGCTGAAACGCTCATTTCGCATTTCAATAAACCAAAATCAGCATCGATCGATTTATCACTAACCGCAAATGCTTCAACAGAAGAAACTGACAAACTCTTAACGAAGCTCATTCAATCCGTAGACTGGGCAAAATCGATCATCACGCCCCTTCTTGAAAACAACATATCCGAACAACAAAAACTTCAGGGAATTGTGACCATTATTCAAAACGAGGATATCTCTAGATTCTTCGGAGATTATTCATTCACAGTAATGCCGGAACTGCTGAATCGCCAAAATTTAACCAGTCAAAAATTAGATGAAATGCTTAAACGCCTCCAATTCTACATTTGGACACTCGAAGACGCCGTATTAAAATGTAATATTTCAGAAAAATTCCTCTCTAAATTTCTGCTAGAAAACGTATAAGATCTAGTTTTCGCTTACGGTATACACCGGAGACTCCAGTTAATTCCCAGCCAACTCTCAGGGCAGATGAAACATCCACATTTGGGCTAACATTTTCATCATTACAAGATGGAACCACTCCATTCTCATATTTTCGCCAGAATAACCCTAAGAACCTTCCTACAAAAGGCCGTCCAGCAAACAGCATCACCAGCGAATTGCAGGTCAAGAGCAAAAAATCTTAGCAAAACACCTTAAATCACCCATTTTGTGACTTGTAGTTTTAGTTATAATTCTTATATATCTTCTTCGTTCTGCGAATTTATATATATAATTAAACAAGACCATTAATTTTCCAAAATGAATATAGCAAGTATTTTGCCTGAGGGCTCTCATTTCATGGACACTCTTCCCTATTTAACAGGTTTCGTGCTTGTAATGGGAACACTGATGCTTCTCTGGTTCCTTACCAGTTTCATCGGTATGATTTTCCAAAAAATTGAGGCAAATCGACCTACAACTGAGTCAAACAACCCTACGGCAATTGATCCGAGTAACCCACACCTTCTCGTTATCGCTGCTGCGGTAGCACACATAATGAAGCATGAAGCCCACAAAATGCTTTCTGTAAAAGAATCAGGCAAATAAAACCAATAGACCAATGATTAAAAACTTAAAAATCACTGTTGAAGACAAAACCTACGACGTAAAAGTTGAATGCCTCGGAGATGATGCTTCAAGTGCACCGGCTCCAGCCGCCCAACAAGCATCTGCACCCGTACCAACTGGCGGCACGATTCTCCCCTGTCCATTATCAGGTAAAGTCGTTTCAATCGAAGTCAAAGTTGGAGACAGCGTCACTGAAGGTGACTCTATAATCATCCTTGAAGCCATGAAAATGAATACCGTCGTCAATGCTCCAAGTTCCGGAACGATTACGGCAATCACGGTTACTCAAGGTGACACAGTTGACGAAGGTCAAGCATTGTTAACGATTGGATAAAACTGACATGAACCAATTGATAGAAATTTTCAACAACACCGGCTTTCCCTTGATTACTCCTGGGATGCTATTTATGTGGCTAATCGTTATCGTGATGCTTTATTTAGCAGTCATCAAAGGTTTCGAACCCCTGCTACTTGTCCCTATCGGATTCGGAGCTCTTTTAGCCAATCTTCCAACAGAAGGTATTTTGAATGTTCCACACGGCGATCATCCAGGTGGCCTTTATCACTATTTCAAACAAGGCATTGACCTCGAATTATTCCCACCCCTCATTTTCATGGGCGTTGGGGCATTAACTGATTTTGGTCCACTCATTGCCAACCCACGCACACTCCTTCTGGGTGCTGCGGCTCAGTTTGGCGTTTTCGCGACATTAATAGGCGCGGCGTTATTAGGTTATACAACACAAGAAGCGGCCGCTATCGGAATCATTGGTGGAGCAGATGGTCCAACCTCTATTTTTATCGCAAACAAACTAGCCCCCGATTTACTAGCACCGATTGCGGTTGCAGCCTACAGTTACATGGCATTAGTGCCAGTTATTCAGCCTCCGATCATGAGGGCATTAACAACCGAAGCTGAACGTAAAATTCGCATGAAATCCCTTAGAGTTGTTTCTAGAGGTGAAAAACTAATTTTTGCCGCTGTGGTTATGATGCTTTGCATACTACTCGTTCCAAGTGCAGCCCCTTTAATTTTCATGCTTTTCTTTGGTAATTTCATCAAGGAATGTGGAGTAACAGAACGACTCAGCCTATCCGCTCAAAATGAAATCATCAATATCATCACTATTCTACTAGGAACAAGTGTTGGTATAACAATGTCAGCAGATGCCTTTTTAAATTTTAAAACTATGGGAATCCTAGCTATGGGTATTGTCGCTTTCGGCGTAGCAACTGCAGCTGGTGTCCTTATGGCTAAATTAATGAATGTATTCAGTGCAAACAAAATTAATCCATTAATCGGATCAGCTGGTGTTAGTGCCGTGCCTATGGCAGCCAGAGTCTCTCAAGTTGAAGGTCAGAAGGCAGATTCATCCAATTTCCTACTCATGCATGCTATGGGGCCGAATGTCGCCGGTGTTATTGGAACAGCCCTCGTTGCAGGATACTTTATTTCTGTCCTCGGATAGAAAGAGTTAATAGGTTCAGTATTGAATGTAGCGCAGACAATCTTGTCTGTTACGCCTCAAGCAGTCTCGACGATTAGTTCGACTTTAGTAAATAGAGCCTGTCCCAGAAACTTGAATTTTCAGATTTAGCAACAGAAAGCTAATTTTTCGATAAGCTTTCAGCCAATTTTTCATAAAAACTTCCACCTTATTACAATTGAAGTAAAATATTTTGTTCAAAATGGTGATTAAA
>CAWUTK010000128.1:0-13762 GCA_963924785.1 uncultured Opitutales bacterium
ATTAGCCGCGATTTATAAGGATTCAATTTTTGATCGACTCTCATCGATCTTATCGTTTGCAGCACTGTCTATTCCGGAGTTCTTCTTAGCGATACTCGCAGTTCAATTTGCTGCTGTTTCAGGACTGTTTCCAGTGGGTGGTTATTCATCGATTGGCAGCGAATATCTGTCGTTCACTGAACGTTTTTTTGATACGGCTTACCACTTGATTTTGCCAACAATTGTTTTAGGAATCGGTAGTATCGCTAGTATGATGCGTGTCATGCGGGCTAATTTTATCGATTACATGCATGCGGAGTTTGCGACGACTACTAGAGCGAAAGGGCTGTCTGAATTCACGATTATGTTTAAGCATGTGCTTCGAAATGCTATAAATCCTTTAATCACAGCTTTTGGGTTTTCGTTTGCCAGCTTACTGTCTGGGGCTGTTCTAGTAGAGCGAGTGATGAATTATCCCGGTTTAGGATTGTTGCTTTACAATTCGGTTTTAAAGAAAGATGCCTATGTTGTTATTGCCGGAGTGGTAATGGGTTGCGTTATGTTGATGCTGGGTAATTTATTGGCAGACATATTACTGGCCTGGATTGATCCTCGTTCACGAAGTTTGGATAAAGGTAATTCATCGACGGTGAGTGTGCGTTGGAAATCTTTTGTAATACCGTTTCTAATGGTTGTCGTTGGTTTAATCTTTTTTCAATGGATAGAAGGTTTGGCTTGGGGTGAAGCTGAGTTTAGGGAGGATTTTCTTCATTCTTTTAGTCGAATAGCTATGTCGATAATATTTGTTTCGCTAGGTTTTTTTTTATGGATGAGTCGCTCCACTGTTAAATTATTGATTGTTCAAATCCCTAAATATCCTGCTGGGTTTATTGCACTTTTGATTTTGATTCCTCTTTATGTTTCAATGGTATTTGCGCCTGCGATTGTTCCTTATGTTCCTGGAAAATCGAATTTAACCAAAACGTTTCATCCACCCTCTGGAATTAGTTTAACGGGAGAGGGACTTCATTATAAGATTCATGACTTAGTTGATCCTACACAGGCCAAGTATTCGCCAGATGCGGGAAAGACAGTTCCCCTTAAATGGTTCGGTAAAGGGGAGCCTTATCAATTATTTTTTGGATTAATGGCCGGTGAGAGACATTTATTTTTGCCGGATTACAGTCAATTAAATGAAGAGGGTTTGACGGATAAAGAATGCCATGAGCAGTATCCTTTTTATCTTCTCGGAAGTGACTCGACAGGTCGTGATGTATTTAGCCGCTTATTATATGGTTCGCAGATTTCACTCTCTATTGGCTTTATCGGTATTAGTATAACTATGGTGATTGGGTTTCTAGTCGGTGGATTATCGGGGTTCTTTGGAGGTGTAGCCGATTTTGTGACAATGCGTGTGATCGAGTTTTTAATGGCAATACCAGGATTATATTTACTGTTGATATTAAGAGCTTCATTGTCGGATTACTTTGATTCATCTGAGATGTATACTTTGATTATTATCATACTCGCATTTATTGGTTGGTCTGGAACCGCTAGGATTATTCGAGGAATGACATTATCTTTCCGTAATCGGCAGTTTGTTAATGCGGCAGAATCAATGGGGCAAAAGCCGGTTAAGATTTTAGTGAAACATGTGCTGCCGAATATTACTAGTTACTTGTTAGTAGCCGCAACGTTGAGTATCCCTGGATATATTTTGGGCGAAGCGGCATTAAGTTTTCTCGGCCTTGGCATCATGGAACCAGAACCCTCTTGGGGTTTAATGCTTAAACAAGCTCAGGAAGATTTCAAGGTGCTTATGCTGAACTTTTGGTGGCTACTATCACCGGGATTTATGATCTTTATCACCGTGATTTCTTTCAATGTGCTAGGGGATGCTTTACGTGACATCGTGGACCCTAAAATGAAAGTGTGATTCAGTTTAATTAAAACTAAATATTAATAATGAGCGACGGAAACAATCAAGAAGCATTTAATAAGATATCGGAGGATTTGAGATTTCTAATGAATCTGTTCAAGAAGATGTTGGAGGGAATTGGCAAGGATGATTTGGCGAAAGAATTACCTTGGGTATCTAAAGGACTACCTGGAAAACATGAGTTTAAGGCAGACTTGATACAGGCCTATTCGATGGCGTTTCAATTCCTAAATATGGTAGAAGAAAATGCTGCTAATCAGATCAGGAGAAAATTAGAGACGGAGCGTGGAGTGTCTTCTTGGCGTGGTCTTTGGGGAAGTCATCTCAAGAAATTATTAGCTGAGGGAGTCTCTCAAGAAGAGATTGCAATGGCTTTGGCTAAAACGCGAGTTGAACCTGTTTTGACGGCTCATCCCACTGAAGCTCGTCGTATTACCGCATTAGATCAGCATCGTGAACTGTATCTCAGTCTTGTTCAAAAAGAAAATCCGATGTGGACGCCTTTTGAATTAAGTGAGTTAAGGGATAATATCCAAAGTATGATGGAGAGGCTTTGGCGAACGGGCGAAGTGTATTTGACAAAGCCAACTGTTGCTTCTGAGCGTGCCTCACAAGAGCATTATCTTGAGAAAATTTTCCCTGAGGTTATTAAGAAAATTGACCGCCGACTAGAGGATGCGTGTCGAGAAAACGGTCTTGACGAAAAGTGTTTTAGTGACCCTTTTGCCCTACCGAAGATTCGATTCGGGACATGGGTCGGTGGTGACCGCGATGGCCATCCATTTGTAACACCTGAGGTGACAGAAGATAGTTTGTTGGAATTTCGTCTTCGGGCGATTCTTTTACAAAAGAAGACCTTGGAATCGCTTCGTGCCTGCCTGAGCCTTTCGGATACATTGCAAGATCCGCCAAAGTTATTGCTAAATGCTTTGGTGAATCAGTGGGCAATTATTGGATCAAAGGCAAAAATGATTACAAAACGTAATCCTAATGAGCCTTGGCGACAGTATTTGTCGGCATTGATTGAACGCCTGCCTCTGGCCTCAACAGAGGAGGGTGTCTCCGCTGCTTTATCGTCAAATATCTATTACACCTACCGTCATGCTCGCGAGTTGATCCATGATCTGAATATTTTGCGAAACAGTTTACTGGAAATTGGTGCAGATCATGTCGTGAAGGTAGATGTAAACCCCGTTATCCGTCAGTGTGAAACATTTGGGTTTCATTTAGCAAAGTTGGATATCCGTCAAAATAGTGGTTTTTATGATAGGGCGATTTCTCAAATTATTCAACAGAGTGGTGAGGAGGATTGCGACTTTGAGCATTGGGATGAAGACCGGCGTGTTGCTTTTTTAAACAGTGAATTGAGTGTTCATGAAACTAAGACCACTTCACTTGATCAGTTGGGCGACGAAGCGTCATTGGCAATAGGAAGCATGACTGTCTTAGCTCGCCACTTTAAGCGTTACGGAGCAAATGGTTTAGGGGCTATGATTCTGAGTATGACTCGTAGTTATTCCGATTTACTTTCAGTGTATTTCTTGGCAAAAGAGGCAGGATTGCTCATTAGGGAGGATTCTGGTTTTTGGTGTCCTATCCCTGTTGTCCCGCTTTTTGAAACAATTGAGGACTTGGAAAATGCGCCAGCGATTATGACGAAATTCATGTCCCATACTTTGACTCGTTTATCCTATCAATACCAGCAGCGCCGTAAAATTGCGAGTATCGAAGGGCTTGTTGAAGATAATCTAAATCCCTATAAATCAAAAAATTACATTCAGCAGGTGATGATTGGATATAGTGATAGTAATAAGGATAAAGGAATTATTGCAAGTAACTGGGGTTTGCACAAGGCACAGCGCGAGTTGGTCTCTATCGCTGAAAGGCAAAAAGTATCCATTCGGTTTTTTCATGGAAAGGGTGGAACTATTAGTCGTGGAGCAGGGCCTACTGATCGTTTTTTGGAGGCATCCCCCGCAGGATCATTAAATTTTGATTGTCGTTTAACAGAGCAAGGGGAAACTATTTCTCAGAAGTACTCTAACTTGCTCACGGCTTCATATAATATGGAGTTACTCGTGGCAGGTGTATTTGGACATTCTTTGCAAAAAAACAATGTCCCTATGTCCAAGGAACTGGAACCGTTGATGGAGCAAATTTCTGAGGAAAGCTCAAGGCAATATCGGAAATTATTGGACAAGCAAGGCTTCATGGAGTTTTACCGCCAGGCCACTCCTCTTGATGTTTTGGAGAATAGTCGAATTGGTTCTAGGCCATCAAGGAGAACGGGTGCAGCGACTTTAGATGACCTTCGTGCGATTCCATGGGTCTTTAGTTGGTCTCAATCACGGTTCTTTATTCCCGGTTGGTTTGGTGCAGGGACGGCTCTCTTCAGTTTAAGAGAACATCAACCTGAAAATTTCGAGGTTCTTAAACAATCAGTAAAGAGCACACCTTTTTTGAGCTATGTGCTTACAAATATTGAAGCAAGTGCTTGTAGTGCTAATGTTGAAATGATGACGGCATATTCCGAGCTTGTCGAAGACAGTGAACTGCGTGTCTCTTTCATGGAGTTGATATTAGATGAATACCATAAGGTGATAGAGTTGACAGGAGCGTTGTTAGGGAATCCCATTGGTATACGCCGGCCCTTTTTTAGTTATACTATTGAGAAGAGAAATGAGCCATTACGCAGTATTCATTTACAGCAAATATCGCTAATTAAAAAATGGCGCGAAGCAATTAAGGAAGGTGCAAACGAAACCGCAAATGATTTGCTTTCAGATTTACTTTTAACGATTAATGCTATTGCAGGTGGCCTGAAAACTACTGGCTAGAAAACGTATTTGAATGGATCTAGTGGCTTAGTCGAATAAGGTAGAAATAAAAATATATCCTCCGCCTGTGCCGGTTTAAGAATCAGTGCCCTTGACCTATAGGACTTAAGGTGGGTGCTTTCGAAATAACTTTTGTCTTCCGGTTTACGGCTTGACAGCAATCACTCCAAATTAGGCTCCCGGTGTTACAAGAGTAAGGAAGGAGCAAGTCGACCCCCATCCCGAATACACTGCAGAGAATATATACTAAAAGGTATGCCTAAAGACGGTTGGGTCAAACGCTTTTACGGATTATTTACAATCTCGATTAATTCGTCCGGAGTATTGATTAGATGGGTTGGGTTTTCCTTTTTGAGCACATCTTGAGTGTTCAGTCCCCATGTGACTGCTGCGACGTTCACACCTGCTTTTCTAGCGGCAACGATGTCCCTTGATTCGTCGCCAATGTACAAGAAATCGGAAGGTTTTAATGAAAAAGTTTTGAGGATACTTTTAATATTGGAAGATTTCCCCATGAGTTTTCTTCCCGAACTAATGAAATCAAAAATTTCTAGATGCTGTCTTTTAAGGAATTCTCGGACATTTTCTGGAGAATTAGTCGTCAGAATACCAAGGGTTTCGACTTGTTTTTTTAAATCAATTAATACTTTCTCGATGTTTGGAACTGGTTGTATGTCGGCCATTCTTTTTGAAAAAAGTTTACGGCCTTGAATGACGATACTTGGTAGTTTTAATTTTGGGATATCTAGGTAGTCGAGAACCTCTAATGTCGACATATTGGTTATCAGAAGACCTTCTTCTGGGTTAATCGTTTTGAATTTAAAAATCCTAGATAGTTCGTTTAGGACTTCAAGGGCTTGTGCTGAGCTATCCGCAATTGTGCCATCAAAATCAAAAACGACACAGCGGTAATTTGCCATTGTTCTATCGGTCGAACTTGAGGCGTTTGCCTAGCACTCTTGCATCGACCCAACCGTTTTGATAAGCGATGTTTCCCGATACTATAGTGGTGTCGATAGAAGACTTAAATGTATGGTTTTCGAATGGAGACCAGCCGCATTTATAAAGGATGTTGTCTTTTGTAACGGTATATGGATTGTCGTTTAAAAGGACTAAATCAGCCCAGTAGCCTTCTCGGATATAGCCGCGGTTTTCGATTTGAAATAAGTCTGCAACTCGATGACTGGTTTTATTAACGATGAGCTCTAGTGAGAAAACACTGTCGTGATAAAAGTCTAAAAGACTAAGTAATGCGTGTTGCACTAGTGGAAGTCCTGATGGCGCTTTGAAGTAATTATTACGCTTTTCTTCCAAAGTATGTGGCGCGTGGTCCGTGGCAATGACATCGATTTTTCCGGTAATGACGGCATCGACAATGGCTTTTCTGTTCGCTTCACTTTTAATGGCGGGATTACACTTAACGAGTGAGCTTTTATCTAAATAGGCGGTGTCATTGAAAAATAAATGATGAACACAGGCTTCGGCAGTGATGTGCTTTTTGTCTAAGGGTAGTTTCGAGAAAAGGCTGAGTTCTTTTTTTGTAGAGATGTGTAACACGTGGAGTTTTGTGCCGTGTTTCTTCGCAAGATTAACAGCAAGAGAGGTCGAGTCGTAGCAGGCTTGAGCACTGCGGATTTTGGGATGATACTTCATCGGAACGCCCTCACCGTATTTTTCTCTGTAAATCGCTTCGTTTGCGAGGATCGTAGGAGTGTCTTCGCAGTGGGTTGCAACTAAGATGGGGGCGTTCTTGAAAATAGCCTCCAAGGCTTTGGGTTTGTCAACGAGCATGTCTCCCGTTGAAGACCCCATGAATACTTTTAATCCACAAACCGTCTTGGGATCTACGGCTTTAACTTGTTCTAAGTTTGAATTGGAAGCCCCTAAATAAAAAGAGTAATTGGCAATTGATTGTTTTGCCGCGGTTTGCCATTTGGCTCCTAGGGCCTTTTTGTCCAGTGTTTGTGGATTGGTGTTTGGCATTTCCATGAAACTGGTAATGCCTCCTGCAACAGCCGCTCTGGACTCCGTGTATATGTCGCCTTTGTGAGTTAATCCAGGATCTCTGAAATGAACCTGGTCATCGATCATGCCCGGGATCAAATACTTGCCTGCTGCATCAATGGTTACATCAGCAGATTTTTTTGATAAATCGCCGCTAATGTTTTCTATGCGGCCTTTGTTTATGAAAACATCAAGTTCTTTGATTTCGTTTTCATTAACAACTTTAGCGTTAGTAATTAGAATGGAGTTAGTAGTATGCATAATGAAAATTGATTGTTATCGGAGAATTCTGTCCATTTTGTTGGCCGTAATGACACCGTAATTAATGGCACCTAACCAGCCTGACATAATGATTCCTACCGAACCGGCATGATAAAGCCCATGAACATAGTCGGAAAGATTCATTGAAACGTTTAATCCTTCGAATTTTGTTCCAAATGAGGTTCCTTTTTGGTGTGTAGTAAAACTTTTCAAAGTCCTAGGAGTCGCCGCTTCGAGATGACTGAGCTTTGACCGAATGTCAGGGATGTACTCGGTTAGAGCATCGAGTGCTTCTTCGCAGAGCCGTGTTTTTTCTGTTTGATACGCTTCCTCTGAGAGGTTTTCCCAGTCTGACCACTTTGCATTAAGGGAAGCGACGATAGCATATCTTTTCTCTTTTAGATGAGGTCGAGTGTCAGGATAGTAAACTGAAAATGTTCGACTGGTGGTATTAAGGTCGGTGAGTTCATTACTCGAAAACTTTTCAGCACTGGAGGTGAAGACTAAGTCGCCAATGTCTGGAATGGTTTCTCCTTTTTTAATACCAATGTAGACTTGGCAAGAACTCGTGTTGATGCGAACGGCTTTTATTTCCTTTGTGAAAACTTCTGGCAGGGTAGTGTTCTTGAGCAGATCTTGAGTCGTATTTTTAATATTAGCGTTGGATAAGACGGCTTTACATTTAATCGTACGGCCATTTACGATAACACCCTCAACGTGAGGTTTACCGTCTTTTTCCATTGTGATGATTTCTTCAACAAGACAATTTCGCTTAATTGTTACTCCGTTTTCCTTTAGCGTTTTAACCATTGAATGAATCAAGGTATCCGTTCCCCCTTGAAAGGTGAAAACGCCTTTACTCATAAAGTTCGAGAAAACGATACCAAATGTGATTGCTGGATCCTGGTCGCTTGAACCATTTGCATAGGCGATGGGTTCCATGAGTAAGCGCTTTACATCATCTCGTCCTGGGAAAAATTCTTCAAAAAGCTCAGCAGTGGTTCTTTTGTCATTATCGTAGTAGTTCATTTGCGCAAGATGAGCAAAAAATCCATCTACATTTTCTTCAGGGACGTTAAATTCTTCTTTTAGTATTCTGGTGAAATCGACACGATCAAAGGTTGTGTTGATATTGAACTGTGGATTGATGAAGCGAACCCCTTTTAGTTGAACAATCGAATCAGCTATTTCTTGAGACCAGTACTTGCGGCAAGATTTCTTCATTCCGTAAGGGAAGCCGTGCAATGAAATATCAAAAATGTGGTTTCCTCGTCTTTTGAACCAGGTGGCTAGACCACCGAAATTATAATGATGTTCTAATAGTAGTACAGAGTGACCCAGTTTCGCTAAGTAATTAGCTCCCGTTAATCCACCAAGCCCACTTCCGATGACTACCACATCATAGGAGTCATCAACATCTTTTAACCAATCGATCATTTACTGTGTTTAATAAAATTGAATATTCACTGTCTGCACTGATTTTTTGTGCACGATTTTTTGAGCCGGAGAGTCTAGGAGGTTATTTCTCATTAATCAAGATTGATTAATTTTCTATTTCTATATGCTTGACAGCTCACTTTCTAACTTCTTTTATTCTCACCCTAATTTATAAATAGATATGCAACCAACATTTAGACCATCAAAACTTAAGCGAGCCAGAAAGTGTGGGTTCCGTAACCGTAATTCCACAAAAGCTGGAAGAGATATTATAAAGGCACGCCGTAAAAAAGGCAGATCACGCTTAGTAACTAAGTAGCAATCGTTTAGGATGCGTTTTTCGCCATTACAGCGATTAGGCAAACAGCGAGAATTCTTAAGCGTAAGAAACGATGGACAGAAGTTTCATTGTGGAAAGTTTATATTACAAGTCCTTGTAAAAGAAGAGAATGGAGATCCTCTACGTCGAATTGGAATAATCGCTTCCCGAAAAACAGGTAACTCTGTTAAGCGCTCTAGGGCAAAGCGTGTGTTTCGTGAGATATTTCGAAATAACCAAAATTCGCTTCCTTCTATATGTGATTTAGTTATAGTCGCTTTCCATTCTTTTGATCAGGCAAGCTATCAGGATTTGGAACAACGTTTTTTAAAAGTCTGCAAACAACTTAATAATGGATAACAAAAAGAATTTTTTAATAGGTATAGCATTGGTAGGGATCGCATTTTGGGTTCAGACTTCATACGACTCACAGCGTAAAGCTTATGAGGAATCTCAGTTAGCACTAGCGGAAGCGGAACAAGCTGAAACATTTGGCCTAGAAAGCGAACCAGGAACGAAGTTTACTCGTTCCACTGGCACAATTGTACCAAAGCGGCTCGAGGCAGTGGGGACTAACATGATGGAGCAGGCTTCATCGTATGCGAAACCGGCAGTTGCTCCAGTTGTAAACACCCCGGCCGAGGATGAAGCAGAGTATATCCTTGAAAATGAATTTGTTAAGATTGTATTTAGCAATTATGGCGGTGCGGCTAAGAAGATGTTTTTAAAGCAAATTAAGAAAATTAATACTAAAGAAAAAGAGATACTTGAAGATAACATGTATGTTATGAATGAAGGTGTTGATGTTCCGATGTTGAATCTTCAGTTTCAGAATGCACCAGAAGGTTTCGGGGACTTTAAGCCGGTATATAGTGTCGTTTCTCAAAGCAACCAATCCATTGTTTTTGAAAAAGTTTCTAATGGGGTGAAGGTTGAAAGAATTTATCGCTTACCTCAAGAAGGTGAAGAAAATAGTGACCCTTATCAGATCTTTCACGAAACAATAATTTCGAATATTGGAACCGCCCCTGTTTTAGTTGGAAAGGCTCATTTTGACATGGGAACATCATTGCCGATAGTTAGTGATGAATTAGACCAATTTATGACAATGGGTTATAATATTGGTGAAAAAACGACATTCCTTCGTCAACCAGAAGCAGAATTTGTTGAACTAGCACAATTTAAAAAGAGTTCAGGTTTTTTGGGAATTGGTGCTCATGAAGCAAAAGATCAAGACAAAGTGTCTGGGAACATTATTTGGGGATCGGTTAAGAATCAATTTTTCACAATGGTTTTAACCCCCTTGGAATTAGCCCAAGGGGTAACAAGCCGAGCGGTTGAGCTTTCACTTAGAGATGAGGATGATATGCCTTTGTCCGGTGTTAATGGGAGTCTCGATTTTGACGTTGATCCTATTGCCGCAGGTGACTCAAGAGTGATTGCAATGAATTATTTTTCGGGGCCAAAAGAATTTGAGCGCTTGATGAAATTAGGGAAAAATCAAGATCTCGTGATGGAATTTGGTTTCTTTGGCTTTTTTAGTAAAATACTATTACAGTTCATGCGTGCTATTCATGAGTATATAATTGGTAACTGGGGGTGGTCGATTGTGATCATGACCATATGTGTGAAAATGATTTTCTGGCCGTTGACGGCTCAAGCAGCGAAATCTCAGAAACGTATGCAGATGATTTCTAAGCCTTTGCAGGAAATAAAAAAGAAGTTTAAAGACAATCCTCAGAAAATTCAGAAAGAAACAATGAAGTTGTTTAAGGCGAATAAGGTGAATCCTGCCGCTGGTTGTTTCCCGATTTTTGTTCAAATCCCAATATTTTTAGGTCTTTTCTGGATGTTGAGATCAGCTTCTGAGTTACGTTTTGCAGATTTCCTTTGGATCAGTGACTTGGCTCAACCTGATACAGTTTACCGTCTTGGAGGTTTTCCAATTAACATCATGCCGTTGTTTATGGGAATAACTATGGTGTATCAGATGAAGCTAACGCCAATGCCAATGGCTTCAGCAGATAATGAAATGGCTCAGATGCAACAAAAGATGTTTCGTTTCATGCCGTTTATGTTTTTGATTTTCTTATACAATTTTTCTTCAGGCTTGGTTGTTTATTGGACAATGCAAAATCTTTTGACTATTCTTCAACAGACGCTTACGAATAGAAAGAAGGATAGTGATTTACCAGAAGTTATTATTCCTACTGAAAAAAAAAAAAAAAAAAACACCAAGAATAAGAGGAGAGTGTAATGTCGGGACATAGTAAGTGGGCAACAACTAAAAGACATAAGGCGGCCATTGATGCAAAACGTGGCAAGATCTTTAGTATTATAGGAAAAGAGTTAACGCTTGCTGCTCGAAGTGGTGGAGGTGACCCTGAAGCAAACGCTCGTTTGAGATCTTTGGTCTTGAAAGCAAAAGCTTCGAATATGCCTGGCGATAATATTGATCGCGCGATTAAAAAAGGCACCGGTGAACTCGAAGGCGCGATAATTGAAGAAATGCTTTACGAGGGCTATGGCCCAGGAGGCGTTGGTCTTCTTATCGAAGTGACCACTGATAACAAAAACCGAAGTGCTGGCGAAGTTAGAAGCACTCTTGGGAAATATGGGGGCAATCTAGCAACTCAAGGAGCTGTTTCTTTTAATTTCCAAAGAAAGGGACAGTTTTTAATTGGTAGTGATAAAGTTGGACTCGATGCTCTTATGGACATCGCAATTGAAGCAGGTGCTGAAGATGTCCTTGATAATGAGGATCACTTTGAGGTTCAAACTGAAGTTGGCGATTTTGATACAATTTCTCAGGCACTAGAGGATAATAAGATTTCACCAGAATCCTCAGAGTTAGTCTATTTACCCTTATCAACAACACCAGTTGATGATAAAGATACCGCTCGGAAAGTATTGAAATTGATTGAAATGATCGATGAGTTGGAAGATGTTAAAAGTGTCTTTTCAAATTTCGAAATCGACGACGCGCTTTTAGCCGAATAGTTCCACTTCGATATCACCGCATTATTGTGGGCGGGGAGAGATAAGCCTAAAATTAGCACAGACAATCTTGTCTGCTCTACTTTTCCATATTTCCATAATTTAAATTGAATCGAAGTATCTGAAATTGATCCTAGTTCATGAGTCGGGATCTGTTAAGGATCCTAAAAAAAAATATATTTTGAAACGGGTTACATTTCCGTGCGTTAATATATTGTAATTATGAAAATTATACTAACATCTGCCGCAATAGTAGCGGCTTCTTTGTTTTTGAACCTAAACTTGTAGGCAGTGCCTATGGATATGGCTGTTGTCGATTTGCCTTCTGAAATGATGGAGAAGACGGAAGCGCTTAATCATAAGGTATTGCTTTTTAAGCCAAAGGAATTAACGAAAAATGGAGAGAAATTGCCCTTGTTTATTTCTCTGCATGGTGGAGGTGGGGGAGGAACGGGTGATGATATTAAGAAATTTCAAAGAAACCCTGTTGTTAAGTATGTTTCAAATATGAAAATAGCCGCTATGGTTTTCGTTCCACAGGCGACTAAGAAAGCAAAAGATGGAGGTTTAGGGACGTGGAGAGGTAGAGATCTTGATATGATGTTAGATTATATTGTAGAGAATAACCACAAGATTGATCTCAGTCGAATTTATCTCACGGGCGCTAGTATGGGAGGCTTTGGCAATTGGGTTTGGACTTATACGAGTCCAGTCGTTTTGCAGCAGTGGCACCTGTTTGTGGAGGCTTCGGACAAGGAGGGCCGAAGGATGTAACTTAAAGATTTAGATCTTTGGAAGAAGGCTTTGCTGAACACACCTATTTGGGCATTTCGTGGCGAGAATGATAATGTAGTTCCTGCAAGTGAAACAGTTGATATGATTGAGTCAATACAAGCGCTCGGTTCCAAAATGGCAAAAATGACTATTATCAAAGGTGGGAAGCACAATATTGCTGGAAATTGTTATCGTAATGGCGAGTTGTTTGATTTGCTTTTGAGCCACAAGCGAGATTAAGGCAGAGCGCTCGCTATTTCTGTTTTAGCTTTTGACTGGATCGATTCAGAGGAGGTTCGTTATTTTGATTAACATATGAATTTAGTAAATTTAAGGTAACACGAATCTACGCTTCAGTAAGTAAGTGATACAATATTATTAGTAAGCGAAGAGAGAAAGCTTTGTTGAAATAAGATCGATGATGTGGACTGAGTCAGTAATTGATATGTATTCAATAAATGTTTTTTAATCAAACCTCCTATTTGCTACACGCACTTGATGGATAAAATTGGACAGTAGGGGAATTGACTTATATTTTGTTGGATTAATTATGAACATAAAAACTAATAGTGTTGTTCCTTTTGCAGTATTTGGACTGGGACTAGTTCCGGGGAAAGTAGGTGTTTATGCCGCTACTACAAGAGATAAGGGTAAGAGTAAAATTGGTTTGCCTGGTGGAAAAGTTGATCCTGGAGAAACCCCGTTGGAGGCATTGTTTCGTGAAGCAAGTGAAGAGGGTTGGAGGATTTCTCATTCAGAGGAAGTTCCATTTCACCTACAGGAGGTTGAGGGGAATCTTTGCGCTTGGTATAGAGTTGAATTCAAAGAAATGCTCACTGACTATAAGGAAAAGGGTCGACTTAGGCCAATAGAGGTAAGCAGGGCGCAATTGGTTGAGTCTGGAATGGGCAATGAAAATGCATTCCCTTTATTGTGAAAATTTTGGTGTATCAGAATTATTAATATTTATGGTAGCTGCTCTCAATTATTCTAATCAGATTTGCATTTATGCTATAATGGCATTCATTGGTATTGTTATATGTCTATAGTCGTTGAAAGGCCAAGTGATGGATTAGGACTCAAAAGAAACGATTAAAAATGGGGCATTTCCAGAAGGTTATTAAAGAACTTGAATTCAATCTTGAAAATTCTGGTATTGTTGAAGAAGACGCTCCTGTAAGAAAAGCATATCGCTACATGACCAATCGGCTTTCA
>CAWUTK010000129.1:0-7226 GCA_963924785.1 uncultured Opitutales bacterium
CGATAAAGTGCATTGTCATCGAAATTCACTTTTGCATCAAGGGCCACGAGTTTATCATCGCCAGTAATAACAAGTGGATTGATTTCCACCTGCGAGCAATCCGTCTCCCAAAACATTTTATACAAATTCATTAAGAGCTTCACTGATTGTTTTAATAAATCACCACTGAATCCTAGGCCGAAACTAATTTCTCTAGCTTGAAAGGGGAGTAAGCCCAATGTCGGGTCTACGAAGCATTTAACAATTTTTTCTGGAGAATTTTCTGCAACGTCTTCAATTTCCACACCACCTTCAGTTGATGCGATAACAACAGGTTGAGATGTATCACGATCCATAACAACCGCTAAATATAATTCCGAAGCGATACTCACATCGGCACAAAGATAAATTGTTTGAACCATACGGCCAGCTTCACCTGTTTGTTTTGTAACAAGAGTGTTTCCAAGCATTTTTAAAGCAGCTTCTTTAGCAGCGGCTTTTGATGAGACAACTTTTACCCCGCCTTTATAGCCATCCGTAAATGTTCCTTTACCGCGACCTCCAGCATGGATCTGTGCTTTTACAACAACAGTATCATTTTCGCCAAAACCAGATAGTGCATCATCGATCTGTTCAGCTTTCGTAATTACAACTCCTAACGAAACAGGAATACCTGCTTTATCGAAGAGTTCCTTGGCCTGATATTCATGGATATTCATAGTAATATTTGTATTACCATGAATTGAAATTGCAATCAACAATTCCAAATAATCGGCTAATTCTGAAAATATTTATGATTAAAATTCTAGACATTGGGTAATCTCAAAAAACTGAGTAAAAAGACTCGGGAAATCCTGAAGATTCTTATTTTCTTCAAATTTAGGTTTTTTCCTCAATATTATCGAAAACTCCAAATTTATGAAATTCTTCCCATTTCATTTAGAAAAACGATTATTGGTCATACTTTCTGTGCAGATTCGATTTCAGCTTTTTTTTAAACAATCAAATACATAAGCGGCGATATACTAATATTCTGGAATGAATTTTCCTGTTAATGCATTTACCAGATACGTTTTAATAATTTGAATAAAGAAGATCTCGGTTTTTCTATTTGAATAAAAAAGATCGGGAACATTTATTCTAATTGGATAGCCAATAGCAGGCAGGGTCAGAGTCCTTGTTTTGAATAATAAAAATTAGACATAATGTATATTGTGCGAAAAACGCAATGCGCATAGGATCCTAAGTCGTTTAACTATAATGCTTTTGCTATTTTCCTAAACCCCAACGTTTAGTGAATGGATAATAAATGAATAATGCCTTTCCTATGACTTCCTTTTCGGGAACAAATCCCCAAGGCTCTGTTTGTGGATCAGCTTCTTCATAACTCCAACTACGGCTATCATAACTGTGTGGCGAATTATCACCCATAGCAAAATAACTTTTATCCGCAATTTTAAGTTTCTTTCCAGCCGCTAAACGATTTATGGATTCATATCCTAGATATCCATCTGATAAAGTAGCGTTTTTCTCAAAAGCATCGGCTCCAGTAATAACTTTACCGTTACTGTATAATGCTTTTCCTTTGATCTCTAATTCATCTCCAGCTTTTCCAACAAGACGTTTAATGTAATATTTCCCTATTTCACTGGATCTCACTCTGAGGAATTGTCCAATCATTAGTTTTTGATCAGGTTTCAAGTTATTTAAATTCCTTAACTCAGATACAGTCATATTTGAATGATCAGCTATTAGGTTAATGCTTTCTCCTATTTGCACCTTATGCGACCTGTATTTAATTCCATGAATATTTGCGGTGCGAAATACAAATGGTTCTCCCACTTGAGGTTTACGGAAATTGTAAGTAAATCTATCCACGAATAAAGCGTCTCCGCTTAATATACTGAAATTCATAATAGATTCTCCTGCTTTGACGTCTTTCTTTAAAAGCATTGTCCGCTGAATATAGCGAGTTTTCCTTAAGTCTCTTCTTAAGCTTTGATACGTGTGATTATCCAAAGTCGAAATCAGTCCATCGCTGAGACTATTATGCTCTGGGTAAAATGTTTTATGAATAGTTTTCTCAAGTGAAAATTCTCTTGGCACTGCCATTTTTAATTCTTGAGATCCAATGATAAACATATATTCCCATTTTTTAGAAGGGAAAATTAACCATTTTCTAGCGGGTATAACTTTAGGATTATACTTGAATTGCCAGTTAAGCATTGCTTGGATTTTATTGTTATCATCTAAAGCCAGAATTACCGGTAATTGCAAATCCCCAGAAGTCATTGTTTTTAAGTTATAATATGAAGCACCTTGTGTAATAAGTCGGAATATGCGCCCTGCTCCCGATGGCTGTGTTTCCTCAGTATGAATCTCATGGTTCATTCCACTGTATGTAGGATACATGGAGTTTGTTGGGATCATGAATGGTTGGATGAAAAAACTACGTATTCCCAGAACTAAGATAGTGGCCACAAGAAACATCTCGATATGCTCACTAAAGAACCTCTTTGGATAAAATGTTCCGCCACTTTGTTTTAACTCTTTCTCAAGCACTTCAATTTTCTGTTCAACCACATCTTGCTGGTCAGCAGACTTCAGTACGCTTTCAGTTGATGTGATTGCCTCTTTTAGAGAAACGCGCTTAGAATCAGTTAAGACATCGCAACGGTATTGATAAACTTTTGTTGAAAATTCTAAAAATTCTTGAACTTGTTTTTTGAATTTTTTTGAAAGCATTATCTATGTTGTTGATTTAAGTATTTTAATAAAAGCTTCTTGAGGAATGGAAACTGATCCAATTTGTTTCATTCGTTTTTTACCTTCTTTCTGTTTCTCAAGAAGTTTCTTTTTTCGAGAAATATCACCACCATAACATTTTGCCGTAACATCTTTTCTTAAAGCACTAATTGTTTCTCTAGCAATAACACTGCTTCCAACAGATGCTTGGATCGCAATTTTGAACATTTGGCGTGGTAGGATCTCTTTCAACTTTTCACAAAGCACCCTGCCCTTAGATTCCGCTTTTCCCTTATGAACAATAGATGAAAACGCATCAACAGGATCACCGTTAACAAGTATATCTAATCGAACGAGATCAGCTTCAACGTATTCGCCCAACTCATAGTCCATTGAACCATAGCCGTGGGTAATGCTTTTTAAGCGATCGTTGAAATCAACGAGTATTTCGTTTAGCGGCAAATCGCATTTCAAAATAATCCTAGAATCATCTAAGGTTTCTGTATGTGTGCAAAGACCTCGTTTTTCCATTATCAATGCAAGAATATCCCCAATACTTTCACTCGGAATATGTAAGCTAGCAACGATCATTGGTTCATACATTTTTGCTATTATCGAAGGATCCGGTAATTCAACAGGATTATCGATGAATAATTTCTTGTTATCAGTTGTGATAATTTCATAAATTACACTCGGATAGGTAGAAATGATATCAAGATTAAACTCTCTTCGAAGGCGTTCTTGAATAATTTCCATGTGTAGCAAACCTAAAAATCCACAACGAAATCCGAAACCTAATGCAACGGAATTTTCTGATTGAAAAGTGAATGCAGCATCATTCAAGCGAAGTTTCCCTACGCTTTTTTTCAACTTTTCATAATCATTTGTATCAATGGGATAAACGCCACTAAAGACCATCGGACTTATTGTTTTGTATCCTGGAAGAACTTCTTTGGCTGGTTTATCTAAATGCGTAATAGTATCACCAATTTTTATTTCAGAAACATCGCGAATATTTGTGACGATGTAACCAACGTCACCAGGATTCAATTCCTTTTGCGCTTTCATGCCCGGTTCGAATCGTCCAACTTCTTTAATGAGTGAACTCTTGCCGTCACTCATCATCATCATTTTATCGCCAGCTTTTAGTTTGCCAGAAAACACTCGGATGTAACAAATAACACCTCGAAAAGAGTCATAGACAGAATCAAAAATAAGCACTCTCGTCGATTCATGATCAGTCCAACGAGGTGTTGGACAACGTTCGACAATGGCTTCTAGGATATCGGTGGTGCCAATTCCTGTTTTGCCACTCGCTAAAATAGCTTCTTCAGCAGGAATGGCTAAAACATCTTCAATTTGACGTTTGGCTTTTTCTATGTCTGCACCTGGTAAATCAATTTTATTGATGACAGGAATGATTGTTAAACCTTGTTCCATCGCTAAGTACGCATTTGCCACAGTTTGAGCTTCAATTCCTTGAGCGGCATCAACGAGTAATAATGCCCCTTCACAAGCAGCCAAACTCCTTGAAACTTCATAGGAGAAATCTACGTGACCAGGTGTATCAATCAGATTAAATAATAACGGTTCCGTTGTCCCTTCCGCAGTATAATTCATCGAAACGGGATGGCATTTAATGGTAATGCCGCGCTCTCGTTCGAGATCCATCGAATCAAGGAGCTGATCCTTCATTTGATGCTTCGTTACGGTTTTAGTTACCTCTAGGAGTCGATCAGAAAGCGTAGTTTTTCCGTGATCGACATGCGCAATTATACAAAAATTGCGAATGTGCTTAGTTTCGTGCATTAATATGTCGGTGTTCTTTGCCTTTTATAAATAACAATCGCTTTATTGTCGGCAAAATTCTTGATGATTTCTTTATTAAAAGAATCATCCAAGTTAATAAAATTATTTTCGATATTTAATCGATAAAGATTTTCGAGATGTTTAATTGAATCAAGATTGGTCAGTTCATTTCCATTTACTGATAATTCGAACAACGAGTACATTTTCCTTAGAGGGTTTAAATCATTCACTTGATTGCGCTCTCCTTCTACGCGTGCTTCATATAAAAATAGCTGCCTTAGATTTATTAGGCGACGCAATCCTCTTATATCATCAATATTATTCTCGGCTAAATCTAAATAAACAAGCGATGTTAAATCTCTCAGTGGAGAAATATTCTTAATATCATTATTGTGGAGAGTTAATCGCCTTAACTTGCCCAAACTGCTTAGGGGCTTGATATCACTTAGGTCATTTCTACCAATAAGCAATGTTTTAAGATTTGTTATTTTTGATAAAGCGTCAATTTTTGAAATTTTGTTTTTATATAAATACAACTCCCTTAGGTCTGTTAAGACTTCAAGGTCTGCGATATTGGTAATTTTATTTTCATATAAAAAAAGTACTCTTAATTGAGTTAGGAAACGGAGTGCATCAACTTTTACAATTTCATTTCGGCTGAAATCTAAACGAGTGATTTGGGTTAACTTACTGATCGGTTCAATTGTCTTAACTTTGTTATCTGATGCTATCAGGCTTTCTAGCATTAAGAGTTCCCTTAACGCTTCTAGTTGCTCAACTTTATTTTCCTTAAACTCTAATCGCTTTAAATTAACCAGTCCTGCAATTGGACCTAATTCATCAATTGCATTATTATTGATAATCAAAGTCTCGAGGTTTGCGAGTTCCTGTATGCCTTCTAAATCTTGGATATCAAGGCTACTTGCATCAAGAAACTTTATCTTGAGTAAATCAGCAGAGCTCAAGTCATCAGGTTTCTTTTTTGCAGTTTCAGCTATTGCTCGTTCCAGATTTGGATCAGAAATGATGATTGTTTCACCTAAAGCACTAAGCTTCAATAGAATGAATACGATTGATAGAACTTTAAATAATTTCATTTAGCGATATTTCTATTATACTAGAGATTATAATCTAATTGATATATTCATGATCGGTCAAAAAGATAATATCATTAACTCCAATTTTATGGGTTTTTAACATATCCTCTCATTAATTGATCATCTCCGAGAATAGTATGCTGCACATCACGTAAAGTAATTGCTTCCTTTAATTCTAAACATTCCCTCCCGCTAAACACGGAAAGTGCCTCAGTATCTCCAAATATTTTCGGAGCCCTATAGACGAAAAGATAATCTATCGCCTTCAATACCATGAGTTTACTGACTAAATTAGCGCCACCTTCAAATAAAACACCAGAAAGGCCATTTTCTAGACATTTTTCACAAAACTCAGGAAAAGGTATCAAATTAGACTTCGAATCAAATTTCCAGCATTGAATGCCATTGTCTTCTAGTATCTTAAACTTCTCAATATCAGCATTATCAAGAGCCAATATGACTGTTTTTTCACGGAATTCATCGGTAAAAATACCTCGTAATGGCATTTCCACACTAGAGAGCTTTCCGTCAAAAATGAACCGAATAGGCGCTATTTCATCCTCCCCTTCTATTCTTACAGTCAATTTAGGGTCATCAAGCAGCACTGTTGTAGCCCCAACTGCAATAGCTGGGAAGAATTTCCTCCAATGCATGACATCAGCTCTCGCGATATCACTTGTAATCCATTTCGAATGACCTGCTCTCGTGGCTACTTTTCCATCAATCGTTGTCGCAACTTTAGCTGCAATTAATGGCCGTTTGTGCTCACAGGCGTAATTGTATATGAAATTTAAATTACGGCATTCTTCATCAAGGATGCCACTGCTAACCTTAACCCCTGCTCTTGTTAAATACTCTATGCCTTTTCCTGTATGCTCTGAACTCGGATGAGCGGTTCCAATGACCACTCGTTCAAACCCCATTTTAATGATTTGCTCTAAATTAGCTTCATTTTCTTCAGATGCCCGCGGTTCCATCGTGATAAATAGACTGGATCCAGGTGCTGGGATCCTTCCTATTTTGTTCATTACGTCTTTTTCTGCGGGAACAGCACCTGATTTCGCCAGATAGCCTTCTGCTACAACTTGACCGACTTCAACAATAACCGCGCCAACCATTGGATCTGGACTGGTTTCTCCCCATGCTTCTTTTGCATTTAGGAGAGCCTGCTTCATGAACTTTTCAAGTATGGCTTTCATCGTGCTTTTTACTTTTGCAAAGGTTTTGTTTTATAGTATAGAAGTTGTTGCATTAATTAAACTAAACAGGACTTAGTTCAATAGCAAAAGCATTATAGATTTCAAAAAATGACATCAGACCAAATTCGCCAATCCTTCTTAGACTTTTTTCAAAAGAAAAATCATACAATTGTGCCATCTGCATCACTTATGCCGACGTCGCCCAATTTGCTATTTACAAACGCAGGGATGAATCAGTTCGTTCCTTATTTCCTCGAAGAACGGAAAGCACCCTATCCTTCTGCTGCAGATACACAAAAATGTATTCGAGCCGGTGGGAAGCATAATGATTTAGATGATGTTGGTTTTGATACCTACCATCATACATTTTTTGAAATGTTAGGAAATTGGTCATTTG
>CAWUTK010000130.1:0-7570 GCA_963924785.1 uncultured Opitutales bacterium
ATCTTCAGAGAACAATTCACCAAAGTATAAAACAATAGCCTTTGAGAATAGCGCAGAAAAATATCCAGCAGGAAGCTATCGGTTTTATAATTTAACCAAAGAAACAGTCGCAATTAAAATAGGTGAAGAAAGCATTATAGCTGCCCCTGAAAAACTTGTAGAATTCATACAGAATTCGGACTATGATTCAACTGTCCACTTGAGCGTTTCAATAAAGAAACAAGACAGCAATAAACCTCTTTATTCCAATGAGTGGCCACAAAAAGCCTCCTCCCGAAGTCTTGTTTTGATAAGTAAAGCTGGAGCAAAACAAAGTGGGAAAATCAAGGTGAAAGTATTTAACGATAGGATACTGCCGTGAAAAGCGACGACCGAATAGCGTTTCGGTTTCTTTAAACCTACATGAATAAAACGTCGTCAAAAAACAACCTAGGTTTCGCGCTAATAATAGCGTTATCATTGATGTCTTTTATAGTCCTGTTGACACTCACGATGTCAACCTTGCTAAAAACCCAGCTTAATGAAAGCGCAACCAATTTAGAATCTAAAACAGCACGCGACAACGCCATGCTGGGTCTTCAAATAGCCCTAGCCGACTTACAGAAATACGCTGGCCCCGATCAACGCACTACCGCAACGGCTGATATACTACTCGCATCAACTCCGACTACCGACAACTACTTAACCGGCGTCTGGAACTCAGCTGATCCAGACACCGATAGCACCGTTACTACTGATCCAATAACGGGACTCAACAAGGGAGATTTCATGCGATGGATCGTGTCCCAAACACTAAGCAACCCTCTAGCAGAAGACCTATCTATTCCGAGAACACCCCCTCTTGGCACGGTCGACCTTGTAATAGATCAAGACAGCAACACCACCTCTGTAGACGTTGAAAGAGTCAGCGTTCCAGGTGCGCTCGGGAATGGATCCTATGCCTATTGGGTCGGAGATGATGGTGTTAAAGCAAAAGCGAATCTCCCGATAAAAGACAAAAACATATCGTATGCGATAACGTTTGATGGCTACAGAGATGGCGCACAGGTTCTTTCTGCCGCACCAAGATACGGCATCGAACACTTCGATACGGATTACTTTCAATATAAAGACAGTGTAAATGTAACAAGTGCCACACGCCAAAACTTCCAAGGCTTGATGAAGAAAATCATCAGCAAGGATCAAGTGCCACTCATTGACACTGCCACAAATAAATTTGATAAAGTCAATGACACCTATTATCACGATTTCACAACTCACTCAATGGGACTGCTCACTAACACTAAAGACGGCGGACTAAAAGAAGACCTATCACTCGCATTCGAACACGGAACGAAAGCAGCTCTTAACAACCCTGTCCTACCCGCTGGCCATAATGGGGAACTCACCGGCGATGATCGATTCATTTACACGATACAGAATTACACACACCCTCTTGGGAATGGAACTGCAAGTGGCGCTGGAGTTATTGATAGAGTGAGAGGTCCGAGATGGGATCTTTTACAAGAACACTACAATCTACATAAGACTTTAAAAACTTATGCGATTTCCGACACCCAACCCACCCTAACAACACAGTTTGGAAATCCTGGAGGCCTTATAGATGATACCCCTGCTAACATGTATAGTTTTACTCCACTAGACTCTATCGCATCTCCCAATCCTATTAACGACTGGAGAGTTTTTTATAGGACGATGCGTTACGCAACCGATATAGCCGCCCTCAACTTTTTCAATGGCAATTCCAGTTTTGTCATTTATCCACTAGAAGTACCTAGAGCACACTCAACAAGACTAAATCCAATACCCATTGTTACGACACATACGTTTAGCTTATACTCTCCGCCAACGGGTACAAATGGAGCTCCAGCAAACACCCTCCAAATAATAGGAAACCCAATGGTATTACTCTGGAACCCCTATAATATCAGATTGAAATTTGATGAAAATGATGCCGATGTAAAAATCCCAGGCATTGTATTTAATGAAAGATACGAATTTCAGTTCAAAGGCGCCGCTTTAAGTGCTCAAATTGGACAGACAAGAAATAGAGACTTTCAAAATGATAATGGCTTTGGGGGATCGGGTGGATGGGGATCAACTACTCTAGACATACCTAAATCACTTCTTGATTTCGAACCTGGCGAAATAAAATTATTTTCAGCCGGTAATGATGCTACCGATATTACTGACCCGGATAGAAAAAGTAAATTCCAAACCGCCCAACTTGGATATAACCCTAAAGGAGGATGGATTTGGGAGGAGCTCAACCCTGCGGGCACCGGTGCTTTTCTCACTTGCACTGGAGACTTCAGGGTAATAATCAACACATACTCATTTAGATCAACTAGGTTTACTGTCGATACATCGAGCGGTGGCTTGGAGCATTTTTACACAGAAAGATATACTGACGGGAGCGGTGATCATTGGAAATATAACTGGGACGAATCTATTGTGCATAATATGGGTTTGCTTGCCGGCCAGAACATTTTTCCGTTCGCCTCTTACTTTGATCGTTTCATGGCACCCGATGATATCGAAGATAACGAAGCCATCTTTAAACGGACACCAGAAGTCTGGATGTTTGGAAACCCAAGAATGCTTGTCACTCGCGAGATACACTCTACATTTATAAACGATAATCGTGCCCTTAACATTCTCACAAAAGTTGAGGAACTTGATGGGTCAGGTATACTCCCCTTTGATTTAAATGGATCAAATGGATATTTCGGTGCCAGTTATTCCGCATCGGCCGGGTATAATAAACTTGCTTGCTGGGATATCCCGAGATCGCCGCTCCTCTCGATTGCCCAACTGCAACATGCACACACACAGTCCTGGGGATGGGAACCCTCTTTTCATGTTGGAAATTCTTATGCCTCACCTTATCTCAATCGCGATGAAACAATCAGCACAATCCAAAGAGATCCTACCACTGTCGGAACATCCTTGGATATTTCTTACCTAATGAACGATGTCCTTTGGGACGGCTACTATTTTTCATCCTTATCACCTCGATATGAGAAAAATGGCTTTATCCCTCCATCAACAGACTTTTACACACCAAAACTTCCTCTAGCGGATAATGACTTAGACAACGTCATAGACGAATTTTCTCAAAGCAATGCGATTAATGATGTTTTAAGAAATCCTAGAATGACTTTTTACCGATCTGACAATACGACCGATACCCAAATTGCAACTCTACTTAAAATCCATGATCCAGTCGTAGGCGAAATTGCCGCTTCAAAATCAGCTCCTGCCTTTATGATGGTTGATGGTGGATTCAATGTAAATTCAACCTCTGTCAATGCATGGAAGGCACTGTTAGGAGGATTAAACGACATCAAACTTCCGGTTCTTAATACGGCAACAGACACCGTATCCTATAGCGTTGCCAGTAAAAATGTATTTTCACGCTTATCGCTTCCCATCGATAGTCTTGGAGATTCAAATGAAACAACTGATGTTGATCCTGCAAACGATGATTGGGAAGGCTTTCGCTCATTATCAGATAATGATATTACAGACCTCGCAACAAACATCGTGGCTGAAATAAAAGCAAGGGGCCCCGCTTTCACCCTAGCCGATTTCATTAATAGAAAATTAACAACAACAGGAGATCATTGGAAAATGGGTCCCATTCAAGCAGCAATAGACGCAACAAATGTTGTTAATACAGCAGCAGCCACTGGAAGTGGAATCAATGGAGTCATGCTCAAAGATTATCCAGAAACAGCAACAAAGGTTGGTGGAAATGCCCATAAGCAATTCTTAGAACCCTATGCAAGAACTGGCTACACCTATGGTTTGGGAACATTAAACCCGGAAGGTTTCACCGTCGGAGGTGCTCCTGGCTATCTAATGCAAGCTGATATCCTAAATTCCATAGGCCCCTTTTTAAATAACCGCTCTAATACATTTACCATTAGAACTTATGGCGACAGTGTCGACCTCAACGATAAGGTCACCTCGAAAGCCTACTTAGAAGTAGTGGTTCAACAAGTCACAGACTTTGTGGATTCGACTGATAATGCCAATGAATATTTCGTTCAAGATCCCTCTAACCCCAACAAATACCTTCCTGACTTAGTTTACCCAAACAAAAACCGAGTTGGTATCAGCGCAATAAATCAAAAGTTTGGAAGAAAATTCAAAATTGTTTCTTTCAAATGGCTAAACGAAAGCGACCTATAAAAACGTCCTTAGGGGATTAGGCGATAGGCTTAAGGCTATAAGCAAAAAACGGTTCTCGCTCAGTGCCAGTTTTTAACTCTTCGGCACCTGTAAATATAAATTAACCACAGAACCATCACAGAAAACACACAAAATTGAAAGCGGTATAGTCGAACCACTGATCTGCACTAATTCTCACTAATCGGGAACCGTGATAGATGGAAAAAAGAAGGCACAAAAAACAAAACTAAAGTAGAACAAACTAAAACTATTATTTGTTTACTCTTCATGTTCTTCATTTGCTTCATGGTTGAACCCCGAAGAATCCGTATTGGGTTTAACCACTAACCACACAAACAACACGAACCCGGATTCTTATATTTTATAAATTGTAAGATATAGATAATAACAAGTAGCTTTCAATTCGTTAGTGAAAATTAGCGAAGATTAGTGGTTAAGTTTTTTTTATTACTCAAGCAACATTCTGTGTGTTCTGTGATTTCTGTGGTTAAAAAATCCCCCAAGAATCCCTCACGTTTCTTTTCCACATTCCCTAGCCTTCCGAAGCATCTGGTTTCGTGCTCGTTCGTGATTTTCGTGGTTAAAAAAACGAAGCATCCGTCACCTTTGTACTTTCAATTCGTTAGTGAAAATTAGCGAAGATCAGTGGTTAAGTTTTTTTATTATTCAAGCAACATTCTGTGTGTTTTGTGATTTCTGTGGTTAAAATTCGTTGCTTACTTCTTTTAAAGAAAAATCAAACGAACGAACATTATTTCCAATCAATCTTTGCCTTGCGTTTATCCGTGTCCACCCAGACGCTCGCATGTTCAAATTCGCGGGTAAACTCCCATTCTTTGGGATGAACTCGTGTGTATTTCCCGAGAGGTTTACCAAGCGGCTTATGCAGTTCAGGATAGTGCTCCAGCGGGCCGGTATGCAACTCCCATCCCCATCCCCACTGAAAATACGAATAAGGTTCTGCGCCGATCAAATATAACGAGAGATAAAACTCAAGCTGCTGCTTCGAGAGTTCCGCCCATTTTTCAGTCCGCCCTCGCTTGCTTAACTTTTTCAGCGGTGAGTCAGGCTCCGCTGTTGCTCCAAAACGATAAACACAAATCTTCCCTGCATCGGAAATCTTTTTCATCAAAGCCCAGTCTTTCAATAGTCTTTCCTTTGTATGCGTTACCTCCGGCTTGTAGTGCTCGAACATGAAAGCGTCAGCGACTGAGAAGATTGCCTCGATTCCTGCCCCATTATTCGCCAGCAGAATTTTATCGGGTCCAATCTTTGCTTTCAACTGACGCATCATATCCGCCACCCCTTCAGAAACAGCTGGTCGCTTATCCTTTGCGTGTAACCAGCCAAAACCGTGCATCTGATCAATAAATATTCCATCAGCACCAGATTCACTGACTACTTTAGCAACGGAATCAGACCACCAGGCACGCATATCGGGATTGAGCACATTATAACCACAGAGTTTCCCGCGCACCCCGACGAGTTCTCCTGTCTTTGAATCGGTAAGTAGATAATCCTTCATTTCAGGATGCTCGTTAATTCTCTTCATTGTAAGCATTTCAGTAAAACGAGTGAACGAATAAGCATAGGCAGCGTTAAAGTAACCTAGCACTTTGATCGCGGGCTTAACCTTTTTGAAGACGCCATTTTCATGCTTCAAACCCAATGCCGCATCCCCAAGAGTCTTGCGACCGTGACTCTTTTCAATACAAATGAAGTCACTCTCGGCCGCAATCTTTTGGACTTCAGAATCAATCAAGAGCCGTTGATGGTCTCCAAACATCATATACACAGGCACCTTGTCCCAACTGAATGCCGGGTAATGGGTTGGCGCTTTAAATGGAACCCCGCTACTGGTGACAAGTTGCTCCGCTTTCACGTCGTGAGAACCAATACACATCACAACCAACAAGGTTAATAGTATCTGTTTCATCTTTTTATTATCATTTAAGTTTGGAAGTAAAACCGATGCAACTTCAGTGTATGCGTTTATTTTTTTAGTATAGGTAAATATATATTAACCACAGAAGGCACAAAAAACACAAAACTAAAATACAAAAATCGATGTATCCCATCAATGTATAATGAATGAATCAAAACCCAGCAACTATAGTCTTTTCCAAACAATATATCAGGATAGGATCAAAACTTCATGTCTCACAGAGTCCACAGGGTGCACAGAGAAAAAATTAAAATGCTATAGGATTTGAACTTAAATCAGACACTAATGATACAAAACATGAAATCATTAACATTTCCTATTCTGTGTTTTTTGTGATTTCTGTGGTTAAAAAACTGTGAATTATTTTGTTTTTTAAAATGAGAACAACAATGCCGTTAGCAATGATCAGTTGGCCGTAAAATTAATCGCCCTAAAAGCATTACCTCCAGATGCCCCTTTATTCTTTCTTTCTAAAATCTCCAATTCGAGTTTGTGGGCACCGTTTTCCAATTCGTTAAAAAACATCTGGGTCATGGGATAGTTAAAATTATACCGTTGGCGAGTATCGATCTCTTTCGTCTGCTTACCATCTATTGTGCAGCGGATAATGCCGGCGTCTGGCCCTGCTAGCATGTAAGCACCAATGGCCGTTCCAGTGAAGTCGATCCTCAGTTTGGCATTTTGGGTGCTACTATAGACCATCGGTATTTTTAAAAATGGAGGACGCACCATACCCTTGTTTTCATTCGGCCAATCGGGAACGCCAACCTTCCAGTTCGCGTCAACTTTCGCGTCAGCCAATGGAAGCAAGCGACCGCGAACATAGCTCTTACTGTCGAGTAGTTCTTTAATCGGGTGAGCCTGTGGTTTAGCATCAGGTGATAATGGCTTCGCCCATTCCTTGAGTAACGCATTCTCGATCATCGTCGCACACATTCTGTTGCCATGTTCTTTGGGGTGAACCCCGCCGTAGATTTTCCAACTTGTCTTTCCTGAGGCAACTTGATCCGCCAACTCCTTCACCAGATGGTTCACCGAAACTTCGTAATGTTCCGCCACTTTCCCGTGCGCTTCCACAGATATCGCATTTTTAACCGCTTGCTGGCTACTCAAAAGATTTTTGTTCACAAAAAAGGTTATAACGATATCTACCATTGGATTGTGCCTTCTCGCTTGCGCGATGATACCCTCCATACCCCGCAAAGCATTAAGATAACCAAAGCCACCGTCTTGATCATCATTGACCGCAAACTCCACAAAGAGCAGATCAAGGGGTCCTTTACTTAAGACATCCCGCTCTAGACGAAAAGCTCCCGTATCGGAACAAGTCGAACTGATGCCAGCCTGTGTGAAGTTAAATTTTGTTTCCGGGAAACGTTTCTGCAATATCTTGTACATCATAGGACGGTAGCCGTTCATCTCGGTGAT
>CAWUTK010000131.1:0-13769 GCA_963924785.1 uncultured Opitutales bacterium
GAGGAAAACACAGAGGTAACGGAAGAGATTAAGACAGAATCGGTTAAGGTTAAGGGGTTTCATGCTTTTGATGTAGCTAAACCGATTCTTAAGGCCTTGGATGATATTGGCTATGAAATTCCGTCACCGATTCAAGAAGAAGCAATTCCAGTACTCCTTTCTGGGACAGATGTGATCGGGCAGGCTCAAACGGGAACAGGAAAAACGGCAGCCTTTGCGTTGCCGTTACTGTCTAAGCTTGATCCTCGTAGCACAAAGGTTCAAATTCTGTTATTGGCACCCACGCGTGAGTTAGCCATCCAAGTGGCGGAAGCATTTCAAAAATATGCTAAGTATATGAAGGATGTTAATGTCCTTCCTATTTATGGAGGTCAGCCATACAATGTTCAGTTGAGGCAGTTGAAACGAGGTGTTCAAGTAGTTGTAGGGACACCAGGTCGTGTGATGGATCACATGAGAAGAGGAACACTTTCTGTTGATGATCTCAGATGTGTGGTTCTAGATGAGGCAGATGAAATGCTTCAAATGGGTTTTATTGATGATATTGAGTGGGTTCTTGAGCAAACGCCAGATGACGCTCAGATCGCATTGTTTTCTGCAACTATGCCTGCGGCTATTCGAAAAATTGCGAAAAGACACTTAAAGAATCCTGAAGAAATTGTAATTAAGAGTAATGCAGCGCTTCTTCCAAAAATTGACCAAAAGGTTTGGATGGTCAGTGGTGTTCATAAAATGGATGCCTTAACGCGCATTTTAGAAGCTGAGGAATTTGACGGAGTCATTGTGTTTGTTAGAACTCGAATGGCAACGGTAGAAGTTGCTGAAAAACTTAGTAATCGCGGATATTTTGCGGAAGCGATAAATGGAGATCTTAGACAAAGTCAGCGTGAGCAAGCAATTGATAAGCTGAAAAAGCGTAAGATTGACATTCTTGTTGCAACAGATGTTGCTGCAAGAGGATTGGATGTTGATCGAATTAGTCATGTTGTTAATTACGATGTGCCAGAAGATATCGAAGTCTATATTCATCGAATTGGACGAACTGGACGAGCTGGACGAAGTGGAAAAGCGATTTTGTTTGTTGCTCAAAGAGAGCGTAGAATGCTCAGTGCTATTGAACGCTTAACTAAAGCAAAGATTCCTCACATGGAATTGCCAACTGCTGAGGTTATTAATGATAATAGAATTGAAGGGTTTAAGCAGAAAATTACAGACACTATTGCTGGAGGCGATTTAGATTTTTTCCGTAAACTTATTTCTGATTATGCAACAAATAATGAAGTTCTTGAACTTGATCTGGCGGCAGCTTTGGCGAAAATGGTTCAAGGGGATAAACCGTTACTTTTAGATCCTAAAGAAATTGAAAAAGTAAGGAAGAGTGAACGAAAGGATAGGCCAGATAGAAATGATCGCTCGGATAGATCAGGCCGTTCAGATAGATCGGGTCGTTCAGATAGTCGTTCCGATAGACCAGGCCGTTCCGATAGATCAGGTCGTTCAGACCGGAACGATGATCGTGGTGATCGCGGTGATCGTAATTCATCAAGGAAACGCGATTTTGGTGATGATGATAGGCATGGATCTGGAATGAGAGATGGTTACGAAAATTATCGTATCGAAGTGGGTAATGATCATGGGGTTAGTCCAGGGAATATTGTCGGTGCGATTGCGAACGAGTCCGGTTTGGAGGCATCTAGCATTGGTAGAATTGAAATACATGATGACAGTAGTACGATTGCTCTCCCTAAGGATATGCCATCAAAAATCTTTAATGTTTTGAAAGAGGTTTGGGTTAACGGTGTACAGTTGAAAATTTCAAAAGGAGGGGAGACTTCATCACATTCTTCCTATTCAAAGTTTGGTTCTTCCAAGCCGAAAAACAGAACAAATAAAGATAAGGGGAAACCAAAAAGATTTAGTGATAAAAGTGGTTCTCGATCACCAAAGAGTGGTGTTCGCAGCGATCCGAGAAGAGATGATCGGTAGTCGTTCTGTTACTTTCTGATCGGATTTGGGAATGAATCGTTTAAGTCTTTGTTCGGTTCGAGGTATATGTTTTTTGACTCCGGATCAAACGTCACTGTAAAGCGTTTTAATATTTCGCTACCAATATAACCTGCGTAAGGCTTATTGTCATTTTTGTTTTGGTCTAACCCGCCGTATACATCTTTAAATGAATAGGGGCCAATTTTAATTTCTGGAATTTTAATAACGGATTTTTCAATGACGCCGTCTTCTGCGTAACGTTTTGTGGATCCTGCTATTTTTATTTTTTTATCGACATTATTTGCGATGAAAAGCCCTAGGCTTAAATCAAATGCAGAGCTTTTCCCTGAATCAATTAGGAAGACGCATTCAACAGAGTCTTTTTCGTTCAGGTGTAATGTCGCTTTAATACTAGGTGCACCATTGGTTACAGCTAGTTGAAGTGGCATGGGATGTGTTGTTCCAGGACCTTCATATTTATGCTCTTTGCGTGGCCAAAATTCGAAGGATTTATCTCGGTAGTTAAGTTCTACAATGTATCTTGCAAATACTTCGCAACCGATGATTCCTGCAAGGGGTTTGTTTATCTTACTTTTGATAAAGTCGATATTCATGATCATCGGATACTGAAAAATCATTTGCTTACCTTTCAGATGCAATTTTATTGGGTTCGTTTTGAAGTAAGCCACCGGCTTGTTAGATTTACTCATAAATTGATATTTTTTCAATTTAGGTAAGTCGTACATAAGGGCGATTTTTTCGCCTAAATAAGTTAATCGTGAGCCAGTATCAAAAAGAAACATATGTTCTTTAAAAGGAGAAATCCCCGCTTTGATTAATGGTATATTCCGTTTAAGTGTTACGGAAATTGAGGCGTGTGCACTCGAAAAAAAGGTAACTGATAAGAAACATAGTCCTAAAATTAATTTGATAACACTGCTTTTAGGCCTCATCGAATGGTGTAATTGGAGAATTAATACAATATTCGACAACGAATAGTGCCTGGGATTTCTAACAATTTCTTACGTAAATCAGTGTCGTGTGCTTGGTTAACATCGATGACTACATAGCCAATGTCATCAAATGTTTGTAGATATTGGCCCATTATGTTTGTCTTTGATTCGGCAAGCACTTGATTGATTGCACCGAGTATACCAGGATTGTTCTGATGAACATGGAGTAGTCGGTGGCTGTTTGATTGAGTTGGTAAAGTGATGCTGGGGAAATTTACAGATCCCATTGATGAGCCAATGTCGCTGTATTGAATTAGTTTTTGGCAGACTTCTAAGCTGATGTTCTTTTGTGCTTCGCTTGTGCTACCGCCGATGTGAGGACTTAGTATGACGTTCGGGATTCCTTGAAGTGGACTAGAAAAGGGCATTCCGTTTTTCGCTGGTTCAATAGGGAATACATCAATGGCTGCACCGCCTATATGATCGGATTTTAAACTTTTTTCAAGGGCCTCTATATCTACAACCGTTCCTCTGCTTGCATTAATAATTACGGAACCTTGTTTCATTTTAGAAAGAAAGGTTTCATTAACTAAATTTTGAGTCCCCTGGTCTTCAGGGACATGTAGGGTTATTGCATCTGAATTTTCAAGCAGTTCATCAAGGTCTTCAACTTGTGTGGCATTACCCATTGGCAGTTGAGTTGTGATATCATGGAAAATAACTTTCATCCCAAAAGATTCTGCAAGAATTGAAACTTGAGAACCAATGTGGCCATATCCAATAATTCCAAGAGTCTTGCCTCGGACTTCATAGCAACCCGACGCACTTTTTATCCATTGTCCCTTGTGCATGTTTTGGTTGCATTCTCCAAGTTTACGAAGAAGCATCACCGTTTCAGCCATTACAAGCTCTGCGACACTACGAGTGTTAGAATGGGGTGCATTAAAAACTGGAATACCCCATTTCCGACAGGCACTTAAATCAACTTGATTTGTCCCAATGCAAAAACATCCGATTGCTAATAATTTGGGTTGTTTTTGAGGAATGTTAGAAAGGGCTTTTTCTAAAACATCTTTTGTTATACTTGTTCTAGATCGAATCCCTAAAATGCGAACATCTTGAAGCGCTTCGATAAGTGCCTTTTCATCTATGGCACCTTTAAGTGTTTTTATGTTATTGTAGCCATTTTTTCTGAATAATGCTTCACCGCTATCATGGACTCCTTCTAGAAGGAGAATACTTATTTTTTCTTTTGATAGTGAATGTTGATTATTCATTGGTAATGATTAGCTAATAAAACTTGGAATATAACTGGGCAACCTGACCCCTAATTGAATGGATGCCGGTAACCATGGTATTACTTGTAGTTCGAATTGGGCGCGGTTAACTTGCATTGAAGTGATGTCGGCGCCGCTTAAATTAGTTCTTCTAAAATCGACTCGTTTTGCAATAGTTTCGAAGAAGTTGCTATCTCGAAAATCCGCTAAAGATAGGCGAGCACCACTGAGAACGGCACATCTAAATATCGATTCGGGGGCGACGACCTTGCCTAGGTCTGCATTTGAAAAGTCTGAATGTGAAAAATCTGATCCAACTGGAAAGGTTATTCCTTTGAGGTTTAATTCGGAAAAATTCTGTCTACTGAAATCATTTATACCGAGGTTAATTGCTTTTGTAATGGCATCTTTGTCAGGGTAATCATTTTTGAGATCGGTTTCCATATGTTTTATAATTGGCTTATGATGATAAGGTTGCTGAGGTTTCTGAGGTTTCTGAGGTTTCTGAGGTTGCATAGTGCCGTAAACTCAAGGTAAATCAACTGAAAAATGAAGGCGGAGTCAGCCGTGTGCTAATTGAATACTGGTATTCGATAAGGGAAGTGATGACTGAAAACTCAAATTGTTTGCATTTACTCCATCAGGATCAATATATGCTGCAAAAGCAATCATACCTGCATTGTCACCTGTATGTTGAGGTTGAGCATTGAGAAAATGAACGTTGTTGTTTTTGCTAATGTCGCTAAAAGACTTTTGTAGTAATTGATTGTTTGCGACTCCCCCTGAGAGTCCTAAGCTTTTATAGCGTTTCGTTTTGATTTCTTTATTGGCTTTTCTACTGAGTTGTTCAATCACTGCATATTGATAGCTCGCGCAGAGGTTGTTGATTTCTTGGGAAATATTTTCATTACTCATTTTCTCTAATAAGTACCTTAGGCTTGTTTTTAAGCCGGAAAAGCTGAAGTCACTTTTTTTTACCTTCAATGCTCTTGGGAAAGTGAATTTATCTCTGGATCCAAGTTGAGCCATTTTCTCAATGAGAGGTCCTCCGGGGTATTCGAGACCCAGCATTTTTGCCCCTTTATCCAATGCTTCGCCAGCTGCATCATCGAGTGTTTGGCCAATGATTTTTATGGAACGATCTTTCTCAATTAAAAACAGAAGGGTGTTCCCGCCTGACGCAATGAGGCCAAGGTGAGGAAGGTATTTGTCGAGGGCTGGAATAAATCCATCGGGATTTTGTTCATGTAGATTGATGAAGGGAGAATAGGCGTGGCTTCTTAAATGGTTGATTCCCAGGACTGGGATGTTGTGAAACAATGAGATGGCTTTTGCCATTGAAATACCAATTGCTAAACTGCCGGCTAGTCCTGGCCCTTGAGTGACCGCGATTTTAGTAATCTTTTTCAGCTCAACATTTTTTTTAATTTCACTTAAAAGTAGAGGAAGGTTTGTGAGGTGTTCTCGAACGGCTAATTCCGGGACAACTCCCCCGTATTGTTTATGTAGGTCTATCTGAGTATGGATTAGTTCTTTCAGTAGGCCTTGTTTATGATCAAAGACAGCAATAGCTGATTCATCGCATGATGTTTCAATTCCTAATATCATTACCCGGTGAAGCCTTGTTTGATCAAAAGTTCAAGGTCTTTTATATTGTTTACCTTATGCAGATGTGGACGAATTTGTTTTGAGTATTTCATTCCTCTTGTAAAGGTGATTATTTTTGGTCTCAGCCAGCCGATATTGTTTGGGTCTTTGATTTGAGGATTAAATTCGATTAAAGCTCTACAGTATTCAAGTAGTGTTTGCCAGCGTTCTTTGTCTGAAACCGGTTGAGGTATTTCCCCCGTAGCAAAATATTCTTTGATTTCATTGAAAATCCAAGGGTAACCGAGTGCATTTCTCCCGATCATAATCCCTTTGCATTTAGTTGTTCTCAATGCCTCAAGGGTGCGATCCTTGTTAATGTCTCCATTTCCTATTATTGGAATAGCGACCGATTCTGCTGCTGCTTCTATTATTTCCCAATTCGCTACTCCTGAGTAACCCGCTTGTCGGGTTCGTCCATGTATGGAAACCCTTGTGATTCCTGCTTCTTCTAATACCTTGCAGGCTTCAAGTGCCACGATGGAATTATCATCCCAGCCAATCCGAATTTTGGCAGTGATAGGGGTGTTGTCTGTAGACGATACCATCGTGCTTGCAACTTTTGACAATAGGGGAAGATTTTTTAACAGTGCACAGCCAGCATTTTTATCAGTTATTTTATCAACAGGGCAGCCCATGTTAATGTCTATGAAATCTGGGTTTAATCGGTTCTCTACCAATTTTGCAGCTTTACCCATGTTAACTGGATCGGAACCCATGATTTGAACTCCTATTGGCCGCTGAGAGTTACTGAAGGATGCTTTTGCCCACGAAATCTTGTCATCTGCAATGATAGCATCTGACATGATTTGTTCGGTAACGAGTATGTCCGCCCCGTGTTTTTTACAAAGATCTCTAAATATTCGGTCAGTGAACCTCGCCATTGGAGCAAGGCATAATAATGGACAATTGTGTTTGTCCGTTATTGATTTTGACTTTTTAGTGTTTTTCAAGATGGTTGTTTTCGATCGATATGTTTGATTTTTTATGGAATAAAAAGACAGAAGAAAAGGTGCTCATTAAAAAGGCGTTGTCACATTTACTCGCTTTTGTAGATGAATTCAAATCTTATATTTTAGGCGATGAAAATGATTCAAAACCTAAAAATGAATTAGCCCTTTTATTGATTTACCTAGGAGCCATTGATGGGGCAAGGCATCGTTATCATTTGCGTTATGAGGCATTTTTGAATTTGGCGGATGAGTTTTTTCAGAAGATCGAAGTTGATCCGATATCAGTCGAAATTTTATTGGATTACCATATGGATCATGCAGGGAATTTAGTTGCATGGGAGGCAGTCCAGGAAGGCCTTGAGCGTTATTATCAATGGTCAATAAACGCTAGCGGCTGGAAGTTGAGAGGACATCAGAGCTTTTGGGGTAACTATATTCTGAACGAAAATTTCCCGAGAACGGTTGGGGACTTAATGTTGGCTGTGGCTGAAATTGAACGTTTGTCAGAGAAAAATCCGACTGCGGAAGAGGTGGTCTTTGAAGAAATAATTGAAGACTTATAGGCCTTTTTCTGGTAGGACATAAAAAACGCTCTTCTAACTGATTTGTAGAAGAGCGTTTCAGAGTAATTCGATTATACGGTGTGTATGAAAAGACCGGATCGTAGTTTTGGTTCAAACCATGTGCTTTTTGGAGGCATTATTTGCCCTGCATCAGCTATATCCATCAATTGCTTAGTTGTTACAGGGAACATGGAAAATGCGACTGCGAAACCATCTTGGTCCACTCGTTTTTCAAGTTCTTTTGTTCCTCTGATCCCGCCGATGAAATCGATTTTATCACTTGTCCTTGGATCCTCTATCCCAAGAAGGGGTGATAGAATATTATTTTGCAAATAACTCACATCGAGTTTTAGGGTAGGATCAGTCTCGGATGCAACTGGCATTTCTAAATTAAACCAACGTTTGTCTAGATATATTGAAACAGAACCGGCTTTTGTTGGAGATTTATTCTCCGTTTCAGTAAGCGTTCCAACTGCTTTAACTTTTTCAATGAATTCCTCGATGCTCAGCCCATTTAAATCTTTAACGATACGATTGTATGGTAAAACATTTAGTTGAGATTCCGGAAATAAAACGGCAAGAAACCAATTGTAGTTTTCTGTGCCGTCATGGCCTGGATTCTTTTCGCGTTTGGCTTTCGCTAATCTTGCTGCGCTGGCACTGCGATGATGGCCATCTGCAACATAGGATTCTGGAATTGCCCCGAATGTATCAATAATTGATCCGTATTCGGTTATTTTCCAAACAGTATGCTTCACTCCGTCATCGGCAGTGAAGTCGAAGAGAGGGTCTGTTGACTGAACATCATTAATTATTGAATCAATGGTAGCATTGTCTCTGTAGGTAAGGAAAACGGGTCCAGGATGAGCGTTAAGTGTTGTATTTAATTTCAAACGATCATTTTCTTTTTGTGGACGTGTTTTTTCATGTTTTTTGATGATGTCGTTTTCATAATCATCAACATGGCAGACGGCTGTTATTCCAATTTGCGCATGGCCATTCATTTCTTGGCGATATGCGTACATGCAAGGTTCGCTTTCTCGGACCAATGCTTTTTTGTCCTTTAATTTTTCTAGGTTTTCTAAAGCTTTGTCATAGCAATCTTGTGCATATTGATCGGCTCCTGGAGCTAAATCAATTTCTGCTCTCACCACATGAAGGAAACTGAAAGGATTATCATGGGCCAGGGCTCTTGCTTCCTCTGTGGATACTACATCATAGGGAAGGGAGGCTACTTTTTCAACTTTGTCTTCGGATGGTCGAAGGCCTTGGAATTCTCGAATTTTCATATTTTAATAAATTAACGTGTTGTAAAAAATAAAAGGCACATAACCGAAATTATGTGCCTTTTACGTTAGAGTTTATTTTGCGTATTATTACTTAACTGCACTATCAAGAATGTCACCCAAACTAGTAAGTTCACTTTCTTTCTTGAGGTTTTCGTAAGCAACCGCTTCAGCTGCAAGTTGATTCTCATCGTAGTTAGAAGCTTTGATGCTTAAACCAATTCTACGTTCTGTGCGATCAATCTTAATAACACGTGCTGTAGTTTCTTGATCAACGTCTAAGACATCTTTCACTTTCTCAACGCGATCTTCACTTAATTGACTGATATGGACGAGTCCATCAATATCATTCTTTAACTGGATGAATGCACCGTAAGTTGTTACCTTACTCACAAGACCTGTAACAACGTCACCGATCTTGAAGTGGTTTTCAATTTCATCCCATGGATCTTTCGCAAGCTGCTTCATGCCAAGAGAAATTCTTTGACTACTTGTATCTACATCAAGGACGATAGCATCAACTTCTTCGCCTTTCTTCAATATTTCGCTAGGATGATTGATCTTACGTGTCCAGCTCATGTCAGATACGTGAATCATTCCATCAATGCCTTCTTCCAATTCAATGAATGCGCCATAAGATGTAATGTTTCTAATCTTGCCGCGAACACGTGCACCAGCAGGATAGTTGTGTTTCGCCATATCCCATGGATTAGTATCCAACTGTCTGATTCCAAGAGAAATCTTTTGCTCGTCTTTTTGGATTCCAATAACAACCGCTTCAACTTCTTCACCGATGCGAAGAACTTCATTTGGCTTAGTAATGCGTTTTGTCCAAGAAAGTTCAGTAACGTGAACAAGGCCTTCAACACCTTCTTCTAGTTCAATAAAGGCACCGTAAGGTACGATATTAACAACTTTACCCTTGATCTTAACGCCAACTGGATACTTCTCGTCGATTCTTTCCCATGGGTTAGATGCAAGCTGTTTAAGTCCGAGTGATACTCTTTCTTTATCATGATCGATTTCAGTGATCATAACAGTAACTTCTTCACCATTCTTAAGAATTTCACTTGGATGAGAAATTCTACCCCAACTCATGTCTGTGATGTGAAGAAGTCCGTCTAGTCCATCTAAGTCGATGAATGCACCGTAATCAGTAATATTCTTAACTGTTCCAGTCTTTGAATCACCCACTTTAACGCTATTGAGCAACTCTTTTTTCTTCATCTGGCGTTGTTCTTCGATAAGCTCACGACGAGAAACAACGATGTTTTTCCTTTCAAGATTAATCTTAATAACTTTGAAGTCATAAGTCTGACCAACATATTGATCAAGATTCTTGGAAGGTTGAATGTCGATTTGAGAAGCAGGTAAGAACGAATCTACACCAATGCTAACGATTAAGCCGCCTTTAACTTTCGCCTTAACACGTCCAGAGATAACAGAGCCCTCTTCGCAGTTTGTTAAAATATGCTCCCAGTTCTTCTTTTGAAGTGCTTTATCGTATGATAAAATCGGGTATCCGTCTTTATTCTCAAGTTTTTCAAGGAACACTTCAAGATCTTCACCGATTTGCAATTCACCAATATCTGGGAATTCTGAGCATAGGACTGATCCTTCGGCTTTACCCCCAAAGTCAATGATGACTTCAGTTTGTCTAATCTCGGTAATGATACCACAGATTATAGTGTTTTCTTTGAGTTGATTGAAACTACTTTCTTGAAGCAGTTCTTCCATAATTGAACTCATTATGTTTTATTGGTTAGTTGTTAATATTCAATGGTTAGTCTCTTAATTCATTATCGGAAATAAGTGAAATCGCTTTCACATATATACCTTCAAAAATTGAGAGGTGCTAAGTAGTAGAAAAAAATATGCAGACTGCAAGGTTAAATATGACAAATTTGGTTGACTGTAGAATCTCTTAATTAACAAATAGGGTATTGGGAAATTATGAATAAAATAGAATATTGAATGAAATTATTTATTAGCTTATTTTTTATAGTCGTGGTTGGGATCTTTTTCGTGGTTTTGATTTATCCGTCAGATTTACAGCAAGAAAAATCCACTGTACTAGATAATCGAAATTTTCATGTCTCACTTCAGGGTTTTGAGACGGCTAGTAGTCTCACTCAAGAACTTGCTGAATTAAGAGATGATACACAGTTGTTTTTTCCAAAAGACCAGGATTTAGCGAGGGATGTATTAAGAAGAATAGGGGATCTTCATTTTGATGAAACAAGTAATGAGCCTGCATCTAAGGATGACCTGCTGTTAAGTGATTCGTTGGTTTTTTATGACGATAATCAGTTGGATTCTTTTTATGACGATAATATTACATTCAGGAACTATAAAGAAGAGCATTTCTTTCAGCATCTGCTAGAACGTGAATCCGCTACGCCAGAACTTGATCGTTACCGCAGTTTTTATGTTCGAGTTATTCAATTATCGGGAAAAGGAAAATTGATACATAATGAGTACATGACAAAAGCTTTTGAGTATGAATTAGATTCCGTGTGGGATACAATGGAATGTATGGTTTTTATTGATTCTTTTGGAGTATTGGGCTCTCCGTTGATTATTGACTCATCTGGAGATGAAATAGTAGATAAAGGTATTATTCAATTTGTAATCAATGGGTTAAGTGATAAATTGTCGCCGGGTTACTATCGGGTTTTCGTCGGATCGTAAAGTTTTTTTATTTTTTTCACTAAAAGTATTGACGACGCAACTTTAAAAGCTATTTTCATCCATTCCTAAAAAAATCGAGCCGAATGAGCAAATTTTGGCCCATGTAGCTCAGTTGGCAGAGCGCATCCTTGGTAAGGATGAGGTCGGCGGTTCAAATCCGCTCGTGGGCTCCAGGAAATTAACTTAACTATATACATTAACAATATCTTAGATTACTAGCAATGGCAAAGGAAACCTACGAAAGAACTAAACCACATGTAAACGTGGGAACCATTGGGCACGTTGACCATGGTAAAACAACTCTAACTACAGCACTTCTTAAAGTGCAGTCAGACAATGGCTTAGCTGAATTTAAAAGCTATGCTGATATCGCGAAAGGAGGAACTGTTCGTGATGCGTCAAAGATTGTAACGATCGCGGTTGCTCACGTAGAGTATGAAACTGAAACTCGGCACTATGCGCACGTTGACTGTCCAGGACACGCCGATTTCGTGAAGAATATGATTACTGGTGCAGCGCAAATGGATGGAGCAATCCTCGTTGTGAGTGCAGCTGATGGCCCTATGCCACAAACTCGTGAGCATATCCTTTTGGCACGTCAGGTTGGTGTTCCAAATATTATCGTATTTTTAAACAAAGCTGACTTGATCGACGATGAAGAATTGTTGGAGTTAGTTGAAATGGAAGTCAGAGATCTTTTAAGCAAGTATGACTATGATGGTGATAATATTACTATCATTAAGGGAACAGCGCTTGGTGCTATTGAGGGCACAGAAGAAGGAATTAAATCTATCGGTGAGCTTTTGGCTGCGGTTGATAAAGAAATTCCTGCACCAGAAAGAGAAATTGATAAACCATTCTTAATGTCAGTTGAGGACGTATTCTCTATTACTGGACGTGGAACAGTTGCTACTGGTCGTATTGAACGTGGAGTAATTAAAGTAGGTGAAGAAATCGAAATTGTTGGACTGAAAGATACACAAAAGACTACTTGTACTGGTGTTGAAATGTTCCGTAAGATGCTTGATGAAGGTCAGGCTGGTGACAATGTTGGTATTCTTTTACGTGGAATTGACAAAGAAGCTATTGAGCGTGGTCAAGTTTTGGCTAAACCAGGTTCAATTAAGCCTCATACGAAAGCAAAAGCTGAACTTTATGTTTTAACTAAGGATGAAGGCGGACGTCATACACCTTTCTTTAATGGTTATAGACCGCAGTTCTTCTTTAATACAGCGGACATTACAGGTATTTGTAATCTTCCAGAAGGTGTTGAAATGGTTATGCCTGGCGACAACTTGAGTATTGAGATTGTCTTAGGTAAATCTATCGGAATGGAAGTAGGGCAACGTTTTGCGATCCGTGAAGGTGGTAGAACTATTGGAGCTGGCCGTATTACTGAGGTAGTTGAATAAGTAACTTATTCAATTATTGTGGTTATTAAAAAATCCGAATTATTGTTACAACTTTAAAAGTATAGCACTAATTAGTGATTGGGAGAATAGCTCAATTTGGTAGAGCAACGGTCTCCAAAACCGTAGGCTGTGGGTTCGAGTCCCTCTTCTCCCGCCACTAATAATTATCATTAAAAAAATTCATGAAAAATCCCTTTAGGCAAATCCGCATCTTTTCAGCTGAAACAGTTGGTGAATTAAAAAAAGCGTCTTGGCCAAGTAAAAAGGAGCTAAAAGACTCGACTATCGTTGTGATTTTAGCGGTTCTGATTGTTGGTGTTTTTATTAGTGTTTCAGATTACGCTTTATTGAATTGGGTTGACTCATTAACAGAGTATGTTCGTTCCGATATTAAGTCTTCATAGTCCATCTTCCTTCAACTTATATAGTAAAATTCAATGTCAGAAGTATTAATTAGTGGTTCTAAATGGTTTGCTGTTCAAACGCTTTCTAATAAAGAAGGGAAGGTAAAGCAATACATTGAGAAGTTTATTGAAATCGAAGAGATGGATGAAAGCGTTTTTGAGGTGCTTATGCCCACAGAAACTGTTACTCAAGTAAAAAATGGGAAGAAAAGTCAGAGGGTTAGAAAATTGTACCCAGGTTATGTATTTGTTAATATGTGCCTTTATGATGACGATGGAGCTTTACTGCAAGAGCCTTGGTATTTCATCAAAGATGTTCAAGGCGTTATAAATTTTGTTGGAGGGGAAAACCCTCTTCCATTAAAGAAAAAAGAAATAGACCGAATTTTAGAAAAGGTTCAAGCAGGCGAAGGGAAAGAAGTTCCTAAGGTTCAGTTTGAAATCGGTGAAGAAGTTAAGATTCAAGATGGTCCATTTATTAATTTAACAGGAAAGATTGAAGAAATAGATGCGGAGAAGGGAACTTTAAAAGTGTCGGTTTCTATTTTTGGTCGATTTACGCCAGTAGAACTAGAGTTCTGGCAAGTTCAAAAAGTT
>CAWUTK010000132.1:0-7998 GCA_963924785.1 uncultured Opitutales bacterium
TTTTATTAATGCTTTCTTTTTCTCCTTTCGCCCCTGCATTCATAAGTGTATGACACAGCGAAAATTAGGGTACAACTAAAAAATGGCGATTTCGGAAATTAATTTATTGATCTGTTGAACTCACTGCCGTGAGTAGTTACAAGGAACCATAATAAATGAAATAAAGCTATAGGCTACTCATCGCCCGGATACTTGCTCACCATATAGTCAATTCCAAGTTGCATAACAGCACGCCAAGATTCCTCAACGTCTTCATCAAAACGCTTATCAGTCAACTTAACTGCCTCAACCATGCAATTCAACCAATTCTCATACAACTGCGGTTCAATATCTAAATTCTTTGAATCATGACGAGTTGCTATTTTTGACAAAATATCTGGCCGCTTATTTGCCATCATTATATACGATAATGATTTCAATAACATTTCTTTTTGAAGTGCCATTTCTGTATTTTTAAATTTTTGCCTAATTTCATCCGAGCTATCAATAAAAAGTCTGTAAAAATGATCAATAAAGGTTACATCATTCACGCAACGCTCAAAACTATCGTTAAAAATCTTATAATTATTCTTTTTCATATCTAATTCGCAGTTAAATCCTTTAAAGTTCTCTTCAATTGCAACTTCGCTTTTACACTCTCAAAACTATATACAGTAATTTGCCTACTGTCCATAACTCCTGTCCAATATTCAAAGGAAAAAGTTTTTGCCTCATTATTCACTTTAAAATTCTTAAGACCATATCCTCTAGCGTTTAGATTTCACACGAAGAGCAGCTTCTTTTACAACACCCCACTCACTCGCATTCATAATCCCTTCATATTTCACTGACTCAAGCGAGTCATCAAACATTACTCTAAAAAATACAGCGGGAGCAAGTAGTGCACCTTTTGCTGAAGGGTGTGAACCATCCCCCTTATACAATGCTCGCCCCAAAGCTTCATCTTTATTACGAACACGACTCCAAACCTCACCTACAGGAGCAAGTAATGTCTTGTTTTTTTTAGCCGCTTTCTCATAAGCATCAGATAACATTTCTTGCATTGTCTCGTAATCAGGAAACAAGTGCTTATTTTGCTTATCACCATCAAGTCTTCCCCAGGTCATATATAACACAACCTCGCCACCGGAATCTTTAATAACTCGACTCAACACCTTCACTGATTCATGAAAAGATTTGGCATATGATCCCGACAAAGCTGGTGTCTGGCTTTGATCTTGAAGAACAACTAAATCAAAGCCTCCCGACTTAATACGCTCTAAGGTTTTAGTATCGACACTATGCTGAGCCAACTTAGCTCCACCTTTTGTAATAAACTCAAACGTCGTGTCTTTATATGCTGAATGCTTCAACATATTACCCAGCACACTCTTTATTTGAGCAGTATAACTATTCCCTACAAATAAAACTTTTTCAGGAACTGAATTATCTATAGCGACAAGCTCAGGAGCTAAACAGGCAAATAACAAAATAGACGTAAACCCAATAAGCTTACTCGTTCTCAATAATTCCTTAATCATATATAAGTAACCATCCTCGGGGCAAGCCCACGAGGCATTCAAGATTACTTAATACCGAAGTTTACAAATGGCGAAGCAAGCTTCGAGGTATTCCTCATCCTGAAGCGAATAAACATTTCTTGATTAACAGAAATGTCAAATATTTAGGAAGTGCTTAACTAATCAAACTAAAGCTGCTCGAACAAAGCTCATGTCCATTTACGATAATAGAAAGCCGATGATTTCCGATATAATATTTTCGCGTTGAAATGGGCCTAAAGGAATAATTCTTTTCGACAGGCTTTGATTGTCCCCCGGAAATTGATTCAGATATCTTAAAAACCTTTTTTGAAAGCGTTCCATTTCCCTTCAAGAAATACATCGCGTATTCAACTCTCAATTTACCCAATTGAGGTTTATTTGTTTTTAAAACAAAAGAAAAACCCAGTCTCCCACCGAGCTTCACACTTTCATCGACTTTAAAATCGATCACCACCACATGCTTTGGAGGAGGAAGATCAAAAAGTGCTAATGCTCTTGAATCACCCGCTTTAAGTAAAGTCCGACAAGCATGCTTAATGATCCCATTCCTATTTAGGTCTGTCCCTATCCATTGGCTTGAAATTTCAATCAGAACATCAGGATGGTCTTTAGAGATATCATTCAAATTATTTGCTACACTGCGACGAACATATTCACTGTCATCATCCTTCAACCTTTCCAGAAGCCTCACTACCACGCTCGGATCTTTCTTAAATTCAGGCAACGCCATCGCCCAAGGCAATCTAGGACGACAACCCTCAGAGGCTAATCGGCGAACATGTTCATTTTTCGACTCCGTCCATTTAAGCATTTGAGCCATCATTTGCTTCGGATATTTTACAATAAAAGGCCGAACCGCAAATTCGGAACTCGATCTTTCTGTAAAATATTCTAACGCAGAAACTGACTCGTCAAAATCATTCAATCCATATACCTCAACGTAATCTGGAAAAACCATATGAAGCAAACCATCGAATTGCAGAGAGGTTTTGCTTAGAACCCTCAGCGACTTTTCGTAATTGTTAGGCAAGCATTCATACAGCGTTGTGGAAACATGCCGCATTCGAGCCTTTAATTCCTTCGACGCCCATTCATCACTAAAAACGGTCTTAGTAAATACGACCGAATCAAAGCTAGAATAATTTTTCTCAACAGCACAACAAAGCGATTTAATAAACGCCTTACTGTATAAATCCTTCAGCAACTCAGCCATTTATCTAACCAAGCAAATACGGAATAGAATTACCTACGATGCCCCTTGCGTTCAAAACCAGACTTTGAAAAACGGCCATCACGCCCACCCTTTGACTTAGCATAGCCCTTTCCTTTAGAACGAGAAAAACTCTGCTTCGATTTCGGTGCAGGCTTTGCATCAGAACCAGTTGCATTTTGAGCAAAATCACTGTGATAAGGGTGATCCGAAACAACAGGTATCGGTTTACGCAATAATGCTTCAATACATTTCAAGTAACTACGTTCCTCTGCTGCACAAAAAGAAAATGCTACTCCTTCGGCTCCCGCACGAGCGGTTCTTCCAATACGATGAACATATGTTTCAGGTTCATTTGGCAGATCGTAATTGATAACGTGTGTGATGTTATCAACGTCAATTCCACGTGCTGCAATATCTGTCGCAACGAGAACACTAACTTTGCCCTGCTTAAAACCGTCCAACGCTTTCGTTCTGGCCGCCTGGCTTTTATTACCATGAATAGCGGAAGCTGAGACGCCCGCTTGCTCCAGTCTCTCAACAACCTTATTTGCCATATGCTTCATCTGAGTGAATACAATAGCCTTTTTAATACTGTGATCTTTGATCAATGATCTCAACAACGTATCCTTTGTCTTCTTCTCTAAAAAGTAAATCTTCTGTTCAATTCTCTCAACCGCTGGTTTATCAGGCTCGATAGTTACATAAACTGGTTTATGAACGAGTGATCTAGCCAATTTTCCGACATCTGCTTCCATTGTTGCAGAAAAGAATAAAGATTGTTTTCTTTCTGGAAGAAACTTCATTATTTTACGAATGTCAGGAATAAAGCCCATGTCCAACATACGGTCTGCTTCGTCTAAAACAAAGAATCCAACATCATCAAGAAAGATATGTTTTTGCTGCATCAAATCAAGTAGACGACCTGGAGTAGCAACTAGAACATCCACTCCACCCATTAGTTTTCTAACCTGTGGCCCTTGATTCACCCCACCAAAAATAACGGTGTGTTTAACAGGTAAATGGCGACCGTAATTTTCAACACTCGCTCCGATCTGAATAGCAAGCTCACGTGTTGGAGCCAATACTAACACCTTCGGACATTTAGGACGAGTGGTTACTTTTGGTTCCTGTGTTGAAAGAAACTGTAAAATAGGCAACGTAAAAGCAGCCGTCTTACCTGTCCCAGTCTGGGCACAACCAATAATATCGCGACCTTCAATTAAATGCGGGATTGCTCCTTCTTGAATAGGCGTTGGCGTCTTATAACCTTCTTCCCCCAACGCACGTTGTAACTCCGGTATAAGTGTTGTAAAAACTCCTTCTGGAGTCGCCTTCATTTCTCTTGGTTCTCTTGGTTTAACAACCCTTACCGTTTCGTCGGCGAAATCTCTCGCTGTATGATTTGGCTTATTACTGTTTTTTGAGAAATTCGATTTTTTTCTCGGATTACGATCACTCGTATAACTTCTATTTTCCATTGATTACTCCACAATTATAATTCCCATCCTTTTTTCGGACAGGCCTGGAATTGCGGCTAATCCGACTAAAATGCCATGGTAGAAATGATTCTTCCATTAATTAAGCATTTAATTTCGCGTGACTATAGAAGAAGACTTTATAATGTCTATCTTAATAATAATAAAAAGCTTAAAGAAGTCCTGAGACATTCAATTTAAAATTTCAACTTAAGAACTTGCCATAATAACACATTTCATCCTCTTACTCACATTATCTCTGTTTCTTGTTTCTTGTTTCTTGTAATACAACCCAATTGGTTAAAATCGAATCGACAGTGAACAAGCTTGCCGACGGATTCGCATTCACAGAAGGCCCGGCCGCTGACGCATCAGGTGATGTTTATTTTTCAGATATCCCTAAAAGCCTCATGTATAAATGGAGCTTTAAGGAAAACAAGCTCACCCTCGCACGAGAAAACACTGGAGGAGCGAATGGCCTGTGGATAAACAAAGATGGAACAATCTTTGCCTGTGAAGGTGTAAAAGGACGTGTCGTTTCTTTAACAAACGATTTCACCATCAAAAAAGTCATCGCCAGCCAATATAATCAAACAGGATTCAATAAACCGAATGACCTTTGGGTAGATAACAAAGGTGGCGTATATTTCACCGATCCAAATTATGGAAGAAAAATAACTCCTAAACAACATGGTGAGAATGCCTATTACTGCAACCCACAGGGCGAAATCAGCCAAATAACTAATGACTTAGCTCGCCCGAATGGAATCATTGGAACACTTAACGGTGAAACCTTGTACATCGCAGATCACAAAGGGGGTAAAACATGGTCTTACGATATCCAACCCAGCGGAAACATCGCAAACAAAACCCTTCTTGCAGAAGAAGGATCCGATGGAATGACACTCGACAACAAAGGGAATATCTACCTAACGACGGATGCCGTTTTAATTTACAGTCCAAAAGGCAATCTGCTTCAACGAATAGAAACACCTGAGCGTCCAGCCAATGTTTGCTTTGGGGTTCCAGGCAGAGATATTCTCTTCATCACCGCGAGAAAAGGCATTTATTCAATCAAGATGAACGTCAAGGGAATGTATTAAGTAAGCAACGAAGCATCGGCTGAAAGTACTTTCATGATACCATCAGCAATACTTTTCTTATCAATTTCATTGAATTCAATTCTCTGACCCTCTTTACCCAGTAAAATAGCGGAACTTTGATCTCTCTCAAACGAGGACGTTTCCCCGCCCACTTTATTCGCAATAATCCAATTTAGGCCTTTTGCTTCAAGTTTATTCATCGCGTTCTCTTCAACATTCTCGGTTTCAGCACTAAAGCCAACGACAATTTGCTTTTTCTTACGAGCTGACATCTCCTTCAAAATATCTCTCGTTGCCACCATTTCGATATTTAGACGGTCAGCACCTTTCTTCATCTTTTGAGAAGATTGCTCCACAGGGCTATAGTCTGAAACTGCCGCAACTGCTATAAAAACATCGCACTCATCAAATAACTGCTCAACTTGTTCATACATCTCTTTAGCAGAAACAACCGAATAGACAGTCGCCTCAGAGGGTGCCGAAATCGAAACAGGTCCAGTCACAAGGTCAACGGACCAGTCTAGTCCCAATGCAGCTCTAGCGATCGCATACCCCATTTTCCCACTCGATGGATTCGACACAAACCGAACCGGATCAATAAATTCCCGTGTTGGCCCTGCCGTTATTAAACATCTAACTGGTTTCATAACATTCATAATTCATCAAGGGTGTCCCCATTGTCCATATTTTTCATAAAATAACTTTTGCAATATTAGGTAATTTCCATAAAAAATAACCTCAATGACAACAATCGTGCGCAAACCAAAGTGGCTAAGAAGTCGCTTATCACACACGACTAATAATCAAGCTGTTAAAAAGCTGATTAAAGACAACGGTTTACACACTGTTTGTGAAAGTGCGCAATGCCCAAACCTGCATGAGTGTTGGTCAAGAGGAACAGCAACCGTCATGATACTAGGTGATGTTTGCACTCGATCTTGCACCTTTTGTGCCGTTAAGACTGGACGCCCTTCTCACAACGACCTAGAAGAACCACTTAAAGTCGCCCAAGCGGTTAAAAAAATGAATCTCAAGCATTGTGTCATCACATCCGTAGCTCGCGATGATTTGAAAGATGGCGGTGCTAACATTTGGGCACAAACGATTAATGAAGTGCGAAGGGTTAACCCTAATACAAAAATCGAGGTCCTGACTCCTGATTTCAGAGGTAATCAAGATCAGATCGACATCGTTTTGTCTGCCAAACCAGACATTTTTAACCACAACCTTGAAACGGTTGAGCGACTACAACAACCCATCCGAAAAACCGCCAACTGGGATCATTCGCTTTCAATTCTCTCCTATGCCACATCAAAGGGATTCACTACAAAATCGGGGATCATGCTCGGGATTGGAGAAGAACAAGACGAAATCAAAGGCGCCATTAATGCACTAAGAGAACATGGTATTTCAATTTTAACTATTGGCCAATATCTTCAGCCGAACAAACTACTCGAACCTGTTTCAAGATGGGTGCACCCAGATGAATTTGTAAGCTGGAAAGAGTATGGGTTATCGATTGGAATTAAAGTTGTCGAGTCGGGTGCGTTAGTGAGATCATCTTATCATGCAGATGAACAAACCAATCAACTTTCATAAATCAGGGATTCTGATTTGACTAATAAATAGTCACCCTATCTAATCATTTTAAATCCAAAATTTATTCAATATGAGCAATATTCCAGCAGAACTTAAATATACAAAAGAACACGAATGGGTTAAAGTTGAAGGCGACACAGTTACTGTCGGCATTACTGAATACGCGCAGGAAAGCTTGGGTGATATTACATTTGTAGAGCTTCCTCAAATAGGTGAAAAATTTGATAAAGAGGACACATTTGGCGTAGTCGAATCAGTAAAAGCAGCATCTGACCTTTACTCTCCGATTAGCGGCGAAGTCGTTGAAACGAATGAATCACTTGAAGATGCTCCAGAAACAATAAACAGCGATCCCTATACAAATGGATGGATAATGAAACTCAAGGTTTCTAATTCAGATGAATTATCCGAACTACTCAGTGCAGACGATTACAAAGCGCTTGTTTAAAGGAGTTCATCTCGAAAATTTAGGCACAAAAAAGGCTGCTTGGGTTAAATATCCAAGCAGCCTTTTTTATTAAATTCTAATCTAAAAAACTGATTTTTCAGTCTTTCTTCGCTTCTGAAGGAGCACTCTCTGCCTTCACTGCAGTGGGTTCCATAGAAGTCTTAATGTCTTCTTCAATTTCAGAAGTCGCTTTTTTAAATTCGCGAATTGATTTCCCAAGAGATCGAGATAAATCAGGTAATTTTTTTGCTCCAAAAAGCAATAAAATCACAGAAAAGATTAATATAAGTTCCATACCATTCATATTAGGAAGGAAGGCCAAGTTATCTAAATGTAGTGACATCATAGCAAACAACTTACACGGTTTTATAATTTTCGCAATGAAAATCCATGACTCTATGAATAATTAAAGAAGCTTGCGTCTTGATTAGATAATCTAATAGTAAATTAAGGTCATCATTAATAGCGATTTACTCGCCGAAACATAACCAAGCCAATAATACAATAAACCACATTCGGTATCCAAACGATAATATCAGGTCGAATATGCGGATACTGGCTTAACCAACTAGCCATGTTCATAATAAAATAGTACACTATGGCCAAAAGAAGGGCTATC
>CAWUTK010000133.1:0-15167 GCA_963924785.1 uncultured Opitutales bacterium
ATGAGTGGATGTTTGATTGTTATTTTCAGCAATATTTTACTCAGTCTACAGATGTTTTATCTATGGCGACTGGTAAATTTGATCATTTGAAGCATTTTGAGTTGCCTGAAATTGATGGGATATCGGGCACTATTAAAAATAGTGCAGAGATGCTGAAATTGAAAGTCACTCAACTACAAGAAGCACTTAGTGGGATGACTGAAAACTTAGGCAATGTAATCGATCACCTGCTTCGATTAACGTGGATGTATTTAGCCGTATTTATAATTCAAGTAATCGTATTGCCTTTAGGTATGTTTTGGTTGTTGTTGAGATTGCTCAGCCATTTATTTTCTATCGATGTTTCAACAAAATTGCTTTTTGGTAAACGTAGTGTTACCAATGAATCGAAGGTTTAGTTTTATAAATAGTGTTCCGTTAACTCTCTCGTGACATAGTCTTTTGCTTCATCCACACCATCTATGATTTTAAATAGATCTAAATCTTCTGGTGAAACAGTTCCCCATTCGACGAATTTATCAAAGTTAAGGATGTCGTTCCAAAACTCTGAGCCGTAAAGAACCATTGGGACGATCTTTTTTGTTTTTTCAGTTTGAGATAATGTCAAAACTTCGAACATTTCGTCCATTGTTCCGAACCCTCCAGGAAATACGATGATGGCTTTTGCCATGTAGAGAAACCAATATTTTCTGATAAAAAAGTAGTGGAATTCTAGACTTAATTCTTTTGGGATATATTTATTGTTACCTTGCTCAAAGGGTAAGCTGATTCCTAATCCAACTGATTTTTCTTTAGCGTCGTAGGCACCACGGTTTGCAGCTTCCATAATACCTGGACCACCACCAGAGCAGATGTGGAATTTTTTATCCTCATCTTTAATTGTTTTATTCCATAAGGCTAATTCTTTGGCTAGTTTTCGTGAATCGTCGTAATATTTCCCACGTTTAACGGCTGCTCTTGCTTTAATGATTTCCACTAATTGTTTTTTTGTAGCCTTTTTGTTTTTAAGTTTTCCTTCCAATGCCTTGAGGTTCTTTTTAGCTTCAGAAAGGGGGATCATTCGTGCAGACCCAAACATCACAATCGTGTTTTGTATGTTCAGTGCTTTGAAGCGCTCTCGTGGTTCGATCATTTCGCACATGACACGAAAGGTCCTAGAGCATGGGCTGTTTAAAAATTCTTGGTTTTTATACGCTTTGGTCGTTTTTTTAGGCGGAGTGTAGTCATGTGTTAAATCCATAGTGATCCTTTGATTTAAGGGTTAATTTTAATAAATTGAGTTTAAGCACTCTCTAAAACAAGAAAAACTGACACAATAATATATTGCGATCAGTGTGATTGTTTAGAGGGGCGAGGAAGGGTGAATTTTAGTTAGGTTAGAGCCTTGTTATATACTATACTCGATTCTTGGAATAATGCAAGTGGCTGGATGTTGTTTGGAGATTGTTTGGCTTTGTTAAGTAGCTATTTGATAAGCTCTTTCGATTTTTCGTGGCCCTGTCCCGCGGCTTTGTTTAACCAGAATCTGGCTTTTTTTTCATCTCCTTGAACAAGTAGCAGTTGTGATAGTTGATACTGGGCTTCGCTCATGCCTTTAACGGCAGCTTTGTTAAGCCAGAATCCGGCGTCGCTTTCATTGATTTTCGTTCCGATTCCTTTAAGAAACATAATGCCCAATTGATACTCCGCATCTACGAATCCATCTGCTGCGGCTTTGTTTATGTATTCGAATGCTTTGAGTTGATCAACGGCTACGAATTTTCCCTGGAGATGAAAAACGCCCATATAATATTGTGCGATAGAAAGGTTGTTTTCAGCGGCTTTTTTATACAACTCAAATGCTTTTTTCTCATCCAATGGAACCCCTTTTCCTTTATTGTAAAGTTCTGCTAAGCTGAATTGTGCTATTTCATCGCCTTGATCCGCTGCTTTTTCGTACCAACGTGCTGCTTGTGTGTGGTTTTTCTTAAGGCCTTTCCCATGTGCATACATCCAGCCTAAAATGAGTTGAGCTTTTATGTGCCCAAGGACAGCTGCTTTTTCATACCATGTTTTTGCTGCTGATAAATCTTGTGGCATATTTTTACCATATTCGAACCAGGTACCTAATGTGAATTGTGCGGGAGCATAACTTGCTTCAGCTGCCTTGATCATCCATTTCTGTGAGTAGGGTAGATTATAGTGATCTTCCTCTTTTTGAGATATAAGCAACCCTAGCTGAAATTGTGCTTCGGTATAATTTTGTTCTGCTGCTTTGGTTAAAAAAGCGATTCCTTGTTTTGGGTCTTTTTTCCCATTTCCACCTTCCATGTAGGTTAGGCCTAGAATATATTCTGCCGCGGCATATCCCTGTTCAGCAGAGAGTTTGCACCACTTGAATCCTTCATCAAGATTTACTGAAATACCTCTACCTTGTGCACAGTAACTTCCATAAACAAATTGTGCTTCTGCGTTTCCTTTTTCAGCAGCTTTTTTAAACCATTCTGCACTTTTCCTATAATTCTGTTTTACTCCTTTCCCAGACTCATAGGCTCTGGCTGTTTTGATTTGAGCTTTGATGTCGCCTTGTTCTGCCGCTTTCAGGTACCACTTGAACGCTTCTTTGAAGTTTTTCTTTTTTCCGATGTTTCCTTTTTCGTAATTTTTCGCTAATTCAACTTGTGAATTAAGAGTCCCTTTTTCAGCCGTATCGATTAATTTATTGCTAGCTGATTTTTTAATTCGATTCTTATTGTTACCTGTGTAGAGTTCCATTCTTTCGAATCCATCAAAATATCGTGGATCTGGAAAGACTTGACCTTGTAGGCTTTGTAAAAGAATCGTACTGGCTAATAAGAGCGAGGAGCAGGCTAGGGCTTTGTGTTGAGATAGTTTCATAGTTTAACTGACGGCTATATTGACGATTTTACCAGGAACATAAATTTCCTTTCTGATTGTTTTACCTTCTAAAAATTTTTGAACTTTTACATCATTTTTGGCCGCTTCCAAAATCGCCTCTTTATCTGTTGCTTTAGGGAAGAAACCTTCAGATCGGACTTTACCGTTCACTTGAAAAATAACTTTGATTTCTTCCTGCTGTAGTAATGAGGCATCATGCTTTGGCCAAGGTGCGTTGATCACACTTTCCTTGCCGCCAAAGCGTTCCCACAATTCTTCACACATGTGTGGCGCGAGTGGAGCAAGTAATTGAATCACAGTCTTTGCAGTGGTAAGACTTAAATTGTCTACTTTTTGCAAATGATTAGAAAGGATCATTAACTGCGAGATAGCGGTATTAAAACGTAAGTCTTCAATGTCGTCTGATACTTTTTGAATGGATTCATGTAATAAGCGAAGTGTCGCTTTGGATTCATCACCTTCACTACGAACCTTTGAGTGGATCTTTCCATCTGCATCAATTAGGATCCGCCAGATCTTTTTAAGAAAACGGTGTACGCCTTCAATGCCTGATTGGTTCCATGGCTTAGTTGCTTCAAGTGGTCCAAGAAACATTTCGAAAAGTCTGAGTGAGTCCGCTCCATATTTTGACGTAATCTCATCTGGGCTGACAGTGTTGCCCAAAGACTTCGACATTTTGTTACCATCTTCACCTAAAATTAGGCCCTGGTGGAATAGTCTTGAGAAGGGCTCTTTGTTTGAAACAGCGCCTATTTCGTAGAGTACTTTGTGCCAGAATCGAGCATACAATAGATGCAATACTGCGTGTTCGGATCCACCAATGTAGAAGTCCGGACTCCCCCAGTATTTTTCAATTTCTGGATCAACGAGTGCTTTGTCGTTTTTAGGATCTAAATAACGTAAGTAATACCAGCATGATCCAGCCCACTGTGGCATGGTGTTTGTTTCACGTATCGCTTTAACCCAATTTTCACCTTCTGGTTGTGATTCCGAAGAGGAGACGCTGACACCTGTTTCGATGTTAAACCAAATATTTAACCAATCCTTTTGATTAGCTAATGGACTTTCACCATTTTCAGAAGGATGGTAATTATCAGTTTCTGGAAGTTTTAACGGCAACTCTGAATCTGGCAATGGAAGCGCATAGAGCAGTTCACCTGCATAGGTTGATGAGACTGCATCATCTGGCAACATGGAGCTGATAGCAGAATCTTTAGAAGCCGCTCTGTCGTAATTTTCTTTTGAAACCCAAACCAGAGGGATCGGTTCGCCCCAGTATCTTTGTCTTGAGAAAATCCAGTCGCGCAGTTTGTAATTTACTGCAGATTTCCCGACTTTTTCCTTTTCAAGTTTTTCGGTGATTTCTTTTTTGCAGACATCTGATTGCTTACCGGTGTATTCACCAGAGTTGATCATTGTTCCTACGCCAGAGAATGGTAATCGTGTTTCTTCGCCAGCCTTTTTCTTAGATGGCTCAATTACTTGAATGATTGGAATATCATAAGTTTCAGCAAATTCAAAGTCACGTTCATCATGTGCAGGAACAGCCATGATTGCACCTGTGCCATAAGAAATAAGTACGTAGTCGGCTACCCAGACGGGGACTTTATCTCCATTGATTGGATTGATACAATAACTACCTGTGAAAACGCCTGACTTTCCTTTAGCTAAATCGGTTCGGTCAAGATCGCTTTTTGCTTTTGCTTTTTCAGCGTAGTCAGCAACCGCTTGCTTGTTTTTATCCGTTACTAATTGATTAATTGCAGCGTGCTCGGGAGCAATCACCATATACGTTGCACCAAAGAGTGTGTCTGGACGAGTGGTGTATACGGTTAGTGAATCGTCAGAGTTTTCTATTTTGAATTTAACCTCTGCTCCTTCAGATCTACCTATCCACGCAATTTGTTGTCGTTTTGTGGAGTTTGGCCAATCGATTCCATCTAAGTCTTTTAAAAGTTTTTCGGCATATTCGGTTATTCTTAAAACAACTTGGCGTAAATTTTTTCTTTCTACGGGGTGTTTTCCGCGTTCCGAGAGTCCGTCGACAATTTCTTCATTTGCAAGAACAGCTTTTAGTTCAGGACACCACCAGACTGGTTTTTCCCCGACGTATGCGAGACCTTTTTTGAAAAGCTGTAGGAATATCCACTGGGTCCAACGAAAGTACTCTGGATCAGTCGTGTTGATCTCACGGTCCCAATCGATAGCAAAGCCAAGACTTTTAATTTGTCTTCTAAAATTATCAACATTACTCGCAGTTGTCTTTGCTGGGTGTGTCCCCGTTTGGATCGCATACTGCTCAGCTGGTAAACCGAAAGCGTCCCAGCCCATAGGGTGAAGCACATTGAAACCATTTGCTTTTTTATAACGACCTAAAATATCTGAGGCAGTGTAGCCCTCCGGATGTCCAATGTGTAAGCCTGCTCCTGAAGGATAGGGGAACATGTCCAAAATATAATATTTTGGCTTACTCGTGTCGTAAACCGCTTTAAAAGTTTTGTTTTCTTCCCAGTTTTTTTGCCAGTGTGGCTCAATTTTAAGGAAGTCGTATTCTGAGCAATTCGTTGCCATGCGTAATATTGTTTAAAAGTCTGTTAAAATACAAAAGGTTGAAATGCTGAAATATATTTTGTTCAGCGATTTAGGCAAGATCTTTGTCGGTATTGAGGGCGATAAGAGGCGGAGGCTGTAGGCATTCAGTTATTGGTTGATTAAAAGTATACTGTGTTGATGTAGTTTTAAATTGAAAGCGCTGGAAAACTGACTGAATCATTGTGAATTTGGGCCAAATGTATTGTACTAGCAAGGAATAATTCCCGCTTTTTGATGCGGTTTGACAAACTCTTTGCTAGACGTACTGTACTGCTAATTATCAACAGTAAAATTGAACATATCTCTAGAAAATATTTTCTATAATCCCTAACTCTCAGTTATTATTATGAAGCCTCTGAAAAAACTAATTCTGATTCTGTCATGTGCTCATTTACTCTGTTTAAACTTATTTGGGAATGATAAGGTTAAGGCGTTACAAGACGAAATTGCTCGTTTACAGGATCAACTAGCGGTTGCGAAATCTGAGGCAAAAACGAGTGGAAATTACCATAAAATAAAGATTGGCAACTTGACTATTGGAGGAGCCTTGAGAGCGAATCTTGCACTGGGTGACTATAATGATAGTTTTGGCGGAGAAGATGCATCAGGTCCTTCAAGAGGGGGGCATGGGGGGAATATTTCCCTAGATACATTTCGGATTAATTTAGACTATAGTAATGATGACCTTATCGGTAAAGTTGATTACCGATGGCATAATGGATACAACTTTTTCCACACGGCATATGTTGGCTATAACCTTGATGATGCTCAATTACGGGTGGGCTTAAATCGTGTTCCATTTGGTATTGGAAACTGGGGACCTGCAAACAGTTGGTTTTTTGATCAACATTACTACGTTGGCCTTTCAGATGATATGGATGTGGGGATAAAGTATTCTAAAACATTTGAGTCATGGTCTTTAGATTTAGCTTATTATGTGGGATCTGAACCGAATTGGAGAGGTAGCAATTCGGATGGAGCTAGGTATTCATTCGACATACTGGATACTGGCCCAGGTACTTATAAAGAAAACGGCCAAGTCAATGCTAGGCTCGTAAAGAAAATAGTAACTGGTGATTTAGAATCAAATATCGGCGTTTCTCTTCAGTATGGGAAGCTCGATGGGAATGATACCGAGGATGCAGATGCATTTGCGGGTTCGTTGCATATGAAAAGTTCTTACAATCAATGGGGTTTAAAGGCGCAATTAACAGCTTATGACTATGATTCCCACAATGATATTATGACCGGAGGGTTCTTTGATTACACGACACAAATCGCCTCAAAAGGTTGGATCCCATCGCTTGCAGTAAATTATCTATGGAATGTTGATTCAATCGATTGGATTGATTCGATTAATTTCTACAACGATTATAGTATCTTAATCAAAGAGGGTCGTAATGCATCAGGTGAGTTTAGCGATTGCGCATTGAATGTCTTAGGGGCGGCGGTTGCAAAAGGGAATTGGTACATCTATCTCGATTGGGCATACTCTGATGGCAACGAATTTGTCAGTGAGCAACCCTACAATACTCTTGGGGAGAACCAAGGAAATGACTGGAATTCTAGGTATAACATAAATCTAGGCTACTATGTCTAAAAGATCTATATTCATTACGACATAATAACCCCGACCGATATTTTATTATTCCTATGACAAATCGTATAAGCACGCTTTTAGTATTCATTACAGTCAGCATCAGTAGCTTGTTAGGTAATGATGTAAAAGTACTCAATTTTGTGACATTGGACTGGCAACCTTATGTTGGGGAAAATCTAAAAAATGAGGGTTTTACAACAAAGATATTAAGAGAAGCGTTAAAGCTAGAAGGTTATGAAATTAAAACACACTATATGCCTTGGGCGCGAGCCTTGAAAGAGGCGGAAAGTGGTAAGTTTGATGCAATCTATCCCGCCTATTTTTCAGAAGAACGGAGTAAAGCGTATAACACATCCAAGTCTTTTTGCGCGGGACCCTTAGTGTTTTTTCAAAGAGATGGCCTTGATTTAACATATGAATCTTTTGAGGATTTAAAGCAGTATAAAATTGGAGTTGTCAGAGGGTATATTAACACGAGAGTGTTTGATGAAGCGACTTATCTGAATAAAAAAGTTAGCAACAGCGATCTGCAAAATATGCTTAAGTTGGCTAAGGGTAGAGTGGACTTAGTCGTCATTGATCAATTTCTTGGACTCCATCTTATCAATGAATCAGATGATCCGGCAATGAAGCAACTAACCTTTATCAAAAAGCCTCTGGAGAATAAGACACTTCATCTTTTAGTTTCAAAGAATATTCAGAACAGTGAAAAGCTCCTTGACGCATTTCATAAAGGCTTAGATGAGCTTGAACGGAAGGGCGAAGTCGAAAAAATAATATCAACGAGTATGAACGATCAATAAAAATTCCTTTTATAATTATGGTTAAACCTTCAACGAACAAGCTAGCCGATCTATTACTAACAAAGATCTTTGGCTTCTATTTCATAATCGCAGCAAGTATTACCTGTGTTCAGCTTGTTTTAGAGTTCAACAATGCTCGCGATCTAACCCTTGCTAGAGTCACGAGTCTCACAAATACAATTGAACAAACCTTGAGTTCAGCTCTCTGGGAGGTAGATGACGAGATGTTGTCTAAAGCTTTAAGCACTATTGCTAAGAAAGATTTTATCAGTGGTGTCATCCTTTTTGAAGACGGAAAACACAGGGAGACTGTTGGAGAAGACCTTCCGAAAGAGGCAACTGAAGCCTATATTAAAGATGGGGATGAATATCTCTATCAAAATAAATATAGATACGATTTTCTCATTAACTATATTGATGATGATGAAACTCTACAAATAGGTAATGCGACGATTTTCTTTAGTTCCTCGATAATTTTCAATCAAGTTAAATTTACCTTTTTTATAACTATATTTAACGCGCTTATTAAGGCTGTTTGCTTATGGCTGATCTCGTGGTATATCGTCAATCAGCTTGTAACAAAGCGGCTCTTAAGAGTGGCAAATGCAATCAATGAATTTGATTTAAATAATGCCCCTGTGGACATCAATGATTCTAGCAGTAGTTCAACAAATCCTGAAGATGAAATTACGGTTTTAGTAAATGAGTTTTCCAAAATGCAAGCAACTATCCAAAGTCAAGGGCTTCAGTTAAAGGATACGAATAAATCGCTTGAGAAACTGGTTCAAGTCAGAACAGTCGATTTAGAAAAGGCAATTGTTCAACTAGAGATTGAAAAGAAATCAGCTGAAGACGCCTACAGGGCAAAGGGGACATTTCTAGCAACTATGAGTCATGAGCTTCGGACCCCTATGAACGGTATTATCGGTGCTGCATCCTTTCTCAAGGATGAACTTGAACTAGATGAGGACCAAAAGACATTTTTTAGAATTATTGAGAATAGTGCAGATGATCTCTTGCAATTAATCAATGACATCCTCGATTTTTCAAAAATTGAAGCGGGTAAAATTAAACTCGATCCAACCCCGATAAGCTTAGACGAAATAATATCGAACAGCATTGAAATGGTTTCTCCAGAATTTAAAAAGAAGTCACTTGATGTATCTTATAGGATTGCACCAGGTGTGCCAAGTAGGGTTCTCGTTGATATCCTTAGGTTAAAGCAAATACTGTTAAACCTTATGGGTAATGCTGTAAAATTTACACAGAAGGGGTCCATTAAATTATTTGTTGATGCAAAAGAACATGGATCAAATGATCTGAAAGTAAATTTTTCTATTACTGATACGGGGATTGGTATTCCTGCAGATAAACATAGCCTCATCTTTGATTCATTCAACCAAGCAGACAACTCCACAACAAGAGAGTTTGGTGGAACAGGACTAGGATTGGCGATTTGTTCGCGTCTTGTCGATTTAATGGGCGGTGAGATGAAACTTGAAAGTGAAGTTGGAAAAGGGAGTACGTTTCACTTCAGCATCATTATTAAAGTTGCGACTGATGAAGATCTTTAAGAATAGGGGCGTAGAGCGCTCGAATAATGCTCTACTCTAAAACACGTCTGAGCTCAAAGTTATCTAGAAGGATGATTTCTTTGTGTTTCCCATCGATCTCATCTCTTGAAGCGACTGATAGTATCGCCCGCTTCTTCTTTGAGTCTCCATCTTTACCTGAGTATGACAGCGTTACTGAAAATTTTTTCCATTCCCCTAAAACCATTTTTTTACCAGCCCAAGAGATTTTTCCGCTATAGTTCGACCAGGCAAATTTTACCTGCGAATCCTCTTCAGGAATAAAATAGTAAAAGGATAAATTATATTTCCCGAAATCTAGATCATGCTCAAATTTATCAGCAGCCAATAGTTTTTTAAAAGTAGTGGCATCTTTGGAAAATGTTAGTTCTAGTTGCATTACCTTATTCCCATCAGGTGCATTTACATGTTTAATGTATTTCTCTTTGTGATTTGTAACTTCCCAGTTTTTTCCGGACTATTCAAAACTGCCATTAATGAATAGATTAGGACCGAGGCCTGCCGTTGTAGGAGCTTCCGTGGAAACAGCTGATTGGACTGATGATACGACCGTTGCAAGGCTGGAGAGGGTGACATTAGCTGATAACCCAGATGACATGTTAATCGCTTCATCCATTATTGATTGAGTTGCTTGATCAATCGCGCCAATTTCTAATCCACTGCTTTCAATATCCAGAGTCTTGCCATTGCCTACTCCGATGTATCCTTCTTTTTCATTAAAGCAATCAACATGCCCGTCTAGTACAGATAATTGAGTCTGGTCACTTGAAACAGTCATTCGAATATTCGTTCCTCTAATGCCAGAGACGCCATGGGGTGTGCGGACTTGATATTGAGAGCTTTTGTTCAAACGCCGAACCCGATTGATCAATTCGCCATAGTTTAAATTGATTTTAATATTGGAAGGAGACACCTCTGTTTCCATTTCACTGAGTTTCCCTGAGGCAGAGATTTTCTCCTGCTGAAATGTATCGATTAATATTTCGCTATTAGGCTTTATCGTCATTGAGCTGCCATTGGAAAATAGCAATATAACCTCACCGTCTGTCCCGGTTTTTACAAGATGTTGATCTGACAGTTTCGCGTTAGCCTTTAGTTTAACATCACCAAATGTTCTTTGATTCTCGCATTTAACGTCACCAGATACTTTTAAAACAATGATGGCTCAGTGGCCTGCTCCTTTTAAAACACCTTTACTTTCAGCAAAAGGAGAATTCTTCACATACGCTTGATCTTCTTTAGATAACTGATCCAAGCGGAGTTTTAGCATTTTACCATTTTCACGTTTTAGACTAACCGCGCCATTTTGGATCTTAAACATTGAAGCTTCGAATTTGCTTCCCTCGCGGCTCGTCCAAGTTCTTAGAAGAGAGCCATGCAGGAACGATGAACAGAAGTGGATATGAAATAGAGTTGTGAGTAATTTTCGCATTATATAGTTAAATTATATTATTTAAATTAATGAATCAAATAAATCTTTTGAAATTAGATGGGAATGTTAACTCGTGTGAATCTTCAAATGTGATTCCGCTGAATGACTTATTTCTCCACTTCTTATTTTTCATCGAAATCGACTGCTAGGATCATTCTGATGTCGATCGACATGTTAATTTAACATGTTCCTAACATGATCCTAACAAAAATCGGTTAGATTAGTTTTGAAATAATGAATCTGGGAAAAGAGTTACTATATGAAAAAAAGAGGAGTCTGTTTATCATTCGCGAACTAAACGACCTTTTAATATATTGCTAATATAAACCTAACATGAAGCGACTAAGGTTATTTCAAAATATGGAGTAACCATATTAATTTAAAAATTAAATAATAGATAAAATGAAAATAAATAAAAAAATAAGTTTAGGATTAGCATTAATTACGTCGATATGTTCGATGAGTGCGGAAGATAAAATTGTGATTGATGGTTCAACGACGGTAGGGCCAATTGCAAAAGCATTTGCTGAATATTTTATGGAAATGAATCCTAGCGTGAATATATCTGTCAGTGAATCGGGAAGTGGTAATGGCGCAAAAAGTCTTATAAACCAGACTTGTGATATCGCCGCGATGTCTAGACCCATGAAAGATAATGAATTTAAGGTAGCAGCAGAGAAGGGTATTAAGCCAACACCGCACGTTGTTGCTTTAGATGGGTTACCCATCTTAGTGCATCCGTCAAATCCTTTAACGGGTCTAAAACTTGAGCAAGTGCGTGCTATATACAAAGGCGAAATTAGTAATTGGAAAGAGCTTGGTGGTGCGAATAAGAAAATTGTTGTGGTATCGAGGGATACGAACAGTGGAACCTATGAAACCTTTGCCGGTTTAGTGATGAATAAGGAAAAAATCCGTTCAGATGCAGAGTATGTTGGTAGTAATGGAGCTATTCGACAGCGCGTTCAAACAACGACTGGAGCGATTGGTTTTGCTGGATTAGGGTTTGTTGATGATACGGTAAAGGCATTAGAGATTAACGGAGTGTATCCAGAGTTAGCTTCGGTGCAGTCGGGTAGATATGCGATCGCGAGACCACTATATTTGTATACAAATGCATATCCTAAACTAGGCAGTATTCAATTCCAGTTCTTAACCATTCATTTATCACCTGAAGGGCAAGAGATGGTAGAAGAAATAGGATTTGTGCCTGTGACTTCATACGAATTAGATTAATAGCTTTTAATCATTTGTAGGTAGGCCATCGTCCTCTTAAAGGGGCGGTGGCTGAAGTATATCAAAATATAATGTAACATTGAATCAGTCTAAAAATAGTTTATATTTATCTAATCGAGAGAGCTTTTGGCGTCGATTGACAGAATTACTGGGAACAAGCGCATTGTTCCTCATCGCTTCGTTATCCGCGGTAGCTGTTATTTTTATTTTTTATTTTATCGCGAAGGATGCCATCCCCTTTTTTCAGTTGGAAGGTTTTAAAGAGTTCTTTACTTCAACGAGTTGGTACCCCTCTGCAGAAGCTAGTGAGTTTGGTGCTTTCCCCATATTTATGGGAACCGCAATTGTGACAATGGGCGCCATTGCCTTTTCTGTCCCACTCGGATTGTCGGCAGCGGTTTGCTTAAGTGAAGTTTTTCCATTTTCAGTTCGTCAGTTAGTTAAACCTGTGATTGAAGTTTTATCGGCTATACCGTCCGTAGCTTATGGATTTTTTGCCTTAGTGATCTTTGCCCCTTTGCTTCAAGATAAAGGGGGGTATCTACTCTCATGCGGACTTTGGGTTATCGGTGTTCCCGTATCTTTAATTATTGTTATCATATTAGGAGATGTCGGTTTGAGCGTATTGCCATTCAAGTCGAGCAAACCCTTTAGGTGGGGTGTAACTGGCCTATTGTTTCTTGTTTTAATTTACCTTATTAATAAAGGCTCGAATGCCCTTTTATTATTAGAGATCTCTAGTGGGACAAATGCTTTAAATGTTTCTATAATATTGGGAATTATGGCATTGCCTACAATTGTAAGTGTCGCAGAGGATGCGTTGCAGGCCGTTGGTAGAGATTTGCGTGAGGGTAGTTATGCACTGGGTGCGACAAGAGCCGAAACTGTGATTAAAGTCGTTATGCCGTCAGCTGTAAGCGGGTTGCTTACAGCGGTTATTCTCGGTGTCATGCGAGCAGTTGGTGAAACGATGGTTGTTTGGATGGCATCAGGAAACGCGGCTATTGTTCCAACACCATTCTATAATTTATTAGAGCCAGTAAGGACATTAACGGCTACAATTGCGGGTGATATGGGTGAAGCCGATCATGTGACAGGATCCTCTAGATATCATGTGTTATTTGCGATGGCGATGTCCTTGTTACTGTTTTCTTTCATGATGAACATGGTTACCGAAATGGTGGTAAAGCGTTATAATAAATTAACTGGAAAACGTTAATGAGAATAGAGACGAGAAAAGTTTTAGATAAGTCATTCTCTGCATTAGGCGTTATTTCAATAGGATTGATGATAGCGTTTCTTGTTTTAATTCTGGGTCCAATCGTGTGGAAAGGTTCTCAAGCATTTATTTTTAGTGGTACGATTGAGCACAGGAAACTAATGTTCGACCACTGGGATCGTGGAGATAAGACACAGTTGAACGCTGAGTTGGATGTGGTGGAAAAAGTGAGGAAGCCCGTTTTTGAAATATTTGAAGCCTACGAGCTTGAGGTGAAAGGCATGCCTCGCAAAGAGAGAGGTAAGCGTAAGAAAGAACTTAAGGCTTTAAAAAAACTCGTAGAAGAACTCGTTGGACCCTTTCCGGGTGAAAGGCAACCTGTATTGTTTAGGCAACGATATGGACAAACTCGGTGGGATAGGGTTCAGGTGAAACTGGATAAGATTTTACTCAAGGAGTCTTGGGATTATTCTGACCCTGATAAAGGGGGGATTAAAGTTTTTAAACCGCGTAGCGAAGGATTTGAGCGAACACGCATGGCAGAGCTTTTCCCCTACATAGAGTCGAATGTGGAACAAATGATGCGACCGAAGTGGACTTTTTACTATCAGTTTATTACGGATTCTTCTTTGGATTCACATATCTTTGGGGGAATATGGCCAGAGTTCTTGGGGACGCTATATTTGTCAATTGGAGCGATGATCTTTGCTGTGCCAATGGGGATCTTTGCCGCGATATATTTTTGTGAGTATGCCAAGCAGGGGGTTGTGATTAGTTTTTTAAGAATATGTATTAGTACTCTGGCTGGTGTGCCGAGTATTGTCTTTGGTCTATTTGGATTAGCTTTTTTTATCAATACCATTCAAGTCTCAGACTCAAAGAGTGTTTTGGCCGGGTCGCTGACATTATCGTTGTTGGTTTTACCCACAATCATTCGAGCCTCTGAAGAAGCCATTCAAGCGGTTCCTTCTAGCTACAAAGAGGCTGCATTGGCATTGGGCGCGGGAAGGTGGTGGACGATCGTGACAATTATTTTACCTGCTGCTCTTCCAGGTATTCTGACAGGGATCGTCATCTGTTTGGGACGCGCTGCAGGCGAGACGGCACCTATTATTTTTACCGCGGCAGTTAGCGTAGGGAAAGCCTTGAAGTTGGATGAAGTTTTCACTCAGCCAACACCCGCATTGCCATGGAATATTTATAATTTATGTACTGAGCATGAAGCGGTTGACGAAATAAGGCATGTTCAATTTGGCATGGTGTTAGCACTCATAATGCTGGTGTTGGTATTGAATGTAGGGGCCATTATTATGCGTGCGAAAGTATCTAAAAATTTAAAAGTATAAATGTTATGAATTCTAAATTTTCAAATAATTCACAAATGAACGAGTCGGATATGAACGTTCATCTAAAAACGATTGATTTTTCAATTTTCTATGGTGATTTCGAAGCCGTTAAAAAAGTGAACTGTGATATTTATAAAAAACGAGTTACCGCAATAATAGGACCGAGTGGTTGCGGAAAGAGCACTTTATTAAGAGCGATGAATCGTATGAATGATTTAATTCCATCCTGTCATGTAACAGGTGAAATTAATTTAGATGATGTGAATTTGTATAACCCAAAGGTTGATGTGGTGAAGGTTCGAAAAAGAATCGGGATGGTTTTTCAAAAACCGAATGTCTTTCCTAAGTCAATTTTTGATAATGTTGCTTATGGCCCGCGCCTCGATGGTATTCGCAAAAAGGGGGATCTTGAGGCTATTGTTGAAAAAAGCCTTAAGCAAGCGGCGTTA
>CAWUTK010000134.1:0-17537 GCA_963924785.1 uncultured Opitutales bacterium
CTCCGAATGTTGAAAATCGTAAAAATGCCCGAATGATTGATTTAAGTGCAAGTGGTTCGACGGTTCGTTTTATGTCAAAAGTGGGACTGGGCCTGATGTTTATTAATAGTTTTATTGTGCTTATTTGTAATCTTAGTGGGCACTATAGAGAAAAAATACAATTAGAGGCAGAATTGGATGAAGTAGAGAGTTGGAATTCTCCAGTTGTCATGTTTTCCCATGAGTTCCTTTCAAATAGACTGTGGTTGGCTGATAGAGGGATTGCTTTTGAAATTGTAAAGAAACCGTTTGAGGATGCTGATAAAGTATTCACTCGAAGCGGCACACGGTTGAAAAAACTTGATAAGAAATTAGTGGATTATGGCAGTGTTAAATAGTAGCCTTTTTAAAAGCTATCGGGTTGTAAGTTGCTTGATTTTAAGTTTCTTGATTTCGAGTTATAGCTTTTTTTATTTTAAAGAAATCTATCCTTCGTTAGATGTGGAAATAGAATTTATTGCTACAGATGCAGGGGTCTTTCAAATATACTATGGGGAAAAAGACTTTTCCGAAAAGCAGAGTATTCGTCAGCATTATCAAGCAAATGAAAAGGTTTCTTTTGGCTTTTCTATCCCAGCCTATGGATTGAGATTGTTGCGGTTTGATCCAGCGAATGAATTCTTTTCGATGAAGATCAGTCGATTAAATGTAGGAGAGGTAAATGTGTTGGCACTTGAAAAACATCTGCTGAAGAAAAATGGGCAGTTTGCTCAATTTGAATGGGATAGCAGTCAACTCTTGCTTAAGGGTAAAGATGAAGCAAGAGATGCACATTTTATTATCCATGATATAGGTAAGGCCATCGGCGTTGACACGAGCTTTTCGAAACCGTTAATTTTTTCCTTTTTTATAGGTTGTTTGGCTTTTATTCTCATGATAGCTTATAATTTCATGGTTTCTAAGAAATATAATAACGTTTAAAGATGGCTAAGGTTTCAGTCATTATTCCTTGCTATAATCAAGCGCAGTTTTTGGAAGAAGCTGTTGGTTCAATTTTGAACCAAGGTTTCAAGGATTTTGAAATTGTTGTGGTTGATGATGGTTCAAGTGAGGATAACCGAAAAATATTAGATGGATTAGATTTGAAATCGACGCGGATTTTTAAGACTGAAAATAAAGGCGTGGAGCACGCTAGAAATTTTGCGATCGATAAGGCTGATGGTGAATATATTTTACCACTAGATGCAGATGATAAAATTGGGCCGAATTATTTGGAAAAAGCAGTTAAAGCTTTAGACGAAGAGGTTGATTTAGGGATTGTTTACTGTGAGGCTGCTTTTTTTGGAAGCAAGACGGGGCCGTGTAATTTTCCTCCTTATAAATTCCCGGATGTTTTGATTGAGCCGCAAATATTTGTGACCGCTTTTTTTAGAAAAAATGATTGGGTTAAAATTGGAGGATTTTCGACTGAGATGGTTCATGGCTGGGAGGATTATGATTTTTGGCTCTCCATTTTAGATTTAGGTCGCAAGGTTTATCAAATCCCAGAGATATTGTTTTATTATCGTCAGACTCCTGGTTCCCGAAAGGACATGGATGAGTCAGAGGAAATAGAATCTTTTGAAAAGCTTTATCACCGACATCCGGGACTGTATGGTGATAATATAGGAATCTTATTTGAGGCTTATTGGAGACGGCGTAGTCTAATGATAAAAGATGGCGTTACAGTCGCTCAGTTATATTATCCAGGAGTTGATGGGCATAGTGAGTCACGTCGAAGCGAAAGTTTGTTTGAATTAAATCAATGGGTTCAATTGGAGATGCCGGTAGAGGGTGATTTGAAGTGTGGTGATTTTGGCTTGAGATTTGATCCTTGCTCATTGGTTTCCTATCTTGAAATACGGTCTATTTGTTTGATGAGCCGATCTAAGGAATCGCCCTTGTTTGAGTTTGCTATTAATGCTGATGGTAAGGATTTAGTGTTTTCGGGAGATCTATGTGTATTGGATGAAACGGAAGGGCTGAAGTTATTCTGTTCGGGATTGGATCCCCAAATCTTATTAAATGTTCCTGCTGGGATAAATAATGATGAGGATCTGATTTTAAAGGTGGAATTGAAAGTCGAAAATTCATTGGAGGCGGTTGCAAATTTGATTAAGAAAAATACGTTTCAAGAGTCTTATGTGAGAGAGGAGTTATCTCGTATTAAGAACCATCCGTTGTTGAAACTGTTTGTGAAAGATCAATGAATTATGAGTGAATCATAACTGAAGAAATTTTTATAAAATGTTTAAAAAGAAAAAAAAGGATTACCGATATCATTTAGACCTGCCGAAGAAAAGTGGCTTATTGCTGTCTGCGGATGGATCATTACATGTTGGTGGTTGGTTTTTTGATAGCAAGGGGCGACCGGCTAAACGAATTGTTCTTAATATCGGCGATAATGCGGTTAAGTGTTCTAGTTTTAATCGCCCGGATGTGCAGTCATCTTTTGAGGGTGAACTTGAAGTGTCGATGGGCTGTGGTTTTTGGGGATGGTTGAAATTCGGCAAAGGGCTTAAGCTATTAAAAATAAAAGCTGTACTTGCTGATGGTGAGGAGCGTGTGCTTGATTCGATTTTGATTTATTCGACCAAAGGGGCTAATGATGAACCTGGCGCTGAAGCCCTACATTTGGCCGCGGTTGAGAAATACAGGAAATGGGTTGAGGAGATTGATACACTTGATGATGGCGATCGTGAATCAATAAAGAAGCATTTGAACGGCTGCGACAAACAGCCGCTTATTTCTGTTGTGATGCCGGTTTATAATCCACCTGAAAGATTTTTAAGAGAAGTGATTGATTCTGTTCGAAATCAGTTATACGAAAATTGGGAATTTTGTATCTCGGATGATAATTCGAGTAAGCCTTATGTTCGATCGATTTTAGAAGAGTATGAGAAGTTAGATCCTCGGATAAGGGTCGTCTACCGGAAAGAGAATGGGCATATTGCTCATTCCTCAAACAGTGCCATTGAAATTGCAAAGGGCGAATACATGGCGCTTTTAGATCATGATGATTTATTGCCAGAACATGCCTTGGCCTTAGTGGTGGATGAGATTAATAAATACCCTGATGCTAAACTCATTTATTCTGATGAAGACAAGATTGATATAGGCGGTAATCGATTAGATCCTTATTTTAAGTCTGATTGGAATAGGGATCTATTATTAGGCCACAACTGTGTTTCACATTTAGGTGTTTATCAGATAGAATTAGTAAGGAAAATAGGCGGTTTTCGTCATGATTTTGTCGGTGCCCAAGATTGGGACTTGGCCTTGCGTATGGTTGAACAGTTGAAAGAATCCGAAATTAGGCACATCCCTCACGTGCTTTATCATTGGCGTGTTTTCGAAGAATCAACTGCGATGAATATTGAAAGTAAGCCTTATGCGATTGAGGCTGGAAAGAATGCGATTCAGGGCCATTTAGATCGTAGGGGAGATAACGCAATTGCTATTGAGGGGAAATGGCATGGTTCTTTTAGGGTGATTTATGGATTGGAGAAGGAGCCTTTAGTCTCAGTTATTATACCGACTTGTGATCAGTTGGCTTTTCTCAGCACTTGTGTGACAAGTCTTCTTGAAGATACGGCTTATGATAATTTAGAAATTATAATCGTAAATAATAACTCAAAAGAAAAGAACACCTTCGCCTATTTGGATCTGTTGAAAGATAACCCTAGAATTCGAGTGCTGGATTTTGAGGGCGAATTTAATTTTTCTGCAATTAATAATTTCGCAGTTAAGCAGTGCAGGGGTGAGTTATTATGTTTTTTAAATAACGACATCGAGGTGATTGATTCTGGTTGGTTGAGAGAGATGGTGAGCCATGCAATTAGACCGGATGTAGGAGTGGTTGGGGCGAGACTTTTTTATCCTCAGCAAATATTACAACATGCAGGAATCATTGCAGGTGTTTGTGGTGTTGCCGGTCATGCCTTTCGTGGAGGAGATCGAAACTTTATGGGACATCATGGACGTGCTTATTTAATTCAGCAGTATTCCGCGGTGACAGGAGCTTGTATGGTGACACCTAAAGATTTGTTTTTATCGCTAGGAGGTTTCAATGAGGAGAATTTAGGCGTCGCTTATAACGATGTAGATTATTGTTTTAAGTCTCGAGCCAGTGGCAGAAAGGTGATTTGGACACCTTATACAGAGTTGCTTCATCATGAGTCTATTAGCCGAGGCTATGAAGATACGGATGAGAAGAAAGAGCGATTGAGTAAGGAACAGGATTATATGTTTGAGAATTGGGGTGATATTATTGCTTGGGATCCTGCTTATAATCCAAATTTGACTTTAGAAAAAGAAGATTTTGATTTCGCTTTTCCATCGAGGGCTCCCAAATTTTGGAAATAGCCAGATGAGAGTATCTGTTTTTAAGTTGGTATAATCGGCGATTGTGAATGCGAATTATAATATTTCTATTCAGGGTAATCACTTTGGAAATATTGTATGGGGCCGTTTTGTAATAGAGGGTTATTTTGTTGATGCTGATGGCGAGCCTCCAGCATATGTCATTATTGAAGTGGGTAGTCAGAAGCTTAAATTAAATGGTGTAACTACGGATGTGGTGAAGTCTAATGGTTTCCCTGATAGCTCTGGGTTTTACACCCGATTCCGAATGGGTAAGGGGTTGAAGTGGATGCGAATCATTGCGATTGATAGCCGTGGTAAAGAGCATGTGATTTATAGGCGTTTATTTTGGGTGATCAAAAAAGAGCAACCTGAATTGTCTCGGGCAGATTATCAAAAGTGGATAAGCAATTATGAAACGGTGTCTTGGCCAGACCTCAATAATGAGAAATCCGATTTTAATCCGAAGGTAACATTTTTCATTAAAGGGGTGGATCCCGATTTATATGCTCAAACATTTGCATCGATTCGGGAACAAACCTATAAATGCTGGGAAGTTTTTTATGTGAATGATGCGGTTAAGGCCGATGATCCAAATATTAATTTAATGGAACTGGATTCCAAAAATATTGATGATCTTTTGGCTGGTTTTAATGGACAGTATTTCATGGTTCTTAATGCTGGCGATAAATTGAGGGATATTGCGCTCGAGTCATTTCTGGAGAGATTTCGTGGGAAACTAGAACTTAAGATCGTTTACTCGGATCATGATAGCATTGGAGACAAGGGTGAACGTATAGAACCCAATTTTAAACCGGACTGGAATTTGGATCTATTTTATTCCATGGATTATATTCGCAGTGCTGTTCTGTTTGATTTAGCGAGTATTCGTGATGGGGTTGATCAAAAGTCGTCTATTGAAAGTCTAAGTGCATGGAATTTAATACTTCAGTTACATAAGAATATTTCATCTGATGGAATATATCATATCCCTCGAATCCTTTATCATTCTCTTGGAGAGGATCCAGTGCTTTGTGATTCTGATAAAGACTGTTTGTTGAATTTACTTGCTGAAGATCATTCTCCAGTTCGAGTTAGTGAGGGGCTATTCCCAGGTTCGTTACGAGTGAATTATCAAGGTTCGTATGATGCTAAGGTTAGTATTATAATTCCGAGTAAAGATAAGTTGGATTTTATAAAGCCGTGCGTGGAGAGCATTTTTAAATTAACGAAATACAAGAATTTCGAACTCTTAATTGTTGATAATGGTAGCACCGAAGAAGCCGTGTTGGAGTTTTATCAATTAATTAAATCGAAGTATGAGAATGTTGAAGTTTTAGATTATCCCGGAGAATTTAATTACTCAGCGATTAATAATTTTGCAGTTAAGGAAGCGAATGGTGAAATACTTCTATTCTGTAACAATGATGTTGAAGTTATTTCGCCCGATTGGTTATGTGAATTGGTTTCACAGTCTCAGCGAGAAGACATTGGAGTGGTTGGGGCTAAATTGTTGTATTCAAACAACACCATCCAGCATGCTGGAATTGTTTTGGGAATAGGTGACGTGGGGGGACATGTTTTTCGGCATTTTGATCGAAATGCAATGGATTACGCGAAACGAGTTAATGTTGTCGGGAACTATTCTGCAATGACGGCTGCTTGCTTAGCCGTGAGAAAAAGTGTTTTTGATGAGGTTGGTGGTTTTAATGAGGTTGATTTGAAGACCGCTTACAATGATGTTGACCTGTGCCTCAAAATTCAAAAAGCGGGTTATCGTAATTTATATACTCCTTATGCCGAGCTTTATCATCATGAGTATGTTTCCCGGGGAAATGACTACGATGCTGACAAAAAAGACCGTTACGAAAGGGAGTGTCAATATATGCACCAAAAATGGAGCCATTTAATTGAAAGCGACCCTGCTTATAATATTAATTTAACTGCTGTTAGTGAGAGTTATAAGCTAAAAATATTTTAAAGGCAGCTTAGATATATGGAGACTTTTGGTCACCGGCTTTTTCTTGCATGTTTTGTCTTTTATAACAATAATTTGCGCAATTATGAGCAAGAATAGAAAAATTGTTGTATTAGGTAGCACCGGTTATGTCGGTGGTAAATTTTTGAATCTCTTTGAGGAAAAAGGTATTGATTGCGTTGGCTTGTCTCGCAGGGATGTGAACTATGAAGATCGAGATACATTAATTTCCTTTTTGAAGGATGCGCGCCCCACATTTTTGATTAATGCAGCTGGTTTCACTGGAAAACCAAATGTTGATGCGTGTGAAATTTATAAAAGCGACACTTTGATGGGGAATGCGGTTTTGCCAGGGATCGTGCGTTCTGCTTGTGAGGCAATTAATTTGCCTTGGGGGCATGTGTCGAGTGGTTGTATTTTTACTGGAAGAAATGATAAGGGGGATGGTTTTAATGAATCCGATCCAGCAAATTTCAGTTTTAGAACAGATAATTGCAGTTTTTACAGCGGGACAAAAGCTTTAGGTGAAGAAGTGCTTTCTGGAGCAGAGTGTTTTATATGGCGCTTGAGAATTCCTTTTAATAATGAAGCTATTCCGCGTAATTACTTATATAAACTACTTAATTATAATAGTTTACTTGAGGCTGAGAACTCAATTTCGCATTTAGAAGAATTTGTATCAGCTTGCTGGGAGTGTTGGTCAAGACGTTTACCGTTTGGTGTTTATAATGTGACTAATCCAGGCACTGTGACGACAAGAGAAGTTGTTAAATTGATGCAAGAGGAGAGTCGTCGCCGAAAAGAGTTGGGTCTAGAAGATCCTTTTGGCAAAGAGTATACTTTTTTTGAAGATGAAGATGACTTCATGGCAAAGGCGGCTAAGACCCCTCGTTCAAATTGCGTGTTAGATACGACTAAGTTGGAGCAAGCTGGGATTAAATTGACGCCTGTGAGGGAGGCTATACAGAAGTCTCTCCAAGAATGGACGACTATTTAACGTTTTTAATTCAGAGCAATACGAATTGTTACCTGAATGCGAGTAGACGTTAGTTTTGTAACAGCCACGTATAATTGCTTAAATTATACGAAAGAATTCTTTGAATCGTTAAAAGACACGGTTGATGGCATAAATTATGAAATCATCTTTGTGGATGATTGTAGCACTGATGGCACACGTGACTATTTGAAATCGATCGAATCTGAAACAGTTAAGGTCGTTCTTAACGAAGAGAATCAAGGGTTTGCTGCTAACAATAATCTTGGAGTCGAAATGGCTTCAGCTGAAATTGTAGGCTTGTTGAATAATGATTTACTGCTGAAAAAAGGCTGGTTAGAACCTATGCTTAAGGCGATCAAGGAATTTGATAAAATGGGTTCGGTTGGTAATGTGCAGTTAAATCCTAAGACTGAATTGATTGATCATGCTGGCATATTTTTTGATTTATTAGGAAGACCTGCTCATGCTAGAAAAAATAGGCAGAGTCCTCCAAGTGGTGATTATCTTGAGTGGAATGCTGTGACGGCGGCGTGTATGTTGATTAAGAAGTCCGTATTTGATGCTGTAGGTGGGTTTGATACTCAATATATAAATGGTTGTGAAGATGTTGATTTATGTGTTCGTTTGAAAGGGGAAGGTTACCGTCATTTTGTTGCGAATAAGAGTGTGATTTATCACCATGTGAGTAGTTCCCCTGATAGGCATAAGTTTAATGACGACAATTCGAAGTTATTCATGAACAGGTGGCAGGATCAAACGAAAATTTGGGGTAAGACGGAATGGCCTAAAGAGTATTTGATGAGATATATGAGACAGTGGTGGAGATTTAATTTTACAAAGTTAGTGAAGGCTGTTTACTTACTATTAACATCAAGTAAGCGATGAGGCTTTGTACGATTGAATTATTATGAAATTATCTGTTGTTATTCCATGCTACAATGAGCGTAAAACGCTTAAGACTTTAATTGATGCCGTAAAGGCTTCTCCTGTGGATGATATGGAAATTATCATTATTGACGATTTTTCTACAGATGGGACTCGCGATTATTTAAGAGATGAGCTCGAAGCGACTGTTGATAAGGTGATATACCATCCCAAGAATTTAGGTAAAGGGGCTGCTCTTAGAACAGGGTTCAAAAATATAACAGGTGATATTGTTGTTATTCAGGATGCTGATCTTGAGTATGATCCTCAGGAATACATAAAATTGTTAGAACCGATTAAACGTGGAAATGCAGATGTGGTTTTTGGATCAAGGTTCATGGGCGGACAAGCTCATCGTGTTGTTTACTTTTGGCATATGATTGGAAATAAAATGTTAACTTTGTTTTCAAATATGTGTACCAACTTAAATCTTACTGATATGGAAACATGTTATAAAATGTTTCGTAGAGAAGTTTTAGATCAGATTTCGATTGAGGAAAATCGCTTTGGGATTGAACCGGAGATAACGGCAAAGGTTTCTAAGCTTGATTGTACGATTTACGAAGTGGGGATTTCTTATTATGGCCGAACATACAAAGAAGGGAAGAAAATCGGCTGGAAAGATGGATTTCGTGCATTATATGCAATCATGAGGTACAATTGGTTTCCATTTAAAAAACCTGTTCCCAAAGACGTATAATGCGGCCTTTAAGTTTTTTATTACTTTTAGCCTTAGGGAATATTTCCACTGCTCTATTAGGATCAGTGAATCAAAGCAGTGAAGGAAGCCGAATGCGAAAACCATTACCACCATTGTCGGAAATTTCAAAATTGCCAGCTGATGGCGGTGTTGAATTTAACCGGTTGATATTTGAGCAATCTCCTTATTTGCTACAACACGCACGTAATGCAGTAGATTGGCATGCCTGGAATGAAGCTTCTTTTGAACAAGCAAAAAAAGAAAATAAGCCGATTTTTCTTTCGATCGGTTATTCAACATGCCATTGGTGCCACGTCATGGAACATGAGTCTTTCGAGGATGAGGATGTTGCCGCATTATTAAACAAGAATTTTATTAGCATAAAAGTGGATCGGGAAGAGCGTCCAGATGTGGATAAGATTTATATGGATGCGACGCAAGCGATGACTGGTAGTGGGGGTTGGCCGATGACGGTTATTATGACACCAGAGAGAAAACCTTTTTTTACTGGAACGTATTTTCCTAAAGAAAGTCAATATGGCCGGCCAGGGTTAATTCATATATTGGGGAAAGTCTGGGAAGGGTGGCAGAATGATCGTGAAAACATTGATATCACTGCTGATCGTGTCATTGAAGTGATGAAGGAGATGAACGAGAGTAATCCTAATGGTTCACTAGGGGCTGATACGTTGACTGCCGCTTTTAAATGGATGCAGTCTTCTTTTGACTCAACTTATGGAGGGTTTGGTCAGTCACCGAAATTTCCTATTCCTCATAATCATTCTTTTTTATTGAGATATTGGAATCAAACAAAGGATGAAGGTGCGTTGAATATGGTTCGGAAAACTCTAACTGAAATGAAAAAAGGCGGAGTTTACGATCAAATCGGTTTTGGTTTTCATCGTTACTCAACGGACGAAAAGTGGCTTCTACCTCATTTCGAAAAAATGTTATATGATCAAGCCCTGTTAGCCGTTGCTTATCTTGAGGCTTTTCAGGTTACGGGAGAATCGTTGTTTTCTGAAACGGCTAGAGAGATTTTCACTTACGTTCTCCGAGATATGACGGATCCAGAAGGGGGCTTTTATAGTGCTGAGGACGCTGATAGCGAAGGCGTTGAAGGAAAGTTCTATGTCTGGGAACCTAAAGAGCTTAAGGAGATTCTTGGTGAAACTGTTGCTGATCGTTATATGAAATGGTTCAATGTTGAGGAAGGGGGCAACTTTTACGACCAAGCCTTGAGGTCGAAAACGGGTGAAAGTATTTTACATTTGCAACGTAGTTTGGAGGAGATTGCACTCGAGGAAAAAATGGAAGTGAATGTCTTGCGAGGTGAAATAGAAGTTATTCGGAAAAAATTGTTTACCGTTCGGGAGAAAAGGATTCATCCTTATAAAGATGACAAGATTTTAGTGGATTGGAATGGTTTGATGATTGCCGCTTTGGCTAGAGGCTATCAGGTATTGAAGGATGAAAAATATGTTGATGCCGCAAAAAAAGCGGCTGATTTTATTTTGAAAAACATGAAGCTAAAAAATGGTTCTTATTTGAAGAGACACCGTATGGGCGTGACGGAAATTGATGGCCAACTTGAAGATTATGCTTTTTTGATGTGGGGTTTGATTGAGTTATACGAAGCTGTTTTGGAGGTAGAGTATTTAGAGGAAGCGATTTCGATTGCAAATTATATTGGGATTCATTTTTGGGATTCTGAAAATGGAGGATTTTTCATGACAGCAGATAATTCAGAGCAGTTAGTTGTTCGGGGTAAAGATGTGTATGATGGTGCCATTCCATCAGGGAACTCTGTTGCGGCATTGGGTTTGATTAAACTTTCAAGAATTACGGGCAATTTGGATTATGCTAAAAAATCTGAGTTGATATTCAAATCGTTTGCGGGAAATGTTGAGCGTTCTGCTGCGTCCCATTCCTTTTTATTACAAGCACTTGATATGGCTGTAAATCCTGCGAAGGAAATAGTGTTGGTTGGAAATAAGAATAGTAGTGGTTTTAAAAAGATGCTGGACGTATTTAGAAGCACTTATCGGCCAAGTGATGTTCTTGTTTATAAACCAGAACAAGGGGATCGTATATCGAAAAGTGTTCCATTTGTTGAAACGATGATTGCAATCGATGGAAAGGCTACGGCGTATGTTTGTAGCGGTTTTGCTTGTGATGCTCCCGTTAATGATGTCGAGTCTTTGAAAAAGCTTTTAGCGAAATAGTTTTTTAACGTCCGCGTGAGGTTTTACTAGAAGGACAATTCACCTTGAGTCAGTTTGTCATCTTTGGCTTTTGGTGATTTCTTAATGCGTTGAACTTTTAATTGAATGTTCTTTTCTGGCGGTTGTTTAATCGGAATATCTAGTTCGAGTGAATTATCATTAATGAATGATGACTCTTGGCTTGATGATTTCTTCTCTTCGTCGTTGTCAGCTTTTCCTCCTTTAATCAATTTACATACTGCTGAACTTTGATTGGATGCGGAATTGGATGAAATTGCTTTGGAAAGCATTGATTCATCTTTTGGATCAGATGCTTTTTTAGGAGCCGTTTTATTTTTCTTTTTAACCTTAATTTCTTTTGTGGGTAAAGGTGCTTCCTCGTGTGTTGATGTGGTTTTTTCAATGGTAGGACTAATCTTTATTGCCTCAATTGACTTTAAAGTTTTCCGCCCATATTTAATTCTATTCTTTTTGATTTTAGAACGATTTGATAAAACCGTTTTTAAACGACGAATACTGGCGGGTGTTGGACTGACAGTGACTTTCGGACTTGGTTGTGATTTAGACTTAATCTCCTTAGAGCTTATTTCTTTTTTAACCGGTTCCTTTTTCTTCTTCTTTTCAACGAGAGGTTTATTTTCTTTGATCTGAACTGGAGCAATTTCTTTTGTTTCTACAATCGACACCGTCTTTTTGATTTCGACTGGAGCAATTTCTTTTGTTTCAACGACAGGTTGAATTAATTCTACTACATGAGGTTTTATTTGCTTTGGGTTCTCAATTGTCGTGAGTTTATAATTTTCAAATTCGTTAAGTAAATTGTCATATTTCTCTTCGACTTCATTTATCGCTTGAGCAGTGAATTCTTCAAGCTTTGAGAGGTTTTCCAGTGGTTTTTTAAGGTCTTCTAGTTCTGAACGCAGTGTTGAATCATCAGATGAAGCGTTTTCAGAAACGCTTTTCGCTGCAAAATATTCAAGCAAATGGGGTGCAAGGAAGCTTACCGCACCTGTGCTGATATAAATGAAGCACCAGAAAAATTGCCAGTGATCGAGAGGGCCTCCTCCCTTGAACGCTACGATAAATGCTGAGATGACAAGTATGGCATCAACTACGTAAAATGGCCATTTTGTTATTTTAGGTAAATTGTGTTGGTTGTTCATTATATTTAATGACATTCAAGAATTAAGCTTTTGCAATGCTTGTTTTTATGAATTCATGGATTGTTATTTCAGGAGGACAGCAAATTCGAATCGGAAGCTTACAAGCACCTGTCCCTGGTGAGGTGTACCCCTGAAGCGATTTATAAAACCATGATCGACTTACTGCACCAGAATGACAGTTAGATGCTTTAATGTGGCGTCCTCCTGGTAGGCATATTTGACCGCCATGTGTATGACCGCTAAGCATTATATCATAGTTCTTTTCTTGAGCGATTTTGTAAATCTCGGGCGTGTGAGACAGCAGTATGGAGAATGCATCCTTGGGAACCCCCTCACTTGCTTTGTCCAAATCGTGCGATTTGAAAAAAGAGGCATCGTCGACGCCGGAAAGGAAAATTTGATCACCCCCTTTTTTAAGAATAATAGTTTCGTTAAGTAAGAGTTGTATTCCCGTGGCTTCAATTGTGTCCACTAGGTCTATGTGGTCATGGTTCCCAAGCACGCCATATTTTTCACATTCGACCATGTCGGTGATTTTCTCAAGTTCCTTCTGGGTTGCTAATGAGATTCTGTTATTACATTCGTTATCTTTTGAGATGGCTCCATTGCTAAAATCGCCTGTGAATACACAGGTATCAGCGTGAACGTGAGGGAGGATTTTTGAAAGTGATTTTGCGATACGACCTTGATCCAGGCAAAGGTGTAAGTCTGTTAATTGTAATAACTTATATCCGTTGAATTCAGCTGGAAGTTTAGGCAGAGACCATTTTTTGTGAACGACTCTAATGTTTTTAAATTCTTCATAACCATGTTGATAGAGTCCTGTGATGCGAAGGATTAGGAGGAGTGTGTGTCGAAAGAGTCTGTAACAAAGGGAACTGTGACGGCTTATCTTGTCTAGCTTGGAATGGACGTGTAGCCGTTTTAAAAAAGCAGTTTTTCCCAAACGCTTTTCTAGCTTCTGTTTCGTGTTTTCATCCATTTGATTGTGCGAGCTTATTCTATTACGATAAGTATGGAAAATAATTGCAATTTTTCATTTATTTTAGTTAAACTGCCTTAAACCGATGATGCTTGCAATTTTCAAATATGAGGGAAGTTCAGAGGGTCTTTTATCAACTTTTAGTAGGAAATTACTATGAAAGCATATCTTCAAATATTAGATGATGTATTAAAGAATGGAACGTTTCGTGGCGATCGAACTGGTGTGGGGACATATTCTGTTTTTGGAGCTCAAGTTCGGTATTCCATGGAAGAGAGTTTTCCGTTGTTAACGACTAAAAAACTTCATCTAAGATCAATTATTCATGAATTGCTGTGGTTTATTAAGGGAGATACTAATACTCGATATTTGAATGAAAAAAAAGTTCGAATTTGGGATGAGTGGGCTGATGAAAATGGTGATTTAGGTAGAGTTTATGGAGCGCAGTGGACGGATTGGCGTACGCCTGATGGCCGTTCAATTAATCAGTTGCAGCAGGTGATCGATGATCTTCGAAGTAATCCTAATAGTCGCCGACATATTGTGTGTGCATGGAATGTTGGTGAGTTAGAAAGCATGGCGTTACCTCCATGTCATGCCTTATTTCAATTTTATGTGGCTGACGGCGAGCTTAGTTGTCAGTTATATCAACGAAGTGCAGATATCTTTTTAGGAGTGCCTTTTAATATAGCCTCCTACGCATTGCTCACAATGATGATTGCTAAAATTACGGGTCTAAAGGCGAAGCATTTTGTTCATACTTTTGGTGATTTGCATTTATATGCCAATCATTTAGAGCAAGCTAAAACTCAACTCGCCAGAACACCTAAGGCGACACCGAAAATGTTATTACATGGTGATCAAAAGGAAATTTTAGATTTTAAATACGAAGATTTTGAATTGGTTGATTACGATCCTGAGCCTGGAATCAAAGCACCGATAGCGGTATAATGAAATATAAAGCAATCGTTGCGATGTCTGAAAACCGAGTGATCGGTAAAGAGGGCGGTATTCCTTGGCATTTTTCTGAAGATTTTAAATGGTTTAAGAGCAAGACGCTTGGAAATACAGTTATTATGGGACGAAAGACTTTTGATTCCATTGGTCGACCTCTTCCTAAGCGAAAGAATATCGTTCTTTCGCGGACGATGGAGGCGAAAGATGGCTTATCTGTTATAAGAAGTTTGAGTGAGCTTGAAAATATAAAGATTGAGGGAGAAGCCTTTATTATGGGTGGTTCTGAGTTATACCGTTTAACGATGGATGATTGTTCAGAAGTATTCCTAACTCTGATTAAAGGGAATTATGAAGGAGATACTTTTTTTCCAGAGTTTGAGGTGGATTTTGATTGTACAGAGGATCTGATGGAAACAGATGATTTCGTGATTAAGCATTATATCCGGAAGGCTGCTTTAAATTAAGTTTTCAGCTGTGACCTTTGATCGTGTTTTTCACTAAAATTTAAACGGATGCCTGCAAAAAAACAGATTGAAAAAAGCGGTATTGCTTGGGCGATGTCTTTCTTTAAATGGAAGTTAAAGCATTTTACGGATAGCCAGCGGTTTGTTTTTCTATGTGTCGTAGTCGGTGTCCTCTGTGGCTTTATTGCAGTTGGGTTTCATTTAGCTATCCATTATGTTTTTGGGAAAATGTGGGAAATTTTTGCTGATGCGTCGCCATTGATTTGGTTGACGTTGCCACTTATGCCGGCGGTGGGAGGATTGTTTGTGGGGATAGCTCTTTATAAATTCCCATCTGCAAGTGGAAGTGGAATACCGCAGACGAAAGCGGCTTTTCATAATAATTTCGGACTGATTCGTTTCCGTGATGGAATTTTAAGATTTATTATTAGTACGATTTCACTGGGCACTGGAACAAGTCTTGGCCGTGAAGGACCGACCGTTCACCTCTGTGCAGCTGTGGCATCAAAAGTAGGGCAAGTGTTTGGGTTGGCAAAAAATAAAATTCAAGCGATGATTCCTGTCGGTGTAGGTGCGGGTATTGCCTCTGCGTTTAATACGCCGATCTCGGCGATAACCTTTGTTTTTGAAGAGTTGTTGGATGATTTTAACAGTAAGGCTTTGGGTGGAATCTTATTGGCAGTGGTTATTGCCGCAACAATTGCTCGGGCAATCCTTGGGGAAAACCCTGCGTTTCAGTTAGAAACATATACGTTTCATTCTTATTCATGGGTGTTTATTAGTCCGATCGTTGGCCTAAGTGCTGGAGTAGCTGGAATTTATTTTGTGAGAATATTACTTGCGTGGAGAGAGCGAGTGAAAGAATCAAATATTCCCGTTATCTTTCGGCCAGCGCTTGGCGGTTTAGCCGTTGGCATAATAGGTGTGTCAGTGTTTCTGTTAACCGATCGGCAACACAATGGAATTTTTGGAATAGGGTACGAAGATTTATCATCGGTTCTAGCGGGGAATATCGTTTTAAAGGCGGCAATTCTATTGTTGATCGGGAAGTTTGTGGCCTGTCTTCTCGCCTATTCCTTCGGGGGAAGTGGTGGTTTGTTCGCGCCTGTGTTATTTATCGGAGGAATGCTGGGTGGTTGTATTGGATTATTGCTAAAACTTTTTTGGGATCTTGATGCATCAGTTGTTGGAGCGGTATCATTGCTTGGGATGGGAGCATTTTTTGCAGCAGTTATTCGGTGTCCGATTACCTCAATTTTAATCATTTTTGAAATGACTTTAAATTATGAAATTATCCTCCCATTGATGATCGGTAATATGTTGGCTTATTATATTTCAAATAAATATCGGCCGATTTCTGTTTATAATGAATTACTCCTACAAGATAAAATTAATCTTAGGAATATGCCAAGTTTCCAAGGTGCTCAGGATTGGCGAAATCTGCCTATCAGTGCGATCATGACACATGATGTGATTACTATTTCTGCAGAGAAGACAATTGCAGAAACCTTAATTGAGGTGAAAGATCATAAGCATCACGCCTATCCCGTTCGTAAAAATGACCGAACGTTGTGTGGTATTATTACCGATCATGACATGAAGGAAACGACTTGGAATAAGCGAGGAATCACGATTGAAGAATTTCTTAAGACCAAAAGAGCGTTAGTCACATTGACGCCAGACGTATCGATTCGTGAAGCGGCTAGAGTTCTCGTGCAAGAAGATGTGATGCAGGTGCCTGTTGTTCGGAGAAAAGACCAGGATCGATTGGTGGGAATTATAACTCTGCATGATGTTGCTAGAGCGCAGAATTCTGTTGCGGATAGTATGGGCGCTTAGTACTAATTCTTGATCTATGAAAATTGAGGCCCCAGAAGCTTTTAGTGAAGATCTACAGGGGTTTTTAGTTTGGATACAACTGGAAAAAGGTTTGGCCAAAAATACGGTTGAGGGTTATGAAAATGACTTGGGGCAATGCGGTGTTTTTCTTAAGTCAAAAAAAGTAAAAGATTGGCGGAGTGTTGAAGGCGAAAGCATTTCGCAGTGGTTAGGATCATTGACCAAGGGTGGTTATTCGCCTGCAAGTTTGGCGCGTAAATTATCGGCGATCAGAATGTTTGCAAAATATTTAGTCGCGGAGCGGTTGAGGAATCATGATTTTACCGAGCTCCTGTCTAATCCAAAACTACATCGGAACCTACCAGATGTTTTAACGATAGATGAGATGCTAAAATTGTTAGATGCTCCGAATCAAGAAACGCCCAAAGGTTTACGTGATAGGGCTATATTAGAGCTTATGTATAGTAGCGGTTTACGCGTAACTGAACTTTGCGAATCAACTCTTCAGTCGGTCGATTGTGATGAGGATTATATTCGTGTGTTTGGCAAGGGGTCAAAGGAGAGGATTGTTCCCATTGGAAGCATGGCAAATAAAGCTGTGCGCGATTATCTTCAGGCAGGTCGCCCCCATTTAGTTAAAAAGACAACGGGTAGTGAGCTATTTCTGAGCCAATGGGGTAGGGCGATCTCTCGAAAAATGGTGTGGGTGCTAATTAAAAAATATGCAAAACACGCAGGGATTAAAAAAAATGTAAAACCACATTTATTGCGCCATTCATTTGCAACTCATTTGCTCTCAGGAGGAGCAGATCTACGATCTATTCAGGAAATGCTAGGCCACGCAGATATTTCGACCACACAGATTTATACCAGTGTGGAACAAGTTAGGCTACTTGAAGAACACGATCAGTTCCATCCGAGAAATCAA
>CAWUTK010000135.1:0-7088 GCA_963924785.1 uncultured Opitutales bacterium
CCTTTATGAACGTTGTCTGGACCTGGAACAACATGGAATGTTTCGTATTTTCCATCCAACGGGAAAACAATATTCGAATGTGAATGCACACCTAGTCCACGATCGTAAATGATTCCTCCCACACTAATTTTGCTCTTTCCCTCAACCGACTTATTTTCCATCACTCGCCAAAAGCTATCAACCTTGCTGGCCATATCTGTGGTTAAATAGTATCGCCCCTGCGCATCTGGCGCTAGTTGCGTGTTCGACTTTAGTTCGTCCGCTGACTGAGCAACCCACTTAAAGTTAGCAAAGATCACCTTTGTGATATCCGCTCCCGGCTTCGACTTGATCGTGAGACTACTAGCATCTGACCAGTCCCTCAGAGCAGCCCCATTCGCCTGCTTGAGTTGGTTTGATCGAAACGTCAGAGTCTGCCACTCATCCGAAGCCGTGATTTTCAGATCAGTCACATACCCGCGATTCGCTTCGAGCATCAACGACTGGGGTTGCGTGCAGTAGAACTGGAACGTTAACGAGGCACCCTTCGGAGCCTGCCACTTAGGATCAGAGAATTGCTTACTTGTTGTTCCAAAGCGATTATTCAGCGGACGAAACCCCTTTATTCCTCCGACTCCCTCTGCCGGCGCAACTTTGCTCCATTGTCCCGTTCCTTCAGGCATAGCATCAGACTTCTTATCGGTTGCTATCGCATTACCGATCTTTGAGGGAATAACCGCTTCAAAATCAGAAGACACGACACTGTCGTTATTGTAACGAATGTTGGCATAAGAAAAGACATAATCATCAACATCTATTACTGGCAGTTTTGCGACCCAAGTATTGCCATTACGCACCGACTTCACATCACGCCAATTACGGGCAATATTATTAGCTGTCTTCAAACATTGATATACCTGCAATTCTTTAATTTTTGCAGGACTGGCAGGAGTTAGATGTAATTCCGGCACACCATCAGATCCGAGTTTAACCTCTGATTTAGCACGCGCTGGCCAGAAAATATCTTTTCCAAGTACATGTTTTTCAAGCCAGAGTTTACAGTCGTTACCCAGTTTCTCCGTATTATGATGACCACGAGCCTGAACAGCGAAATCCCATGGGACGCTTGGCTTGAACTGCTTAAAGGTATCGCCACTACGTTCGTGTCCTCCATGATGGTCATTTGATCCATTCAACCACAAACTGGCTGCATTGATATAGGGAGCATGAGCCTGAGGAGCAACAGCTGACAAGAAGAGTTCTTCCCCCGGCCTTTTTTTAGGTTCTTTATACGGATTATTGTGCATCCACAATGCGCGATCTCTATAGTAAGTAATCCAACCAATCCCAAAATAAGCAACCACGGCTTTCACCCGTGCATCCATTGCCATGTTCCACATAATCGTTCCACCGTAGGAATAGCCCTTGGCACCAATACGATCAGGGTCGACTTCTTTCTGAGCGAGTAGATAGCTAAGCGACCGGCGCTGAATAACATTCCACAAATAATGAGAAGTCGTTTTAGGATCAGTCATTTCACTGCCATCTGCCATACGACTGTAGATGAGACTAAATCCCTTGTCACGAGCGTCCATGTTTCCATGAGCCAAACGCTTGGGATACTTCGTATGATGAGTGCGTTTTGTTAAACCCGAATAGTCATGCGCCAAGACAGCCCAACCTTCGTTCACATAAGCCTTGTCGATAGCAGGCCCGCCCATCCAACCATGGACATTCATTAACCCAGGAGCCTTCTTTGCTCCAGCTTTAACCGAATACTTACAATAAACACGTACCTCTTCGCCATTCACATAAGCGATGATATAGGCCTCCTTGTTATAGACCCCGTTTTCCGTTTTTTCGGAGATTATCTCTTCTTTGAAATCACCCGCATCTGGATCGAAGTCAGCCCAAAGTTCCGGCGGAGTTGGCAACGCATTTGCGGACTCCGTAAACGTAGTGAATATAAATACCGCCAGCAACAGAGACAGTAGAAATGATAATTGGTGACGATTATTTTTCATAATGGTGAATATTAATTCTACCGTTTATATTGCTCTCGGTATTTAGCTGGAGTGATATTCATTGTGCGCCGAAATTCAGTCGAGAAATAACTTTGGTCACAAAAGCCCGCATCGAGTGCGACTTCTGACATGGATTTGTGTGTACTTATCAATTCATTACAGGCTTCATTTATTCTCATTCTGCGAATATATTTGATGGGGGTCATTTTGAAGTGTTTTTTAAATTGTCGTTCAAAAGAGCTAACTGAGAGACCCGACATCTCTGCCAGTTTTCCAATATGAATTTTCTCTGTATAATTTCTCCGTATAAAATCAATTGCGTTGTAAATTTCAGGATAAGGCAATGAGCTCATGTCCGCATTTTCAATAAATCGAGTCACCCCTTCAATCCCTATTATCTCACCCGATCTTGAATATAACGGGACTTTAATCGTTGAATGCCAGTCGACAGAATGATTTGGATTTGAAATCAACTCCATATGATCTTTGAAAATCTCACCTGACTCTAGAATTCGTTTATCCATTTCTAGGAATTGGTCCGTTAAGTAAGGAGGGAAGAAATCTTGATCACTTTTACCAATAATTTCAGATTCTTCACTTAAACCCAGTTTGCTAATCAATGTCTTATTTGCCGCCATAAATTGGCTATGCTTATTTTTAATAAAATACGCAACATCGGGCATTAGATCAAATAAGCTATGATGCCTAGAATTCGGATCCAGTTTTGAGAAAAATGCTTCTGTTATTGTTTGATTCATAAAAATAAATTTAATAATTATTCTACCATATGCCTTTTCTTTGAAATCTCAAATAACAAAATCGTTTTTCCCACCATTATTTTTGACCAACACCCCTTCTGTCAAAGGCTTAAAGCTGATTTATTTAAATTAAAGACATCTTTTTGACAAATATCAATCCAATATATGACGAAAATACAAAAAATATTGAGAGAAACCTTCAAGAAGTTTATGTGAATATAGGTTATACTGTCCTAAGTTTAAAATTAACCCCAAAACATCTACTAAACATAAAAGAGATAATGATATGAATAATTTCCCAAAACTACATAATGCAGCTTGGCCAGGAGTTGTTGGCAAAGGGGGCGAAGGCGCTGATCCAATAATTGAGCTGGATGAAATTCTCGATCTTACAGCAAATGCTGAAGTTGACGGTGTACATTTCGATGGAATTGACCTGTTTTTATTTGATCCACATGTCTCGATTGATTCTAGCTTAGAGGATCTAAAGGTTTTAGTGGATAAAGTGTCTAGTCGAAATTTAGAAATTGGAAGTATGGTTGCCCCTATTTGGGAACCTACCGGTGGTGGTTCTGCAATGGGAAGTGATGAAGAATGTGGCCGCTTTAAGACTCAGGTTCAGAAAGCTAGTATTATTGGCGCTCATTTAAAAGAGTTAGGCATTAGAACTAATGGGATTATTCGTATTGATTCTTCAATTGATCCTGCGACATGGGCAAAGGATCCAAAGGAAAATACCGCAAAAATTGCAAAAACATTTCAAGAAGCTTGCGATATCGCAAATGACTATGGCGAAAGCCTCGCTATTGAAGGTGAAATTTGCTGGGGCGGTATCCACAGTTGGTCGTATGCAGAAGAAATGTTAAAAACTGTCGACCGTGACAACTTTGGTTTCCAAGCGGATATGGCTCACACGTTATTATACTTACTCGGTTTCAATGCGCCGGAATGCCGTATTTTACCTGAAGATTATAATTGGGATGACGCAGAGGTTTTAAAAGCATCATTAGAAAAAATCACAAGCGCATTACGCCCTTTCACAATCGATTTCCATGTTGCGCAAAACGATGCCACTGTATTTGGAAGCGGTTCACATGACAAGACAGGCCGTCACTGTTTGCCAACTGACCCAAATGGCAAGTTGGATATTGTTAGAGATGCAGGCTATTGGTTAAGAGATGGTGCTGGTGAATTAACAAAGGCCATACGTCATATTTGCTGGGATGGTTGTATGTTTTCAAACGAAGTCATGAGAAAACCGGAAACGTGGGAAAGCATATTGGGAACAATGATCGATGTTCGCAATGAACATGGTTGGTCATAACGCTCCCGAATGAGCCCAGAAAAAAATAAACAATAACAACGCCGAATTATTATGAAAAAGAAACTAAATATTGGCCTCATCGGATATGGACTTATGGGAAGAACCCATTCCAATGCATTCCGTCAAGTCAGTCAATTCTTCGACCTTGAGCACAAACCCGTCCTGAAAACGGTCTGCGGTCGTGATGAAGAACGCGTTAAAGCATTTGCTGAAAACTGGGGATACGAAAGCTTTGAGACTGATTGGCGTAAAGTAATTGAACGTGACGATATCGATGCGATCGACATTGCGACACCCAACCATCTCCACAAGGAAATCGCAATCGCTGCTGCTGAAGCAGGTAAAATGGTTATGTGCGAAAAGCCGTTATCCATCAGCACGCAAAGCAGTCAGGAAATGGCGGATGCTGTTGAAAAAGCAGGCGTGGCTAATATGGTTTGGTATAACTATCGTTTTGTCCCAGCCGTAACGATGGCAAAGCAAATGATTGAAGCCGGTAAACTTGGGAAAATCTTTCATTACCGCGGAAATTTCCTACAGGACTGGACTATCAGCGAAGACCTTCCACAAGGGGGCGCAGGACTCTGGCGACTAGATGCAGCGATTGCCGGTAGTGGCGTCACTGGTGACCTACTCGCACACTGTATCGACACAGCGATGTGGTTAAACGGCCCTATCAAGTCTGTAACAGCAATGACTGAGACTTTCATTAAGGAACGCGTCCACACAGAAACAGGAAAAAAGCAGAAGGTAACAATTGATGATGCCAGTGCCTTTCTTGCTCGTTTTGAAAATGGTTCACTCGCTATCTTTGAAGCAACTCGCTATGCACGAGGACACAAGGCTCTAAAGACATTTGAAATCAACGGTGCCGACGGTTCCCTTTCTTGGGATCTTCACGATCTACATCGATTATCATACTTTGAGAATGATTGTGAACCTGGACTTAAAGGTTGGCGCTCCATCCACATGACAGATAACGGGGGCGAGCATCCCTACATGGACAAGTGGTGGATTCCAGGAACCAACATTGGTTATGAGCATACATTCACTCATGCCTTTTTTGAATTCCTGAAGAGCCTTGAAGAGGGCCAACCGGCTTACCAACCCGATTTCGCAAACGCGGTTAAGACAGATGCAGTCTGCGATGCCGTTCTTAAATCTGCCAAGAATAAAACTTGGGAAGACATTCAATACACACGATAGAAGGCAACCTCATGAGCACAGAAACAGCAAACACTGATACCATCATCAACGATGCCTTTGACCAAGGTAAAGGCGTACTACGCCTATCTCCGACATGGGTTCCCCGTTCATTCTGCATACCGGGTCGTAGAATAAAACTGCATCCAGCAGATTACTACGCTCTCGGCGGTGAACGAGGTGGCATTGACGAACGTTGGTTCGCTTCCACAACACCGGCACAAAATGGACCCCTTACAAGTAAAGATGAAGGTTTAAGTCATGTCGTTTTCGAAGGCCAACAAATAACCTTACGGGATGCCGTTGACAGTTTAAAGGGGAAAATTCTAGGTGACCGAATATGGGACGAGCATAAGAGTTGGCCGATGTATTCGAAATTCTTTGATAACAAAGCCCCCCTACATCACCATGTTCATCATCGTGATGAGCACGCAAAGCTTGTCGGTCAAAAAGGCAAACCAGAGGCTTACTATTTCCCTCCACAAGTGAATAACTATGGTGCAGATTTTCCGTATACCTTCTTTGGCTTTGAACCAGGCACGGATCCGAGTCAGGTGCTTGAGTGCCTTAAGAACTTTCCTAAAGGAGACAACGAGATCACGAATCTTTCCAAAGCATATCGTCTAAAACCAGGAACGGGTTGGGATGTACCTCCAGGCATACTACACGCTCCGGGAAGTCTTTGCACTTATGAACCGCAAAAAGCATCTGACATTTTCGCTATGTACCAGTCGTTAGTGAACCACGTCATTATCCCTGAAGAGTTACTCTGGGTAAATACGCCAGAAGACAGAATGGGAGACCATGACTACTTAATGGAAGTGATCGATTGGGAAGCAAACGTAAATCCGAACTTCGTAGATGACCATTTCATGGAACCAAAACCGCTTCACAGCGAGGAAGAAGCTGAAGCACTCGGTTATGTCGACAAGTGGATCTGCTACCGTAATGAAGCCTACAGTGCGAAGGAACTAACGGTTCTCCCTGGTCGCACCGTAACCATCAAGGATGCTGCTTGCTACGGAATGATCATGATGCAGGGACACGGCACCATGGGAACATGGGATATAGAAACGCCTACGATGATCCGCTTTGGCCAACAGACAAACGACGAGTACTTTGTTTCCGAGTCAGCAGCCCAAGAAGGTCTGACCATAACGAATCAATCCAGCACCGATCCTATCGTAATGCTAAAGCATTTCGGCCCGAGCAATCCCGATTTGAAGCTCTAAGAAAGCGTCTATGAATGCTTAATCAAAAACCATCAATTATTCATGGATTTCCTTCCTATAAAATAGCGACTAAGGAAATAGAACTCTATGTCACTGTTACCGGAGGGCAAATGGCCCCCGTAAACTTTGATTTAGGCGACAGGAAAGTCTCACCTTACAGTATCTCTCCATGGGCTAAATCAGGCTGCAGTGATGACACGCCAAATTTGTTGAAGGTCTTGCGCGGTGATTTCTTCTGCCTACCCTTTGGAGGCAGTGAGTGTTCGCCACATCCACATGGTGCAACGGCAAACCTAGACTGGAAGTTGCTTTCGTCTAGTGACAATAAACTGATACTGGAAATAAAGCCTGAAGACATAGGAGGTTCAGTCACGAAGGAAATCAGTCTGGTGGATGGACAACATGCGATATACCAGCAGCACAGGATAGCAGGTGTAGACGGTTCTTATAATTATGGCCATCACCCTATCATTGAATTCCCAGAAGAAGGAGGGCCATTTGAAATTCGCACTAGCCCTTTCAAATATGGCCAAGTTTATCCAGGCCCATTTGAAAACCCTGATGAGGG
>CAWUTK010000136.1:0-6548 GCA_963924785.1 uncultured Opitutales bacterium
TTTTTTGATTCTTGAATCGACGGCGAGTTTAACTACGGTTTTATTTTATGGTGATTGGTAAAAAGGTTTTGTTGGCAGTTTCGCTATTACTTTTGTCGTCTTGCTTGTGGGTCGATGAAGATCATAAAAAAGATAAGAAAGAAAACGTCACAATTGTCCGCGAGCTAGTATTCTATGATGTGGACGGAATGAATACTGGCGACATTCGAACATCAATAAATAAAAATCGATTACCATCAAAACATGATGCTTGGACGGAGTGGCAAATTTTCTTTGGCTATCGGTATGAAAGGGAAAACGAAAAGTATAAGCTAGCGTCATTTACCGTTGAAGTTAAAACCAAAATAATACTGCCTCGGTTAAAAAATATTGATAAAAAACCACAACCGATTCAAGTTGAATGGAAACGCTATACAGATCTATTAAAAATGCATGAAGAAGGCCACGTTGACATTGGGATAGCGTGTGGAAATGAAGTCCACAAGTGGGTCATGAAGAAAGTCGTACTTACTGATACCGAGAGTGAGATGAAAAACCAAATAGGTAAGATTCGAAGAGCTATTTTAAGAAAGTATCAAAGCATCGAATACAAATATGATAAAGATACCGACCATGGAAGAACTCAAGGGGCAAGACTGAGAAAGGTTAATTGAATAAAGAATCGTCTTACAAACCATATGATGGCTCAAGGTGAATGATTACTTCGTTAAGAAGTAAAGAGTGATTGCTTGAGTAATTAATAAGCCGACAGAAAGGCACTTCCAAAATAGTGTCGAACGATTAAGCAGATACCCCAAGGGCTCTTTACTTAAATACGTTAAATTCGGATGACTCAAATCATACTCTAAACTAGATAAACTGTCGTGCCTGTTCTCAGAATGGATATCCAGAGCTTTCTTCAATGCCCCATCCATCCAAGTTGGAACCATTGGATTATGCAAATAACTAGGAGTATATTTTAAAACACAGAAATCCCTCAAAGAGTTTGCCGAGTCATATTTCCCATAAGGCAACTTCCCTGTCATCATTTGATATATAATCGTCGCTAAGGAATATTGATCAGAGGAACTATTGGGCTTAACACCCAACAAATACTCAGGGGCTGTATACTGATCCGTTCCTAATATTTTTTCTCGTTCATAACTGTAAGAGATTTCCTCTAGCCCAGAAACCATGCATGAACCGAAATCAATAATAACTGGCGTCATGTTTTCAGAAATCATAATATTACTAGGCTTTAAATCCTGGTGTAAGATCTCTTTCCGATGAAAGGCTCGCAATCCCTTAATAATACCCTTCGCAATTCCAACAATTACTTTCATCTCAGCCTGAGGATTCTGCTCCATCCATTTTTCTAAAGTGTCACCATTCACAAACTCATAAAGGTTATACAAAAACTGAGGTTCTCGTTTTTCAGTAACAGACTTCACGACATTAGGTGAATCAATTTTATTCGAAACCCATTTTTCAGTGGTAAATCTTTCAATATATGCAGGATCATCTTCAAAACTTACAGAAGGCGTCTTCATAATAAAAACCTCCCCCGATTCAACATCTCTTACCTTATAAACCTGACTCCGCTTACTAGCTTGTATTTCAAGTTCAACCTCATAACCATCGATCGTCATACCAGGATATAACTCTGGTGGGAATGGCCTTTTAGATAACGCTCGATAAATGTCACCGGCATCTCCTTCAGATAGATGTATCAAATTCAAAGCCTGACAACTGATATTATCTGGGCTATCCTGACTTTTAGCTAAGTCAACTAACTCCTGGCATCCTTTTTGTAAATCAGATCGGTTTGCTAAAAGCGTATCACACATTGATTTTTGTGATACATATTCATGCAATCCATCAGAACTGATAATTAAAAGATCATTTTCCTTTAACGCTAATTCATGGTAATCGATATCAAGGGATAAGTCTAATCCCATCCCACGAGTCAGCTGTGTCCGCCCCGATGTTACCTTAATCGAATGGTCTCTTGTAATTTGCCTTAATTCTCCATTGCGAAGCAACCAAATGCGTGTATCTCCCACGTGAAAAATATAGGCCGTCCGAGACTTTACAACTACCGTACTAAACGTCGAAACATAGCCCTTCCCTATAACCTCATAACCTTGACCTAAACTAAACAACCAACGATTTAACGCACTTAAAATCCGGTGTCCCGCAGTGCTTACTTTCCACGCATCCGGCGTATCATAATAGTCATTCAAAAACCCTTGGACACAAAGTTCGGCTACCTCTCCACCCCCTTGAGCCGTACTAGCACCGTCAGCCATTGCCATAACCGCCCCTTTTACTCGTAGCTGTGAATCATCTTCATCTGGAATACGAATGCCTAAACAATCATCATTCTCCTCCTTAACACCCGTAGTAGAGGCTTGGCCAAAAGTTACAACTAATGAAGGTTTCTGTGTCATCTCAATTTAAAATCAATAGATCTTTTCTGGCTATTCGCGCAATTAAAGGCGGTTAGACAATAAAATAAAGCATAAAACGATTAGTATTAAAAAACAGGGAAAATAAAACAAACCTTCTTTTCAAATAATAGTCTAACACTTACAGTCTATCTCGAGAATTAACCGACCTTTATCAATTGAACGGTTCCATCTGGAAGCACTTCCGAAGTATGCCCCTTGGGCTCTTCCATAAATAAAGAGGCGACAAATGCAAAGAATGACGAATAACAGATTACCATAAAAAACGTGGAAGCATCGACAAACGTATAAATCGTCAGAAAAAACACAGCTCCTACGTTCCCGTACGCTCCAGTCATACCCGCTATCTGACCAGTCATCCTTCTTTTAATCAATGGGACCATTGCAAACACCGCGCCTTCTCCCGATTGAACAAAAAACGAACAAAGCATCGTTGCAGCTACAGCTAATGACAACGGCCAAGTCGAGCCAATTTGACTCATCAGCCCATACCCTATTGCTAAACCAAATATCAATAGAACCATTGTCCATCGCCGTCCAAATTTATCACTAATCAATCCACCGAGTGGTCTCGCCAACAAATTCATAAATGCAAACCCTGCAGCCAACATTCCTGCCTTAACGGGCTCTAGCGAAAAAGTCTCAATAAAGAAAAAAGGCAACATCGACACTACTGCCAGTTCAGAACCAAAAGTAACGAAATAATTCACATTCAAAATTGCGACCTGCTTAAACTGATATTTTTGAGAAGAATCAACTCCGTTTTGTAACATTTCTTTATTAACGCTATATATCTGATACGCTTGAAAAAAGTAAAGGAGCACTAAGCCCAAATAAATAAAATTAGCGGTTGAGACAGACAACAAACCTAATGGACCTGATAGCTTCCAAGTCAAAATAGCCAAAGCCAAATACATTGGAATATTCATGATCAATAAGAATATGAAATCGCCCTTACTCGTAACCTCAAGGCCTCCACTTTTCTTAGGCTTAAAATACGTCTCACCTTTAGGCGTATCTCTTGCAACGAAAAAATAAAGGAATCCATACAATGTCGCGACAATTCCTGTCGTTAACACAGAATACCTCCAGCCATTGTCACCACCATATGCAAGTGCTATTGAGGGAACAGCAAACGCGGCAGCAGCTGATCCGAAATTACCCCAACCCCCATATATGCCTTCGGCTACTCCGACTTGCTTAGCAGGAAACCATTCACCAATCATGCGAATTCCGATTACGAAACCAGCGCCTATAAACCCCATAAAGAATCGAGCTAAAGCTAATTGCTCATACGTCTCAGCAAATGCAAAAAACGAACAACTAACACCAGTTGAAAAAAGCAATAAACTAAATATATATCTGGGTCCAAACTTATCAACGAGAATTCCAACAATAATTCTCGCAGGTATAGTCATAGCGACATTTAAAATCAATAATGCTTTCCATTGCTGCTTGGTTAAATCAAAAGCATCACTAATCGCTATAACTAACGGTGCATGATTGAACCACACGGAGAATGTTAGGAAGAACGCAAACCATGTAAAGTGCAGTGTGCGAATTCGTGGCTCACGGAGATCCCACAACCTCAACCCACCTGAAGCATTATCACTTAAATTCGACATAAAGCTTCCCTTCCTCAACTTTAGTTTCGTACCGTTCAAGCTTCAACTTAGCATCCCCGTCCAATTGTTTACCCGAACAAAGAGAAAACGTTTTTTTATGCAACGGGCATGCCACTTTAGGCTCACCATCCACATCACCAGTCAATCCTCTAGAGATCACCATCTGGCGCTTATGCGGACAAAGGTTTTGAACAGCATAATATTGCCCTGCTTTAAAATGAAAAATTGCAATTTGCTTTTCTCTTATATTAACACACCCACTCTCGCCTTCTGGCAACTGGTCTAAATTTATAGCTTCTTCCCAAACACTCATAATTCTCCTAATGTTAAATTCTTTAAAAGGCAACTAACGGCAACCACAACCCTTGCATTGCGCTGGCTTTATTTGCGCTCTCTCATTCGTAAAACGAATATGAGAATCTGGCTCTTCAGTATTTAAAAACGGCTTGAATCGTTCCAGCTTCACTGGATCCTTCAAAACATTCGCCCACTCGCATTCATAGTTAGCAATATTTTCAGCCATCTCTTGTTCCAGCTCTTCACAAATATTTAAACTATCCTCAATGACCACATTGCGAAGATGTTCAATTCCACCCTCAAGATTATTCAACCAAGTTGCAGTTCGCATCAAACGATCAGCGCCTCGAATATAATACATCAACAAGCGATCAAGATATTTAATCACATCAGCCTTTTTAATATCAGCGGCAAATAAGACCGCGTGTTGCGGTTTTGCGCCACCGTTACCACCAAAATACAAATTCCAGCCTTTATCGGTAGCAATCACTCCAAAATCTTTTCCTTGAGCTTCCGCACATTCTCTAACACATCCAGAAACTCCGCCTTTAATTTTATGTGGAGAACGCAATCCTTTGTAGCGATTTTCAAGTTCAATCGCAAGAGAAGTACTATCTTGAACACCAAAACGACACCATGACGTCCCTACACAACTTTTAACTGTTCTTAGTGATTTGCCATATGCGTGCCCACTCTCAAAACCAGCCTCAACTAATCGTCCCCAAATAACAGGAAGCTCTTCCACTTTCGCACCGAACATATCAATTCGTTGCCCGCCAGTAATCTTAGTGTATAAATTAAAATCTTTTGCAACCTGACCAATTACGATAATTTGATCTGGTGTTAATTCGCCCCCAGCGATACGAGGGACGATTGAGTAAGTGCCGTTCTTTTGAATATTTGCAAGAAAAGCATCATTGGAATCCTGAATTCCCTTTTGATCAAGAATGGGATCATTCCAGCAACTTGCTAGAATAGAAGCAACTGCTGGCTTACAGATTTCACAACCATCACCGCTTCCATGTCTAAGCATAAGGTCATCGTAAGTTTTAATTTTTTCACGCCGAACAATCGAATAAAGCTCCTGCCGAGTAAATGAGAAATGCGAGCATAAAGACTTATCAACCTCAACTCCCATATTCTCTAGTTCAAGCTTTAGAATATCAGTCATCAAAGGCAAACACCCTCCACAACCCGTTCCTGATTTCGTGCACTTCTTTAGGCCATCTATCGTCGTCACTCCATCCTCACGAATCGACTTAACCAAATCGCCTTTTGTAATATTTTCACAATTACAAACCACCGCCGATGAAGGAAGGAAGGCAACGGAGAAACCTCCTGCGCTGTCATCTTCCTGTTTAAACAACAAACTCTCGGGTGATTTAGGCAAAGGCATTTCTGACAAATACATCTGATGTAATTGATTATATTCAGAGGTGTCTCCGACTAAAATTCCGCCAATCAGCCGTGTTCCGCTTTCATCAATAATCAACTTCTTGTAAATACCATTTGAGGCATTCTCCAAAGTTATCGCTTTTGAATTACCATTCGCCAATGCATCACCGAAACTACCAACCTGTACCCCCATTAGCTTCAACTGAGTAGACATGTCTGCCCCTTCAAACGGCTCATCCTCATTCAATATTTGTTTCGCAGCTGACTCCGCCATTCTGTAACCTGGAGCAACCAGTCCATAAATCATTTGCTCATACAGCGCACATTCACCAATTGCATAAATTGATGAATCACTCGTTTGCATAAACTTATTAACTTTAATCCCTCCACGTTCGCCAACATCAAGCCCAGAAGATCTAGCCAAATCGTCCTGTGGTTTAATCCCAGCTGACACGATTATTGAATCAACATCTAAACTAGAGCCATCCGCGAACAGCATACAAAGCCCTACATCTAGCTTCTTGATTTCGCGCGTGTTTTTATTTAAATGAATATCTACACCCAACGCTTCGATCTTCGATCTCAATAACCCTGCACCACCTTCATCTAGTTGACGAGCCATGAGTTTCGGCGCAAATTCAACCACATGTGTCTTTAATCCTAAATCAACAGCTGCCTTTGCCGCTTCTAGGCCCAATAAACCACCACCAATGACAGCTGCGGTTTTTTTGCCTTTATTGAAACTTATTATCGAATCAAGATCTTCAATGGTTCGATAAACAAA
>CAWUTK010000137.1:0-18976 GCA_963924785.1 uncultured Opitutales bacterium
CCTATAGAAAGCTTGGATCGCTTCACTAACAAGGTCTGCGTAAGCACAATCATTAATAGGAAGGGATTCGTGGGTGAGCTCTAAAATATTATTTAAACGTGCGAGATCTCTCTCCACTTTACCATTTGATTTATTTGCCCGATTAAGTTCAACCGACTTTCCTATCATCAACGTCCAAGCAACAAGACTCGCAATAATTAATAGTATTATGATGAATTGCCCAGCAATATTAGACTGGCTGAAATATGTGATTACTCCCCCTATGGATTCATAGGTATTAATGAATTGAGTCAGGTCAGCTGATATCATTTTCAGTATTATACGTTAAAAATTAGTTTAGTAATTGAATTTTAAAAATGATAAGGAAAATAAAAAAAGTCAACGTTCCTAGATTGGACAATATGAATGATTAATCTAAAATCGAAGCAAATCAATAAATAAGGGACTGGTATTTATTATGTTGACGCGGGTTGTTTGGATTGGTTTGATTTTTAAATGAGGATGAGAAGGGTTAAAATGGAGGGGGGAGTTTATCATTGTATGAGCCGTGTGGTGGCGGGTGATTATTTGTTGGGTGAGAGGGAGAAGGTTGTTTTATGTACGCAATTGTGGCAGGTAGCGGAGTTTTGTGGAGTGGAAATATTGACTTATTGTATTATGAGTAATCATTTTCATGTTTTGGTGAGGATTCCTGAGAGGGTAGAGTTAAGTGATGTTGAATTGTTGAAACGGGCTGAGGTTTTGTATTTTCGAGATGATGATTGCTTGCAGGTTATCAGAAATGTGTTTGCGAATGGAGATAAGGAAGCGATTGAGCGGGTGAAGGAAAAACTGTATGCTCGTATGTATGATGTGTCTGGGTTTATGAAGGAGCTTAAACAGCGGTTTAGTATTTGGTATAATAAGAATCATGGTCGGTATGGAGTATTCTGGGCGGATCGTTTTAAAAGTGTTCTCGTTGAGGGCAAGCGTTTTGCAGTGGAAATGGTAGCTGCTTATATTGATTTGAATCCTGTGCGTGCAGGGATTGTAAATGATCCGAAGGATTACAGGTATAGTGGATATGGTGAAGCAATGAGTGGAATCGATCGATCACGCAAAGGATTGATGAAAGCTGTTTATGAAGAGGATGATTGGAAGGGAGCGTTGACTTCGTATCGGCAGGTTTTGTTTGGGAAGGGTGCCGTTGCTAGAAAAGAGGGACAAGGCAGTATTGATGATGAATTGGCCCAGAATGTGTTGGATAAAAACGGCAAACTTTCAAAGACGGAATTACTATACTGCCGTATCCGATATTTTAGTAACAGCGTTATTCTCGGGAGCAAGGAGTTTGTTAGGGAATGCTATGATTCCCGAAAGGAGTATTTTGATTCCCAGCGTCGAGAATCGAAGCCTAAAGAATTGATCGGTGGTGATTGGGGTAAATTGAGAGTGCTTCGAGGCTTACGAAACGTTCACGGTGAATGTTAAGCGATGGTTTTGGGGATAACTTTTAGCCTTAATCAGGGGGTTGTTTGATCCGTTTTTAATCCTTAAATCTAAAGCTTGCCAATGATCTATCCATTTTTATGATTTAGGGAACTATTGTTAAAGATGGATAATCATAAAGATATACTCGAAGAGCTGAAAGATAAGGGTGGCTCAATTAAGACTAAAAAGGTGCTTGTTGGTTTGGATGGCTTTGTAGATGTGATTGTTACGGCAGTTGATAAACGTTCAGGGCAAGGGGATCAATTTACAGCAATTCCTAAATTGGCCGATTTCGGTAACAGAATTGTAGCTGCGGCTGGTAAAAGCACAAATATTGAACTTTTTCCGAGAATGGAAAAACTTGGTGGGAATGGTCCTATTATGGCAAATGCAATGCTTTCCATCGGATCTGATGTTAAATATGTTGGGCCTTTAGGGGATCCGGGAGTTCACCCTGTTTTTAAAGAGTTTGCAGAGAAAACAGAAGCGGTAAATTTAGGTGAACCTGGTGTGACCCATGCTTTAGAGTTCAATGATGGAAAGCTCATGCTCGGGAAGATGGCTAGCTTGGATGATATTACTTATGGCAAGATTATTGATTCTGTGGGAGAAGGTGCATTTTTTGACCTTATGTCTCGTATGGATTTAGTCTCAATGGTCAATTGGACAATGATTCCAAATATGACTGATATCTTTAACGCTTTTCTTGAAAAAGTTTTGCCTAACTTGGGTCCTCGTGATCAGCGTATGTTCTTTTTTGATTTAGCCGATCCTGAAAAGCGATCTGAAACAGACCTTAAAAGCGTGTTGGATGTTATTTCAAAATTTCAATCTTATGGAAATACCATCATTGGGTTGAATTTAAAAGAAGCTCAACAGGTAGATCGTGTCTTGGGTTTTGATGAGGCACCTTCTGATGAAGCTGGGCTTAAGAAAACAGCCCTCCGCATCAGAGAATATCTTGGGATTCATTGCGTTGTTGTTCACCCCGTAGAGTCTGCGGCTTGTGCCACGAAGGAAGGGGCATTTTTCATTAAAGGATCCCTTTGCGAAAAACCTTTAATTACAACTGGCGCAGGAGATCATTTTAATGGCGGATTTTGTTCAGCTCAATTAATGGGGCTTTCTCCGGAAGCTTCACTTGCTTTGGCGGTTTCAACGTCTGGTTCGTATGTCAGAACGGCAAAAAGTCCCACGCTTTCGGATTTGGAGGCATTTATCAATTCAGAATTATAAATATTATGGCTAAGCAAACAGAAGCAAATGAAGACACGCGCGGTATTTTAATTACGATGGAGGGCTCAGAGGGTTGTGGTAAAACAACGCAGATCCGTCGCCTAGCTCGCCGCCTACAAGAAGAAGAAATCGATGTTGTTGTGACTCGTGAACCTGGTGGAACTGAGATCGGTGAAGAAATTCGTCACTTGTTGAAATATGCTACTTCTGGATCGAGAATGACTCCAGAAGCAGAAGTCCTTTTGTTTGCTGCGAGTCGTGCGCAATTAGTTCGCGAATTAATTGTTCCTTCATTAGAAGATGGAAAAATCGTTTTATGCGATCGTTTTATTGATTCGACTACGGTTTATCAAGGTGTTGCTCGTGAGCTTGGAGATGACCCAGTTCAAATCATAAACTCTTTTGCAGTTGATAACATGCAGCCTGATTTAACGATTGTGGTTGATGTTCCAGCTGAGCTTGGCATGAAGCGCGTTAAAAGCCGTTTTTCTGATCTTCCTGATAGAATGGAACAGGAAAACATCGAATTTTATTCTAAAATTAGAGAAGGTTATTTGCTTTTAGCTAAGTCTTTAGACCGCTTCATGGTGGTTGATGGAACAAAAGCTATTGAAGTGATTGAAGAAGAAATTTGGGCAGAGATTCAGCGTCGCTTCTTTTTAGATGATTGAGTCATTACGGCCGATTCAAGTATTAGAAGCAGCAAGAGAGAAGGGAAAGCTCCCTCACTCGATGTTGTTTTATGGAAATAATTATTCTACACTGGTCAGCGCCGTTGAATACTTAGGCGCAAAGATACTTAAGTCTGATCAAAAATTAGAAGACCATCCCGATTTCTTTTCACTTCGACCTGCAGGTAAGGGACGAGTGATTACGGTAGAAGGCATGAGAAAGCTGATTCACGATATTCAGCATTCTCCAAATCTTGCTGATTCGAAAATCGCGCTCATTCATGAAGCCGAACGATTAAACCTGTCTTCCGGAAATGCTTTCTTGAAGACTCTTGAAGAGCCTCCAGGGAATACGATTATTGTTCTGTTAACCTCAAAACCTTATTCGATCTTAAGCACCATTCGCAGCCGATGTTTTCGTTTTAATTTTAGCGATAATGACAGTGTTATTGAAGATGCGGGATGGGTTGAATGGCTCAAGGATTACGAAGGTTGGTTAGGTAAATTGCAGGAGAGGGAATTTGACAAAAAACGAATCGCGGAATTAACAATGACGGTGTATGCACTCATTACTCGATTCCAAGTGATTTTAACGGGTTTGGCTAAGCAGTCTTGGGCCGGCAATAAAGAAAATTTGCCGGAAAACATTAGCGATGAGGCAATTACGGCGTTAGAAGTGGGTAATCAGAAGGGCTTGCGAGGGAAATTGTTTTCTGAATTGGAACAGGTGACTTTTAGTTTTTTCAAAAACCAAAAAGAAGGAACGATTCCTACGATTAAATTATCAAGGGTGATTGAGTGTTTGGAGAAAAACATGGGGTTGGTAGAGGTGAATATGAACGAATCTGTAGCCCTTGAAGATTTCCTTTTAACATCTTTGAAAGTGTGGAGTTCATAGCTTAACAGAATTTTAATGAGCACAGGAATTGAAATAATAAAGAATCCATCGGGAATCACGGATGTTCCCGGTTTTGAGGCCGCTGGTGTTGCGTGTGATATTCGAGAGATCGCTGATGGACGTTTGGACATGGGGCTGATTTATTCAAAAGAGCGTTGTTCTACTGCGGGTGTATTTACGAAGAATGATGTGAAAGCCGCCCCCGTTATTTTAGGGCAAGAAACGTTAAATCGAGATAAAGGTATTCACGCGGTTATTATTAATAGCGGTAATGCAAATGCCTGTACAGGTAAGCAGGGTTTCGTTGATTGCGAGGAAATGCTTAATGAAGGTTGCCGAAAGTTGAAGATTGGAGTCGATAATATTTTAGTTGCATCGACAGGTCGTATCGGTCGCTTAATGCCGATGGCGAATATTAAGAAAGGCATTGCTCTTGCAGTTGAAGCTAAGTCTGCTGAAGCTAAGTCTGGACACGATTGTGCGACAGCGATTTTAACGAGTGACACTTGTTCTAAATTATTTTCGGTTAAATTTGATCATGAAGGTAAGGCTGTTCATTTAGGTGGTATTGTTAAGGGGGCGGGAATGATTCAACCCGACATGGCCACAATGCTAGCTTTTATTGTGAGTGATATTAAATCGTCTTCAACGTTGTTACATTCAATGCTTAGTGATGCGGTTGGTTCATCATTTAACTCTATTTCTATTGATGGCGACATGAGTACGAATGACACCGTTTTATTATTAGGAAATGGTGTTTCGGGAGTAGATCTTGATTTGGGAGAAGAAAAAAAAAAAAACAAATTCCTAAAAGCATTGCGTTTGGTTAGTAGTCATCTTGCCGAGAAAATTGTGGCAGATGGCGAACGAATAACAAAGGTGGTGAACCTATCTATTAAAAATGCGAAAGAAGCGTCCGATGCAGAGAAGGTTGCTCGTTGTGTTGCTAATTCATTACTTGTGAAAACTTCTTGGTTCGGTTCTGATCCGAATTGGGGACGATTAATTGACGCTGCTGGTTATGCAATGGTGGGTATTGAAGTCGATAAACTCGATGTTTATTACGATGACATTCTTATTTTCCAACAAGGTGAATATGTAGAGTCGAACCTTTTAAAATGTGGTGAAATTGTATCACGAAGAAAATTTTCAATTACACTAGATTTAAATATAGGTAAGTCGGAGTTTGAAATGTTAACGACAGATCTCTCAATGGGGTATGTTGATTTTAATAAAAGTGAGTGATTAATGATGGGAGAAGGAATTGATATATTTTCAAAGGCGACTGTTCTACTAGAAGCGTTACCCTACATTCAACGTTTTAAGGGTTCTGTCTTTGTTGTAAAGTATGGCGGGAGTTTTATGGATGACCCCGATGAATCCGTTCGTTTAAGAGTTATAGCTGATATTATCTTTTTAGCCTCTGTCGGAATTAAAGTCGTTGTTGTACATGGTGGAGGCAAAGCGATTAGTCGTGCGATGGAACGCGAGAACCTAGAGGCGAAATTTGTGGGTGGATTGAGAGTAACCGATTCCGCTGCGATAAAAATTGTTGAATCGGTTTTAAATGACGAAGTTAATCGAGATATCTGTGACATGTTTATCCACGAAAATGCTAAACCAGTCGGGGTTAAAGGGCAGGAGATTTTCAGTTGTGAGAAATTAACAAAAGATAGTGATGGGAATCCTATTGATATCGGTTTTGTTGGAGAAATTAACTATGTAGATGTTGAGTTGATTCAAGAAATTTTAGCTCATGGTAAAATTCCGGTGATTACTCCGACTGCCAAAAATGAAGAAGGAGAGATTTTTAATACCAATGCAGATGTAGCGGCTTCTCATGTGGCGGCGGCTTTAGATGCTAGAAGACTTGTTTATTTGTGCGATGTTCCGGGATTATTAAAAGATCCGAGCGATTTAAATTCTTTGATTTCTACATTGCGGATAAAGGATATTGATGGACTTAAATCAACTGGAGTTATTAGTTCAGGTATGGTGCCTAAGGTCGATAGTTCGGTTGGTGCCCTTAATAAAGGTGTTCACCGAGTTCACTTTATTCATGGTCACATGCCACACAGCCTTTTGCTCGAAATATTTACAGATAGTGGTATCGGAACAGAAATCGTAAAGTAATCATAATTCGTTCGCAATTTTTTCGACTGAGGTCAACGAGCTCGGCTGGCTTTGTTTTGTAGATTTTTGGAGCCACTCTTATTTGGTAAGATTAGGGCAAATTACGTTTATTTGAGGAGGTTTGTTGATTAAAATTGTAAATCGTTGATAGCATCGGATTTTTGAGATCGGTATGGAAAATGCTGAGTACTGAATTTACTTAATAACCCACTTATCACCTATGCCAGAAGTTATATTAGATGGAGAACCTGTTCGCTTTGAAGGCCCTGTGCCTGAAAGTCCGAAAGTGCTTCATGATGCGATGTTTGAAGCATTGGCTGGTGATAGAAAATCATTGATTGAATATATCGTAGACGGGCAGGATTGCCTTGTTGTTGCTGAGGAACTTTTTCCCACTTCTTACGAGAAAGTAGAGGCTAAGTCGGCAACACATGATGAACTGTTAACGCGTCTTGTTTCTGGTGCATTAGAGACCAATCCTGCTTTGATTCCTGAGCTACAGGCTTATTCTAGTAAAATACTCGTTGTTGCTTGGAGTGAAATTTTCCGTCAGATGGATGAATTTATTGGGAAAGTAAAACCATTAGTCGATTTGATGGATAATTTACAACCCTATGCAATGAGTTATTCTCCTGAATGGAAGGATGCTTATTTAGACTTTCAAAAAAAGCACCAAGTCGTTTTTGAACAATTATTTAAATGTTTTCAGAGAGGCGACGTTGCGACACTTTCGGACGTTGTTGATAGTGAGCTTTTACCTTTGTTTGAAAAAACATTAGAATTTTTAAATAAATCAGTTTTGGAGGACTTGAAAGCGGCATGAGGTTACTCCCAAAAAATGAAGAGCTGCTAAATTCACGATTCCCCCATGTCTTTCGTCGAATCATTGCCGTTCAAAATGATTTACCGAACTTTGATTTATCTAAGAAGGGGGCGAAATTTGAGCTTTCGTTGAAAAAAGAAGGGCATGATATTTTTCCATATGGCAAAGGTAATGAAGCACCGTTGATTCAGCGTTGGCTGAAAATGATTCGAGTTGAGCCAAATAATCTTTATTCGATCACGGGTTTTGGTTTAGGGCACCATGTCCGAGCCATGTTAAAGAAAATCTCGCCAGAACACATGGTTTTCGTTGCGGAACCTAATCCACGTTTGCTACTAGAGGTTTTTTCACAAGTTGATTGTAGTGATATACTTGAAGATGAACGGTTTTTGTTAGGAACAGGCGAAGTTGATGATGATTTTTTCCACCCACTACAAGAAGCAGCACTGATGGGTGTTCGTAATTTGTTGCCAACTATCTATTCTCCTTTGCATTGCATTGATGAAGCTTATTATGACAAGTTTTTTGCAGATGTGGTTCGTAAGTATTTGTTTCTGAGGCCATTGTATATGGCTAACATGGACACTGCGGCAGTGAATCAAGAAAACACATTGGATAATATTCGATTACTGGCAAATGCTCCGGATGTGGGTGTGACCGAAGGTGTTTTTAGTGATATGCCATTGATTCTTGTTGGGGCGGGGCCATCACTGGAAGAGTCGTTAGATTTCTTACGAGCAGCGAAAGATCATGCGATCATTGCTTGTAGTAACACGCCTTATCGAACATTGATGAACGCTGGTATAAAGCCTCATGTCACCATTTCCGCCGACCCCAAAGAATATACAGGTAAAACCTACGAAAGTATTCCAGCGGAGGATGTTATGCTTTTAGCGCCGATGAGCGCATGCCCTTCTGTTCACGAAAAATTTGCCGGCCGGGCATTTAGTTGGTCGGGGATAAGTCCTATTGCGAATGGATTGAGGCAAAAATTAGGCTTAACGCCTGGAACTGCGATTGTTGAGCAAGGAACGGTTTCAGCCTGTATTTTGGATATTGCTCGTTTCTGGGGTTGTCCAAAGATTATTTTTGTTGGGCAAGACATGGCAATGACCGAAAGTGGCCAATACTACGTGAAAGATTCTATTTATGCCGATGAAGGGCGAATGATTGAAGATACATCAGGAGCGCATATGTTGCCGGGCAATACTGTCGATAGGGTGCCTGTTGAATCTCGGTTGTTTGTTTACCTTAAAACATTTGAACAGTATATCGAAAAGTACCCTGACATTGACTATGTTAACACCGCTCGCTTGGGAGTGAAGGTTGAGGGAGCGAGGTATCAGAATTATGAACAAGTGCTTGAAGATCTGAAGGATGCACCAAGTAGCGACTGTGTTTACGAGCGCTTAGAGAAATTTTTAGATGAGAAGAAGTGGGATACTGAAGAAGAGAAGGATCAGGCGATTAAGGATTCGCTTAAACCTACCTTAAAGTATGCGAAACGCGTGTTTGAGACGTCTTTAGAGGCTGCATTGAAAATGGATATGTTGCCAGAGAAACTTTCAAATATGAACTATAGCAATCATTCTTTAGTTAAAGAAGGTTTGGCTCATTCTAATATTGTTAACCAGTTGCTAGATAGTGATAAAGAGAATTACGATATTCTTTTTGAAGGAAGCACTAAGTTGGAACTGATCAAGTATAAGCGTAAATTAAGGACAATTAACCACAGCAATAAGAATTGGGAGGCCCTTATGAGAAATAAGGAATATTATTGGGGGTTAGTTGAAGGATCGAATGCGACGATACAGCTTTTGGAATCGAGGTTTGATTTTTCAGAGAATTAACTCTAATGTGTGGTTTACTATTAAATAGGGAAAGAATAAATGAGTGATTTTTCATTATCAGGATTAGCGTCAGGTTTCGACTGGAAACCAATGGTCGAGCAATTGATTGAGATTGAGCGTATTCCACAGCAACGTTTGCGAAATGAGCAAGCCGACAATGAGGATAAGGCATCTGCATTGGGTGAAGTTAAGAGTAATCTTGATTCTTTAAAAAATGCATCAAAGACTTTATCTGATGAAGGTATCTTTGGTGCCCGTTCGGTTTCCCTGTCGGGAAGCGGCACGAATCTAGGTAGTTTTTTAAATAGTACAGCAGCGGCGAATACACTAACGGGTAAAATCGAAATTAAACACGTTAGCCTTTCTTCCCAGACAATGCTTACAGGTGTTGCGGCGGGTGCTGTTGGTGTTGGTAAAGCACTTGTTTCTACAGACAATTTAAATGGATTAAATTTAGTAGTGCCTGTTTCCGAGGGAACTTTTTCAGTCGGTAGTAAGCAATATAAAATTGGAACTGGCGGTGATTTTACACTTGCAGGTAGTACGCTTGATGCTGTTTTGGCACAGATCACGACTGATATTGCTGACATTGATAATGCGTATTACGACACAACACAAGGCCGTGTTGTTTTCCGTGGAGATACTAATCCAATTATTATGGGTCGTCCAAGTGACACGAGTAATTTTCTTGATACGTTGAAGATGTTCTCGCAGATGACTTTAAATTATGCGAGTGAAGTTGCTGAGCAAGAGAGTGTAACTCTTACCACTCCCGCAGATTATAATTCTCAGGAAGATATACTTACAATTACAGCAGCGAATGTTTCTTCCGTGAAAACAGGTGATGTTATTTCGGTAGATGTCAATGGCACGACAGTTACAACAAAAGCCGGCACAGATTTTGCGTTGAATGCAACGCTTGCAACACTTCAGCAAAACATCAGAGACTCATTGCTGACTAAGATTAATGCCTCTGCTGCAGGTGGAACAACTACTGCGACGAATGGTGCTGCTGTGAACCAAATTCTAATTAAAGCAGATCTTTCTGCAACGACGTTTAATACGAATAATTTTGGAATTAATGAAACGGCTCGTCCTACTAAGGTTACAGGAGCCACAACAACTGCAAATGTTGCTGCAGTATCTCAAGTTGATACGCTCACCATTAATGCGGGAACGATTGGTGCACTTGATACCTTTTCTATTGATGTAGATATTAATGGAGGAGGAGTTAATACCGTTACTGTAACTGAAGGATCTGAAATTAATGTCGGTGATACTTCAGATCAAGTAGCTACGGCTTTAGCTGCAAAAGTTAGTTTATTGGCAGGAGTAACAGCCGCTGGAATCGGAGGAGGTCAGTTGACTATCACTGCTGATACTGCTGGAAATCCGAATGTTGTTAATAATGCTGTAACTACTGCAGGTGGAGGAGCCAGTAATGGAACGGCTACAACAACGGCAAATGTCGTGGCGGTTACTCAAGTCGAGACTTTAAGCAGTGTTGTTAGTAATTCTTTAGATATTGCAGCAGGGGATACTTTTTCGGTTGATGTAAACGGGACTACTATCACGTCGGCAGCAATGGCAGGCGGCGAAACACCTGATCAAGTTGCAACGGCGATAGCCGCTGCGATTAATGCATCGGGAGCGGTTAACGCTCAAGTTACAGCAGCAGCTTTAGGCGGTGCTTCTGGTCAACTAACCGTTACATCTGATGCGGCTGGAACAGCAATTACTACTGCGAATTATGTTTTGATAGATCAAGGGACAGTTACTAGTGGAGTTGCAACCGATTTAGACCCATCCGTGACTGCAGGTGATGCATTTTCACTGACAGTAGATGGCACAGCCTATTCATATAACGTCGCAGTTGGGAATAAGACTTCTACGTCAATTGCTGCAGGTTTAGCTGCGGCTATTGGTGGAGCAGCTACTGCTACTAATGCCGCAAATGTTATTACTATGACAGCAGCGACGCTTGGTGAGGCCGGTGCTTTTGCAGTAGCTGGTCAAACAGCTCCTGCTGTTGGATCAGCGGTTTCAGCAAGCACACTTGTGACTTCAGCTGCAAATGAAGGATTCATTTATGATGAGGCTGGATTTACTGCGACGAATAATTATGCCGCAAATGACTTTTTAATGATTGGGGGAACTCGTTACAAAGTACTTTCAACATTATCAAGTGGAGACACGTTAACAAATGGTGTGAATATCCAGTCTTTAACAAATGTTGGAGCTGGTGATAGTTATGGTGCTGCTTCTGATGTGGTATTTGGAAAAGGTGGGCTAGGATCGATTATTCCGGGAACAGGTCTTGAAAATATTAAATTTCAAAATGCAATCACTACAGGTGCTCATAATTTAACAATTAATGATGTGACGGTTGCTTATGATACGTCAAAGGATTCACTCTCTGATGTTATTGATCGTGTTAATGCTTCTGCGGCTAATGTGACGATGGTTTATGATTCTTTGCAAGATCAGGTTCTTATTGTAAATGATGAATCAGGAGCGTTGGGTGTTGATGTTGCAGATACGACAGGTAATTTATTAGCGACATTAGGTTTAACGACTGGAACTAAGGCCTACGGAAATGATGCGAGAATGACACTTTCCATTAATGGTGCTCCAGATGTAACTGTTCAAAGTAATACTAATACATTCGATGCAACTTCGCATGGTGTTACTGGATTGGATATTAATGTTAAGAAAGCTTTTGCAACGACTGATAATGCAATCACGATTTCTGTTGATGCAGATGTTGGAGTGGCTGGTAGTAAAATTCAGGATTTTGTTAATCAGTATAATGCCGTAGCCAATTTACTGGAAAATTTAACAGAAACAACTATTTCAGGTTCATCTGTTGAAACCGCGATATTATCTGATAATCTCGAGATTACTCGATTAAGCTCCGAATTAAGAAAAATTGTTTTTGGTGATCCTGTTGGACATGCTAAAAGTAATTTGTATAACTCCGGTCTTGAGCGAATTACTGATATCGGATTGGACTTTTCTTCTGAAGGTCGTTTGCTTCTTAAGGATAAAGCTGCTTTAGATGAAGCATTGACTAAGAATTCTAATCTTGTTCAAGCATTGTTCACTCAAGAAATTACTGAAGATGTGGACTCTGGTTTTGAAAGAGATGGTGTCACTGCTAGAAATAATGGCACAAAAACTTATGGTGGAGTTGCTCAGTATGTTCAAGGGTTCATTGAATTGTTTAATGATGGAACGACATTTGTCACTACTTATCCAGGAGCAGCCTCTGCATCAGGTAAAGGTACTATAGAAGTACAAACAGACAATTTGACTGCTCGAAACGCAAGAATTGATATTCAAATTGCAGCGTTAGAGCGTTTAGTTGAGTCAGAAGAAGAACGTTTGACGAATAGTTTTATTCGAATGGAAGAGGCCCAATCTTCGATTAGTCAGCAGATGACTGCATTGCAGGGGAGTCTTAAGTAATTAATAATTAATAGATTTAGGTATTTTATGGCATTAGGTAATAAAGAAGGGGGGAAGGTTTCCATGAGGAAAATAATAACACTTTTCGTGACATTATTTATTTTTCTTGGTATTGGCTGTGGCCACATGAAGCAGAAAGTAGAGGTGATGAAAATTAAGCCTTTTCAGCCTACAAATGTTTATACAATGGGACGATTAGCAGGGCAAATCACGCGTGTTGCGGTGTTACCTGTTTATTATAAACTGGATACAGCCCCTTTTCTTTCTTTTGTTGATGAGAACTTTCATACAGAAATCAGTCGCCAAGGCCGATTTGAGGTGAGAGCAATTACTCGTAAAGAAATGAAATATCATTTTGGCAAAGAGCAGTATAATATCGTAGACGACTTACCAGAGGATTTTCTTGCTAAATTACAGAAGGAATTCCGTGTGGATGCCGTTTTGTTAACCGATTTAACGAATTATGAGCCTTACCGTCCTTTACGCATGGGTGTCCGCTGTAAATTAGTTGAACTAAGCTCAGCAGAGGTCTTTTGGGCTTTTGACACGACATTTAATGGGGGAGACCGCTCGGTTCAGTTAGCAGTTGAGCGTTTCCAGAATTTCCTCGACATGAATGTTTCTAAGGGGCATGGTGTACCAGGAACCTTGCAATCTCCGCGTCAATTTTCTAAATATGTAGCAAATGCTGTATATTCTACCCTTCCTCAAAGATAATTTAAAAAATAACTAAAGTTTTTATATCAACGGTCGATTAGTAAGTTATACAAAACAATACTAATTAAATAAGATAAATCATGGACTCAATAAGTAACAATCCAGCAAGGGTAGCAATACCTTTTCAAGCTAAAGCTGCTCGTTCAGAAGCGAAGGTGCCTAGTTCTAGTGAAGCTGTTGAGAGTAAAGAAACTGCTGATGTCACATCTTATTTGGATCAACTTTCTGACATGAAAGATGTTCGACCTGATGCAGTTAAGCGCGGGTTGGCATTGTTGGAAAATCCAAATTGGCCTGACGATGCAATTCTTGAATCAGTAGCTAGCGGTCTTATCTCACAATTCGACGAGAGATAGGGTAACCCAGGACTCCGAAGTTATGTACAATCAGTTTAATCAATTCAACCAGAATCAGTCTAATAAGGCACCGAAGGTAAACCAAAAGTTTGCTAAGTCTTATAAGACTAATTCCGTTGAAACGGCTAGTCCGGGTAAACTGGTTTTAATGCTGTATGATGGAGCTCTCCGTTTCATGCATGCTGCAAAACGTGGCTTCGAACTTGAAAACTTCACAAGAAAAAACGAAGAGGTTAACAATAACCTGATTAAAGCTCAAAATATTATCACTGAGCTTCAATCTTCGCTGGACTTAGGTGTTCCAGGTGAACTTCCAGAGACTTTATATCGTTTATACGATTATTGTCATCATCATTTGCAACAAGCAAATATTAACAAAGACCCAGAGCCAATTAAGCTTGCAGAAACAACCATTCAGGAGCTGAGAGATGCGTGGGCTGAAATGTTGACGCAACAAGCAAGTGGCGGACCTCAGCAACCATTTGGTGGCGGTGGTGGAGCCGAGCCAGGTTCATTCTCACTACAAGCATAAGTTCCTGTTTCGAATACGCTGTGTTCGACTTCTGTTTAACAGAATTTTCATAATGCTTCCTGAAGAAAAACTCTATTCTGATTTGCTCGAAAAATTCGAGCATTTGATTGATGAAGAGGCAACTGTCATTAATGGGGATGAGCTTGATAAATTACCGAACATTGAATCACAGAAAGATCGCATCGTTGAAGATCTTGTTGATTTGGGAAAACGCTTTAAAAAAAGTCCACTCGAGATCGCTGATTTTAATGATCGCCTTGATCGGATATTTGAAAAGCAAAAGAGTAATTTGGATTTGATTAAGTATACTGTGGATTCTTACGCTGATCGGCGTGACAAGCTCAATATGGATAAACGAAAGTTTAAAGCGCTACAAGGAGCTTATATGCAAGAAAAGTACACCAAAGTTCCTAAAGGCTACCAAGCATAACAGGTGTTATTGTTAGTATGACTCAGAAGGTAAAGAAACTCCGAGTTGATGAACTGTTAGTTGAAAAAGGTTTATGTGATAGCCGTTCATTGGCGAAAGCATTGATTATGGGAGGTAAGGTTTTTTCTGGTGATCATCGACTTGAAAAACCTGGAAAAATGATTCTTGCAGACACGCCGATTCGGCTGGCCGAAGCCCCTAAGTATGTGAGTCGTGGGGGCGAAAAGCTGGAAGGTTTTATTCGTGAGTTTGATTTGGATTTTAGCGGTAAGAGAGCATTGGATATCGGAGCTTCGACGGGAGGGTTTACCGATTGCTTGCTACAATCGGGTGTAGTGAGTGTGACCTGTGTTGATGTCGGTCGTGCTCAGTTACATTATAAGCTACAAAGAGATAAGCGTGTAACAAATATCGAAAAATTAAATGCTCGTTACTTAGAAAAGCGTCAGCTGCCATTTGATGAATACCCTTTGATTGTTATGGATGTTTCATTTATCTCTATAATGAAAATACTTGGCCCTGCTTGGGAATTCTTAGAGCCCGGAGGTATGTTTATTTCTTTGATTAAACCCCAATTTGAAGCCACAAAAGAAGAAGCCGATGAAGGAAAGGGTATCATTAGTAAACCTGATATTCACCAACGGGTACGATCCGAAGTTCGTGCCTTTATTGAATCTCAATTACCCAATGCGAACATTTTAGGTGAAACAGAGTCTTCCATCAAAGGAACCGATGGGAATAAAGAGTTTCTTGTCGGTATTACTAAAGGTTTGTGACAGGGGTGATTTTATTGACAGTTTGAAGTATAGTTTTCAAATTGAGTTTATTGTTTAATCGTTTTATTCAATAATATTCATATTTGATTACACAATTAATGGGAAGCTTAGAATTCTGTTAATTGAGTGATTAAACCTTTTACTCTTATAACCTATATTTATTTTTACTTATCGACGAATACGTTCAGACCTTGTCCCGTTTATGTATTGAATCTGCAATATTTGACGAGGAATATTTCAACCAAATAGTGGAAGGCTCTGAAGAAGAGTTAACCTTTCAGGCGCTAATTGATGTGATTGTTGAAAATCAATTGTGCCCGGATGAAGCTGCTTTACAGACATTGATTGATCAAGCTTGGGAACTTGCTACTCGAGACGAATCGGGTGAAGCGGAGGTTGCTCCAGACGAGGAAACTGCGCAGGAAATCGATGCTTCTGTCCCGCCGCCCCCCCCAACTAGCAAAGAAGGAAGCAGTATTGATCTGACGCTTCCTGAGGATCTTGATTCTTTAGGAGGTCCACCAAAAGCGCCTGCAGAGGGTTGGTACGTTGATCCAGAAGAATTGCCTCAGTTTATTCATGATTTACAAGATCTAAGCGATGAAGAGATGAAGGGGGCAATGGTCAGTTTCGTTGCTTGTGTTCAAACTTTAGAGGGTGCGAGTGATTTACATATTAGTGCAAAGACTCGTGTTTTTTTACGGAGAAATCGTCAGATAGAGTTTTTAACAGAAGATATAATTAGTCCAGATTTGTCATACCGAATGAATATGGCTCTTTTACTTCCGGATCAAAAGGAAGAGTTTTTGAAAATAAAAGACTTGGATTATGCCTTAAATATTGAGGGGAATCAACGTTTTCGTGTAAATGTCATGGTTCAAAAAGAGGGTGTATCTGCAAATTACCACCTTGTTCCCGCTGTTGTTCCCGCTGTTGAAGAGTTGGGGTTGAGGAATCCAGAGATTATCAAAGATTTATTAAATAATCATAATGGATTAATTCTCATTACGGGGCCTGTTGGTTCAGGGAAAACGACGACGTTGGCTTCGTTGGTGCAGCAAATTAATCACGTGCGTGAGGATCATATCATAACTGTGGAAGATCCCGTTGAAATTGTTCAAGAGTCTGGACAATGTATCATTAGCCAAAGGCAAACAGGGGAGCATACTGAATCTTTTGCTTCGGCATTGAAAGGGGCTCTTCGTGAAGATCCTGATATTCTGGTTATTGGAGAGCTTCGAGATTTGGAGACGACGGAGATGGCGATTACTGCATCTGAAACAGGTCACCTTGTTATTGGAACGATGCACACGAGTAACGCTGTTTCAACCTTGAGTCGATTATTAGATGCGTTTCCTCCGTCTCAGCAGAATCAGATTCGTGCGATGGTAGCAGAAAGTTTACGTGGAATTATTTGTCAGCGACTACTTCCTGCAGCAAATGGTGGGTTGGTCATGGCTTGTGAGATATTACTTAATATTTCGGCTGTTTCTAATTTGATTCGTGAGAAAAAAGAGCAAGGGATTCAGAATGTGATCGAAATGAGTTCTCAAAAAGGAATGTGTCTGATGGATGATTCTGTGATGAAACTTTGGGAGTCGGGTCAAATCTCTGGGCAAGTGGCTAAGACTAACTTGAAAAACAAGACACTCATTCAGCAGTTAGAGGCAGCAATGTCGAGCGGGCAGGGCTTACAGCAAGCACCGAAGAAAAAAAAGAAACTATTTTAGACTGAAAGGAGAATTAAATGGCTATAATTGATGAATATTTAACTGCGATGGTCGAAGCCGGAGCCTCCGATCTACACCTCTCGGTTAATTCCCCACCAAAACTCAGACTTTCTGGACGTTTAGATCCGATACCAGGATATCCTGTGATCGACCAAACGATGATGTTTCAAACGCTTAGAGAGATTTGCAGAGACATTCCATGGAATAAGTTTATGGATAAACGAGATCTTGATTTCGCATATGAAATCGAAGGGGTATCTCGTTTTCGTGTGAACTATTTTTATAATTTCTGGGGACAAGCGGGCGTTTTACGTGTTATTCCTTCAAAAATATTAACATTAGAAGAACTGAATTTGCCAGAATGTTTAAAGAAAATGGCAGATTACAATCAGGGCTTAGTCTTGGTTACTGGGCCTACGGGTAGTGGTAAATCGACTACGATGGCAGCGATTCTTGATTATATTAACGCGAATCGTCAGAAACATATTATAACGATTGAGGACCCTATTGAATTTGTTCACAAAAGTAAGCGGTCAATTATTGTTCATCGTGAAGTGGGAGATCATGCCATTAGTTTCCCGCGGGCGATTAAGGGTGCAATGCGTGCTGATCCTGATGTCGTTCTGATTGGTGAAATGCGAGAAGCGGAAACTATTAAATTAGCACTATCTTGTGCGAGTATGGGGATATTGGTTTTTGGAACACTTCACACCAACAATGCCCCAAAAACTATTGACCGTATCGTGGATGCGTTCCCCCCAGAAGAGCAGGGGCAAGTAAGAACCATGCTAGCGGGGTGTTTAACATCGATTGTTTCTCAGTTGCTTTGTAAAACGGTGAGCGGGGGTCGAGTGGCAACTCATGAAATATTATTTAGACATGACGCGTTACCTAATGCCATCTTGCAGAATGCTTTAAGTAGTATACGGAATATTATTGATGGTGGAAGGGATGAAGGAATGATTTCGATGGATTCTTCTCTTCGAGCAAACCTCCAGTCTGGCAATATAAGTAAGGAAACCGCGTATATGATGGCTACAGATAAAAATGCTTTCATGTAAAATCTAGCATGGCAGGCAATTGCCGATTGATTTTCCTTCCGTCAACAAGAACGGTGTTCGATTTTCACCTAAGATATTGGAGCTGAAGAGGCAGTAAAAGCTTCATAGCGTTATCCCAAGAAGTTGGTTTTATCAGTTTGGCTCGAAGCCATCTAATGAATTGAAGGCTACGTTGTGTGGCAAAATCGATGGAGAGAAGCAATGGATTGATTGCCTTATCCGATTCGACTATAAAATCGATTTCCTTTGTTTTTCGATTATCACGTTTAATCATGGTTTTAAAATCTATAATGCCTGAACATTTTTCAATGCGTTGTTCCAATAGAATTAATAGATTATATGCCATTGTAATAAAACAAGCTTGTTGTTCTTTTGATGCTTTTGACTTACCCCACGCTTTTGCTTCTCCTAATTTGTTTTTAGTTTCATCGAATACTTTTTCAATATTCCATCTAGAGCGATAAATGAATGCAATTAAGCCAGGGCTTAAATTCATTTCATTAGTTAAAAATTTGTAAGTTTTACCACTAATAGGATCTTGGTAGGTGACTCGTCGAATAGGTGTCGGTGTGCTCGAAGAGAACACCCATTGATCATTTAAGACTCCATTGTTTACTAAATCATTTTCATCCCAAGTTGGCTCTGCTGTGGGGCGTAATGCTGAATTACTTTTTTCTACTGTGACAATATAAACTCCTTTCGACTGCTTCCACTTATGCCATTGTTGATAATCTATTATCGCAGGATCATACGCATGAATTACTTTGCGACCCTTCGGTTCATTCATTCTCATTGCTTTCGAATCTAGATTTTTGAGCGTTTTTA
>CAWUTK010000138.1:0-7878 GCA_963924785.1 uncultured Opitutales bacterium
AGATAGCCAGCTCCGCCAAATCCTGACTGGATCGTTCCCGATCCCGTCAACGCATCCACACGGACATTTGCTTCGGTGCCGTTAAATATCGCGCCGCTCTCCACATTCAGGTCGGAGTAATTGTTCGTCCAGACGTCATTGGCGTTACTGCCACCCCGCAAGGTTCCTGCTTGCACGTCGATGAGCGAGCCACTCCCCATGGCAAATGTCGCGGCTGCAGCACCCCATATAACTGTGCCGGCTCCTGTTTTTTCTAAAGTACCTAAACCCGTGAAGGATGTATCTGCGGTCATGGTGCGTGTACCATTCATCTCTAGCGTCGCGCCTGAGGAAATGGCGAACGACGGGGACAGATTGGTGTTCTGCAATACGAGCCTGCCGCCGCTGACAATGGTACCGTCCGTGTAGTTGGACGCTCCCGATAGTGTCAGACTGCCGGTTCCCGCCTTGGTTAACCCGAGCCGGTTGTTGGAATTGATATTCGACAGCACGCCTGCAAACGTGGTGTCCGTACTCTGATTGATCGTCAACCTTCTATTCCAGGCTTTAATGCTTCCGCCCGTGCCGGAAAGTTCACCGAACGTGGCATTCGCACTTTGGAAACCAACGTACTTACCCGTGGTGCCCGAGAGCACAAGTGCCGCCGTCGTATTCGCCGCTCCAATCAAGATATTGTTTCCAGTACCAGCGACAGATTCGAAGGCTATGGTGCCGGTAAAGCCGTCCAAATTGTCGGTAATACTGAGCCATCTGCTCCCCTGGCCGCTACCCGTGCCACCTAAGCTTATGGTGCCGGCACCTGTAATATCGCCGCTCAGCGTTAAGCCATTCGGTGCTGCAGTTGACCCTGTAAACACGGCGGTCGTCCCTGAGACAACAATGGCCTCGTTTATATTCACGTTAGTGCCGACAGAGTTACTCAACGTTCCACCGGCTAGAGTCAATGTGCCGGTACCAATAGCTTCGCTGTTTCCAAGTGTAAGTTTACCAGCATTCAGCGTGGTGCCGCCCGTGTAGTCATTATTGACAGTGGAAACAGTAAGCGTTCCCGTTCCTGCCTTGGTCAGCGTTCCTCCCCCAGTGATTTTATTGGCACCGCTGAGGGTGTAGTTGCTTCCAGCGTCATTTACAGAGATGGATCCAGGAGCTACATCCCCCAGTAGCGTAACCGTCCCAGCACCCGCACCATTAAATTGGGCAATATCTCCAGTACCGTAAGTCGCCCCACTCCAACTGGTAGTATCCACTACCCCAGACCAATTCATGTCAGTGCTCCCATCCCAGGTGACCGTGGCACCAAAAGAGGCACTCACTGCAAACAGGAAAATCGCGATGACTGAATTTAACTTTATAGGGAGATTACTGATGCTTCTATTATATCACAATTTAACAAGGATACAATGCGTTATCATCCCCTAATTGTTTGATATTGTAACATCCCGCGAATGGACAATATTTACAAAAAACTCCATACTACAAGAATTATAATACTCAAACAATTACACTAGAACGATTTACAGCTTATCCAACAAAAAAACCCAACACTCTGCTTGGGTTAATCCCATTAGGGGTTATTTTCTCGAAAAAGTATCACTCATCAGGACACCATAGAGTAAATCTCTAAACCGGCAATCATCTGTATTCGAATATATCTCAACTATTTTCTCGATTTCCAGTTCGTCGATTTTTGTCATTTCCCTGCCACAAGCGAGGGTCATTAAACTTTTAGTTATACCAAAAGCTAATTTCTGCTGATACGGTTTAGTCAATAAAAGTTCTTTCAGGCCTTTAACATCATGATAGCTCTCACCTGTTGGCATTTCTCCTTTAGCATCAACGGGCTTGCGAGTGAACTGGTGCTTACGATATCTTACCACATATTCTTCCCGATACCTTCCAATCACATCATAGTTTTCAAGAGAAAACCCTAAATGGTCAAATTCCTTATGACAAATAGCACAACTGTTATCAGAGCTATGCTTCTCTAATTGTTTACGTAACGTTTTTGAAGCCGATCGAAGATCTATCTCAACAGGCTCTGCGCTAGCTGGAGGATCACTGACATCGTCGCCAAAAATCGTCCTCAGCACCCATAATCCACGCATAACAGGACTCGTCATGGCTCCATCTGCAGTGGCAATTAAGACTGCGGCTTGCCCTAATAACCCCCCTCTATACGGATCATCGTTTTTGACCTTTGTTACTTTATTAAATCCCAAATGATTCATTCCCTCTATTTCATAAAGCTCCGCAAGCGGTCGATTAACAAACACGTAATCACTACTAATCAAATTCCGAATCGGCTGCCTATTTCGAATCATGTCATACATAAAGGCACGCGTTTCTATCTTACTATTTTTCTCCAACTCTAATGAATAATATAAAGGGTGAGTCTTCTCTGACGGAGGCATTTCTCCGATAACATTTAAATTCAGCCACTCTCCAACTAAACGTTTTATCAGCCCAGAAAGTTTTGGCGAATCCACCATGCGATCAATCTCTCTTCTTAAACCAAACTGAGTCCTTAATGTTCCCTTACGAGCACTTGTCATTAACTTAGCATCTGGCCCCGTTCCCCATAAAAAATATGAGAGCCGATTGGCAAAAGAAACATTCCTCAGTTTCCCCTTGTCGTTAGATTCTTCCACCATGTAAATAAACCAGGGTGAACTTAAAACAGCCATGATGCCGTCTTTTATTGCGGATCGCTTACCATGTGTGGCTTCTCGTTCAGCAACCTTTGTTAATATAGGCCCAAGATTTTCCTTATTAGCATAACCTCGAAATGCTCTTAGCCCTAATCGATTAATAACCGTAACAGGATCACATGTCTCAAGTGTATTATTCTCACCAAACAACGTTTTGTAGGCTAGGCCACCGCGCCCTGTGTAAACGGGGCCTTCAATCAATGCATCAGAAATACGCAAGGTAGGATAATGCTGCTGATAGTAAGCTGCCCATTGATTCATAAATCCATGTTGATATTTTTCAAGCTTCCCTCCCCTACGCATTTTCTTAATAATCTTCGCTATTGCCTTCTCTACTGCCTGACTAACAGGAAACGCCGGTTCCCCAAATTCCTCAACCAGTGGGTTGTGCCATAAATTATAAAAGCCACCTACTCCTTGAGGAAAACGGATCTTAAAGGTCTGACCCTTATTTAACCATATATCTGCCGAGACAATCTGATACTCGTCATCTTTAAGAATCCATTCTTTTTTTAAACTACCGTCTACTAATAATTCCAGTCTAAGCGGAGCGGAGGGATTCCAATAAGCCTTAGGATATACCCCTTCATTACCATTTGGAAGACGATTCTTCCCCATCACCTTCAGAGACACCGTGTAGTAACCGTCATCTGGCGCTCCACCTTCCTTGGGTTGAGTATTTAAATGAACTTGATTCAACACTCGCTTAAATTTCTCGATACTAAATGGGTGAGAATAAATAATATCCTGATATTCACCTGCCTTATATCCAGTTTTGAATACTGCATTACAATCAATCTTCTGACCGATCGAATGCGGCCCCCCATAGATAGATGCTTGAGTAATAAATGGAGGCTTATAAGCCATCTTTTTAGTCTCAGGCCTCTCGCTGGGATCTTGGCTAAGAATTACTTCACTCAGCTCACTGCCAGATCGAGCAAACGCATCGAGCAAATCACTCGACAACAATAAAGCTTTCGCATTATTCGTAATATTACCCTTCTTCTGATCTTCTGGGAAATTATTAATTTCATAAAGTGATGAGGTGTCTAGCCTTAACAAATCTTCAACCGAACGACGATACTCATACGTATTCAAACGCCTCAAAACAGTCTGAGGTACTTGATTTTTTAATCGCTCCTCGTTATCATGCGTTTCACTAAGAAGCCATTCTGATATTATCTCTCTTTCTTCAATTGACGGATGTTTCTTTGCTTTTTCGGGCGGCATTTCTTCCGATTCAAGGCTTTCCTGCATAAGCAGCATGATATCATAATCATCGATCGTCATATCCGAAATATTCAAGTGCTGTATCGAAAGATCACCTTTTTCTTTTTCATCATTATGGCAATCTAGACAATACTTCTTTACCAAAGGATGAAACTTAGGATCAAGATCCATGTCACTACCTTCCTCAGCGTTCAATGACAACCCACCGAATAAGAGAGTCATGAAACCTACCAGCGCACGCATTGAAATTAATTTATAAATAAAGCTCATAATCTTTTTTTGAAACACTTCATTTTAATTCGAATGGGAAATGGATTTTAAACCACGGAGAAAAAGGAGAAAGGGTTAAAATGGACGGATGCTTCGGTTTTTTAACCACGAAAATCACGAACGAACACGAAAACGGATGCTTCGGGAAGGCATCTATGAATGCTGAAAGAATTATTTCAGGTTTCATCAAAAGTGAAATAAGTTCTTAGAAAAAATTCATCCTGTATATCTTGTTAATCCTGTCAAAAATAGACAAATTCTCTTATACTAAACCAAGAATACCACTGGTACTTTGATTAAAACTATTTACTGGCAAGCCAAACTTCTGAGCAATCGTCAGCAATAAATCACCGGCATAGGCATATTCGTTAATGCCATTTGCTTTCTTTTCAACTTTAATATGTTGCCCATGTTTAAAACCGCCGCCTGCAAGCATGATGGGGATATTACGTGAAGAATGAGAGTTCCCACTCTCCATACCACTTCCCATTAACACTATCGTATTATCTAGCATAGTGCCCGTGCCCTCTGGGTCAGGTGTATTTTTAAGACGTTCAATAAAATCAGCTGCTTTAGAAATTACCATGCGATCAATATTCTCAATGGCTTTTATTCGTTCTGGAAGTTTCCCGTGATGAGTCGTACTGTGATAGCTACCTGCACCAAACTCATTAACAGGCATATTCCTTGAGGTGCTCACCGTCATAACACGTGTTTCTCCTCTCACCAATGCCCAGTAAGCAATATCTAATTGAGATTGAAAAGCGAACGTTGAAGGATATTGCTTCTGATACTTAATCGTTGGAACCATTCCTGCTGGCGGTTCAGTCTTAGGGGTATCTAGCCAATTTTCTGATTGTTTGAGCGAGTCACCTAAATTGACAATCCCACTTCGGTATTCTTCTAATTTATCTTGATCTCGCTTACTTAGCCTCGATTTAATAGAAGAAAAGCCCCCTCTCATAAATTCGAGTTGACGATTTCGCTCTGCGAGACTGACACGATTCGCCTGAATACTTTCCGCTGACTCAGGCTTAAACAATAAATTATAAGCGGCTGAAGGATCCGTGATCATAGGCGAAATCGTTCCTTCCTTTGACCATGACAGTCGCTCACAAGGCCCGAATGTCCCCAAGTTCAACGACGTGTATCGACTCTGACTCCCCATATGGCGACCAATAAAACGATCAAGGGTTTCATTTTTGTTTTGATACCTCCAGGCTTCCGTTTCGTAAACTCCACTTAAAAATGAACAGGTACTCGCATGACCACCCCGCATCCCATGTGCTAAGTTGGAAAGAATACTAATATCACTCTTAACCTTTTCATAAAGCGGTGAATACTTACTGCTATAATCAGCCCCTAACTTATTAGGTTTCCAATAATCCGTGTGAAAGCCGAAAGGTGTGGCGATAACAATCAACCGTTTGTACTTTGGGGATTTCTTCTCTGCCGCATTTATTTCCAAAAAAGGGAACGCCGACATCCCAGCTAACCCGATCAGAAATTTACGACGACTCACATAGATGTTTTTCTCAAGGTAATTCATTTAGCCTTCTCTTTACTAATCGAGTTTCTACTTAAATGTTAAGTTGTTTTTTAAGCGCAGCTATTTTCGCTTTCAGGTCATCTATGTTAAATTTATTCTTTTCCTTCTTCAACTGATCTTCATATTTTTTAAGTTTCGCTTCAACCTTTAGCTGTTCTTTAGGGTCCAAAGTTGCCCCCTTACCAACAACTACTGCTTCAACATCACTCACCAAAAGCCTGAACTTCCCATTAAAATCTCTAGTAACACCCCTAACCGATTTTTCCATACTATCAGTCCACCTATTTGAGTCTTTTTCACTTTTGCCAATAAACACAATAGCATTCATTGAAAGTTTTTTGTTTTTTATACCCTCATAAGCTTTCTTTTGCTGAGCTTTAAGGAAACTTAAAACCTCCTTTTCCTCATAATTACCTGAACTTGCTCCGCCTCTTGCCATAATTTGCGCCCTACTTACAGGTGGCAATCCAACAATACCCTTAAAGCTTCCGTATCTACTATGAACCCACCCCTTCATGCTAACGCCTGCTATCCGGTTTTTTACTAGATATGCCTTAAATTCTTTTGCATATTGGTTATAGTGCTGCGAATATGCATTCAACCATTCAGCCTTCTTTTCTGCAGTATACCCTTTAGCCAAAAGCGCTTTTTGCTGAGCTTCAGCGTTTTTCTTGCTTCTTTCTTTGTCTTCCGCAGTCATCTTCTTCACAATTCCGGCATAAGGATTTCTCCACCCTCCATTAATTAAAAAAACAACATCTGCTTTCTGCTCAATGGACGCTTGAATTATGATCAATTCTGCTGGGGCATTTCTGCCCAGACGAATACTAGGCCTCCAGTTACTTTTCCCTAAGCCGACTTTACCATTTTGAAAATCTTTTTCACTATTTATCGAATGTATCCATTTTTCAAATGCCAGTTTTGTACCATCCGTAGCGGCCAGTAATGAGGGTTTGAAGAATAGAACATTTGCATTCGTTCGGGTCCGTTCAAAAAATCCCATATTAAAAACGATTGCAGGCGGAATCGATTTAACTAAGCTAAGAATTTCTTTTCGAATCGTATCGAATCCATCAAATCCACCTTTAATAGCCGTCATTGTTCCAGAACCCGCATCTACCATAAATAAGAAACGTTCCCCTCTTGCCTGAACTTTCAACAAAGAAACAGATTTACCAGTTCCACCCAATCCTCCTCCACCAAAACCACTCATATTCATTCCTGAAGTGATATTTGAAAAATCAGCCTTCATTCTTAGTTGAGGCATCTTCACATTGATCTTCGGCATATTAATCTTAGAAACGTTATTTACCGTTATCTTTCTTGGTTTCGGTTTCGTCTTCGTCTGTGTTTGCACCTTATACTGAATCCTCTTTGGTGGAGCCTGCTTCTTCGGCGGCGCCACAAATTCAGGCTCTTCAATCGTCATCGCCTTATACATGACCATTGACCCAAATACCAAAGCGGCTACGGCATGAATCCCTCCACTTATAGCTAGGACCAGAAACAGGACTGGGTCCATTTTCCTTTTCTTAGGAATTTCTGCTTCTGCTACGGGTAGGTCTTCTGCTGCGGGCAGTTCTTCTTCAACGATGTGTTCTTCTTCCATATAATATAAAGTGGAACAAGATTAAGACTTCATACGTTTAAGCCACCAGGCTCGAAGAGGAAGTAATAGTAAACCGAAAATTATAAAGTAAGTGCCAGGTTCTGGGGTGGCTTTATATTGAAGCCATAAGGCGTTGTCATGATGTGCAATTCCCCAGTCAACCCACCAAGAGCCAGTTGCGTCATCGAAACCGGAACTATCAAGGTTAAAGAAACTTGCATTAAAATTAGCGATACTTGCAGCTCCGATAATTTTAACTTCTGTTGCTTTATCCCAATCGTAGCCCGTATAGGTTCCATTGCTATCAATGTCTATTGTGATCGATCCCGCAGAAGCACCGTCAAAATCCAATGAACCCGTGAATGCCATATAATCCCAATCTGTCCCTAATGTTCCTGATGCTTCATTGTAGGTATCGCTTCCTCCACTAGATGCATTGCTCCCACTGTCAGCCATCCCTCCTGATACTGACCAAACATAAGTGCCGCCAGTCCAAGTTGAATTGCCTGTAA
>CAWUTK010000139.1:0-8058 GCA_963924785.1 uncultured Opitutales bacterium
TTCACGAGCAAAAGGAACACCTTGAGCCGCACATTGATCAATAATGTTTACGCTTAACTCTGCTAAACGGTGAACATTTGCCTCTCTTGAACGAAAGTCGCCACCTTTTACAGTGTCATAAAACAAACGATGAACACTGTCTCCATCATTCTGATAATTTTTTGCAGCATTAATTCCACCCTGTGCCGCAATACTATGTGCTCGACGCGGACTATCTTGAAAACAGAAACATTTAACATTGTAACCCATTTCGCCTAAAGACGCCGCACATGAACCACCAGCCAGTCCTGAACCAACAACAATGACATTATACTTTCGTTTATTAGCGGGATTAACCAACTTTAAATTAAACTTATGATTTCTCCATTTATCAGCAATGGGGCCTTCCGGAATTTTTGGATCAAGGTTCATTTTATATTACTTTGAATATTGATGATGGACAACTTCTACGGAAGCAGTGTGAGGTTGCTCTTTCTTTATCAATCCAGTTATTACAGCTACTGGAACAGAAACAAAACCTAAGAATATGAAAATGCTTAAAACAAGTGCAATTCGATCTAAACGCGGACGCCATTTTGCATTCCTTAATCCAAACGTTTGAAAGACACTTGAAATGCCATGTGAAAGATGCAAACAAAGAAAAGCCATAGAAATACCATAAAATGCCGTTACAACGGGTGAGGTAAAGCTAGAAACGACCATGCTATAAACATCAAACACTTTAATTTCATGTCCTCCTTGTGAAAGGTATGCTAAAGGCAGTTCAGTGTAATTCATTCCTGGAACAGACTTTGTTGTAAAATGAAGCACGTGGAAAACTATAAACACCAACAGCACAAATCCAGTAAACGGCATTGTTCTTGAAGCAAATGACGCACGAACCGTTGCATCCACTTCATATCGAGAAGGTCTAGCAGAACGATTCTCCAAGGTTAATTTCAGGCCTGCAACAATATGCATAACAATCAACCCAAGTAGACTCAAACGAACTACCCAAAGTAGCCCATAAGGCATATTTTGTAATTGGTGAGCATAAGCATTAATCGCATCTGGTCCCAAAAACATTTGTAAATTGCCACCCATGTGGCCAATCACAAACGCAGTCAATAGAGTTCCAGAAATTGCCATAAACACTTTCTTTCCAATCGAAGATCCAATAAAGTTTTTATTTAATTTCATATTCTTATCACTATTTAGTTAAAAGATTATATAAACAACACGCAGAGATCAATATACAAAATTCTTATTACTAATTCTTTTTTAATAGATGGTCAGGGTTCAACCTTTTAAGCGGTGCCGGAAGAAACAGTCCATTTTTCCTAATTAGCTTATTGTCGAAATAAATTTCACCTCCACCATAGTCAGGACGCTGTATACAAACTAAATCCCAATGAACTTGAGAAGTATTACCATTATCCGCCTGCTCATAAGCCTGACCTGGTGTAAAATGAAATGATCCAGCAATCTTTTCATCAAAAAGAATATCTCTCATCGGCTTTTTAATAATTGGGTTAAATCCAAGCGCAAACTCACCTATATAACGAGCTCCCTTATCGGAATCCAATATCTTGTTTAAACCTTTTGTGTCACTTGAGGTTGCCTCAACAATCTTCCCTTTATTGAAAACCAAACGTACATTATCAAATGAGTTACCTTGATAGGTCGTAGGGGTATTATATTGAATCACTCCTTCAACACTATCCTTCACGGGACAAGAAAAAACTTCGCCATCCGGGATATTATGTCCACCGCCACAAGACACCGCACCAATCCCTTTAATTGAGAACTGCAAATCAGTCCCAGGCCCCTTGATCTGAACCCTGTCCGTTTTAGCCATCAACTGTTGCAATGCTTTCATCCCAGCAGACATCCGCGAATAATCCATTGTGCAAACATTAAAATAAAACTTTTCAAATGCTTCGGAACTCATCTGGGCTTGTTGTGCCATAGCTGAAGTCGGCCAACGCAAAACAACCCAACGTGTTTTTTTCACCCTCCAATCTAAGACCGGTTTTAGCCTCTTCATTGCCATAGACATGTCTTTTGAAGAAACATCCGAATACTCAAAAATATTATTTGAACCCCTAATCGCGATATAGGCATCCATTTTTTTCATACACGCAAGTTCCCAGGAAGCTTCCGTTGCAAATTGCTCATCAACGCCATTACTATACAATTCGCGGTTAACCTTTGCGTTTTGCAACTTCACATGAGGAATCGCCTTCAATTTCCTTGCCGCTCGAACAAGCGCAATGACCATATCATCAGGAGCGTCACACACATCGATGAGAACATGCTCACCTTTTTTCAGCTTAGTTGAAAAAGAAGTTAATACTTTTGCTAACCGATTATAATTCTCTTCCATACTTCGAACCTTATTCTATTAAATTCTTTTGAAATCCACGACGAATCTCAGTTCCCTTAAAACCAATCCAAACTCGGAAAACTTTCTTAACCTTAGTCTCAACGATAAAAGTGTTAGGATCTATTCTGTGTGGAACATCAACCTTGCGAATGTCAACTGTGACCTGGAATCCGCGTTCAGAAAACACGTCAATTAATATCGTAATCGCAACAGGATCTTCAAAAACAGGATCTTCTGTATTAATGAAGGCCTTTCCAGAAACCGCATTTTTTTCGATAATTGGAACAAAATTTTTCTGAATGATCGCAACTACATTTTTGAAAATACTGATATTGTATTTTTGGTAATTTTCTAAACGTAAAATCAAATCTTGCCGAGCATGCTTCGCTAACTCTTCCGGTAATGGTATGGGTGATAATAGATCAAAAATTTCCTGATTTAACTCAAGCGAACTCTGATATTTCAACTCTTCAACAATACGTCGTTTAGCCTCTGCAACCGTTCCTTGTGCACTAATATAATGATAATGAAATACTTCACGAAGCGATTTCAACGATTCATACGTCTTCTCCTTAAATGTCCGGTAACGATTATGTGCTGCATCGACGTCCAAATCGGTCAAACGGATTTCTTTTTTTGTGCCCATTCCAGACAACGCAACCTTCTCGTTATAATCAACCGCATTTTTACCACGGATCAGTTGTCGCCTTACACTCTCTTGCTCATCAACAAATAGAACGATAATATGAAAAACTGGTTTCGGAAAACGACTTTCCTTCAACGTATTCAAATGCTTTAAACGCAATTGATTCAATTTATGATAAAACAACTTCAGACACTCAACCTGAACCTCGGATCGAGGATAACCATCAACAATAACCCCTTTCGAGTACTTATCATCCAGAATAGCTCTAAAGACGAGTGCTGTCACTTCCTTGTCTCCGACTAACTGCCCTGCATTTTTCATTCTCTGAGCAGCTGGACTATCCAATAAATCGCTTACAATAAGTGGGTCTACCGAAATATCCCTAAACTCCGAAACAAAAGGCGTGTGCGTGCCCTTACCAGAACCCGGCGCTCCATTAAGCCAAATAATTTCCTTTGGCACACAAACCCCCTCATTGTCCAGTTCCTGTTCTAACTCTGACCAAACAGCGTTAAAAATAATTTGGGAATCCTTTACCTCTAAATTTCTTGAGGTAACATTAATCGAGTGCTCTTGCGCTTCTAAATTCTCGTCGCTCATTATATTTTATATGAATAATGCTTAAAGTTTATTGCTGATAATAAATAATTATCAACCAGTCCGATACGAGTCAAATCTCATTTCACACTTAATTCAAAGTTAACTCAAAACCTCTTATCTCTGGTATCTAAAATCAAAGTAACGGGCCCATCATTAAGAACCTCGATCTTCATATCTGCACCAAAGACCCCTCGTCCAACTTCTTTCCCAAGAATCTCCTGTAAGCGATCAACAAATGATAAATACATCAACTCTGCTAAGTCAGGTGGTGCAGCGCCATTAAACGAAGGTCGATTTCCCTTTCGACAATTGCCAAATAATGTGAATTGGCTAACCACCATCGCATCAAGCCCACCATCGAGCAAAGAATATTCCATCTTACCCTTGTCCGTTTCGAAAAGTCGCAACTTCGCCAATTTATGAACTAACCAATCTCGCTCTGCGTCAGTATCCTCTTTCTCGATCCCAAGGAATACCAATAACCCTGGCCCGATCTCCGAAATCAGCTTTCCATCAACGTTTAAATTCGCCTTTAATACTCGCTGAACAACAACCCTCATCCAACAATTAGAAAACTAACTCAAAAGATCCACAAGATTAGAATCAATAAACATTAAAATGGCAGTTCAATGTTCGGCGTTCAGAGCGCAATGCCAAACAGGGAGAGTTCATTCAAACAGAAACGTTCCGTCCGAATGGCGATGGAAGTTTTGGCTACATCTCATTTCAAACTCTCAACTTTTAGCGCTTTACCCTTAACTGAGCCTTTTATTTTTCGCTCTGATTAGGCAAAGATCGCGAAGGACCGCCAATATTGATTTCTTCTAATTCTCTCACTCGTGCTCGAATGTCCTTAGACAACTGAGCCATTTGCTCTTTGCTGGAAACATCCCCTTCAAAAATGATCTCGCCTTCCTCATTTCGAACCTCCAAATACCGACTTCCATCTGATTTAAGTCGAAGTTTTATCGTACAATCCTTATCTCGACAGGCGATAACTCGACTATCATTCTTTATGACAGTTGCCCGAGATGATTGATTTATTGTCCGCCCAGGAAGCTTTGCCCCGTTACTCCAGAAATCACTCCACGCACCTCGAACAGAATTTCCTCCGCCTTGGAAACCTTGCCCAAAATCACCTAACAGCTCACTGGGATCAATTCCACCTAAAGCAACTTTAACATCCTCTGCTTTCCCGTGTCTCCAGAAAGTACAAACCACAGACGCTCCAATTTCTTTAGACCGAACCAGAGTCCTCAATTGTTGCGGGTTTACTAATATCTGGTCATCGATTTTACTAATGATATCAAAAGGCATAAATCCGGCTTTTTCCGCAGGGGAACCTTCAGCAACACTTTCAATTGATAAATAAAATCCTTCTTGAAAATTCAGCTGATGCCTAATTTCCGCAGAAACAGGTTTTGTTGCGACACCAAGATAGGGTACTTCCGATGAACCATCATTCGAAAATAAAAATCCAACAATCGAAAATGATAAACAAACAAGTAATCTAACACTCATAATCTCCTGATTTTTCATCAATAATGCGCCAATCGGACCTTAAACACTTCTTCGCGAGGAACCGACATATTATAAGTCGACTGCTCTCCACGCCCCTTCCATGTCACCGTATCTACAAAATGATAACGATATTGCCGATACATTCGTCCATCGCTATCATGCCCCATACCTTCATCATTCATTCCAATAAACTTTTCTTCCTTTAGCGGAACGCCTTCTTCTTGCGTAGATTCTGAAGTTGCCAACACATCTACAGGCAAATCAACCAACGTTTCACTTTTCGACAAAAAGTAAAAACTCAACCCTATCGAAAACCCAAATGATGCCGCAATCATCAATGGCATAAAACGAGTAAACACGCTGATATGGTCGGGGCTTGCTTCATGTTCACTTAATTCGGCCGAAATTTTCTCAAAAAGATCATCCGAACAAGAAACAGGCATTAACTCCTTCATTTCTTTTTCCAACTCATCCTCTGGTATATTCATTCGATCGCCCTCCTTCTAAAAATAGTTTCAACTTATCTAACGCATATCTGTAACGTGAGACCACCGTATTAATAGGTGCATCCAAAGTCTCCGCAACTTGCTCAAATGTCAACTCACCCCATATCTTCAACATAACTACCTCTTTCTGACGTTCAGGCAATTTATCGACCGCATTTTGCAGAAACATCTTACGTTCACTATCCTCTAAACTCCTCTGAAACGAAGTTCCTGACGAATAATTATCATCCGAATACAATTGTTCCCGTTTCACCCGACTCTTGTAACTACGAACCTTATCAATCGCCAAACGTCGAATATTCTTAAAAACTAGCGCCGTTAAAAAAGAAGTCACTTCTTCTCCAGCAACCTTCCAAGACTTCACAAATGCCTCCTGAAGAAGATCTTCCGCATCAGAATTTCGATGCGATTGCTGCCGAGCAAACATCAACAACTTAGACCCATTAAGGTCTAACCAGGTTCTCCAATCCGTATTTTTAGATTCGCTCATATTACTCTTAATAGCGGAAGAAAAAGAACTATGTTTTTAAAAAAATTAACTACTTAGAATACTTGCTTAATAATACTTGAAAAACAGGATCGCTTGTCAATTGTTCAACCAATTCATTACCCGAAACCCTTTTCGCCTCTTTCATGTGCCAGCGAGCTTCAACAGGAGAACCTATTTTCAAATAAGCGGCTGCCATCGACAACTGAATATATCCATCTTTGCCAGAAAAGTTTTTGATCGGCTTAAATCGGGAAAAAATTTCTTTTTCTCGATTTAGCTGCAGAAGAAATAAACTTTGTTTAAATAAGAACAGTCTCCAATTACGATCAAGAGTTGCCCTGGATAAATAGTCATTAATAATAGATATCCCTTGGTCCAACCTTCCTTCTAAACGGCAAAGTTCCACTAAATTAGCAGTCACCTTAGGGTCCAGCGGTCTCAGCTCTAAGACTCTACGGGAATACTTTCGAGCCAAATTATAATCTTTATTCTTAAATGAAACAATAGATGCCAGCATCAATGCATCTGTATTATTAGGATTTAATGCAAACTCTGCCTCCATAAAATGCGTTGCACCTTCAAGGTCATTATTTTGCTCATATGCCAAGAGAGCCAACTCCACATTCGCTTGCGTTAATCGAGGATTCAATTTTAGTGCCGCGCGAAGTGCATTCCCCCCCTTTTCAAATTCTCTTACTGATAACTGTTTTTGCCCATAAAGATAATATAAATGTGCAACCGTATCATTTCTTAAATCGACTAAATTCTGGAAATCTTCACCAAAAGCAATATCTCCCCTAATTCCGGCAATACGATTCATCGTATAAACCCCTGATACCAAAACAGGGATCAAGAGGACTGAAACTAAACCAATTAAACTTTTAGTGTAAACCAGCACCGATCAACAATTTTTTCAATAGTTCATCTTTGATTGCCATACTAAATCTAGCAGCAGGAACCAATGTTTTCGATATAGCCAAATGTTTACTCGCAGAATCAGCATCATCTTTCAATAAATAGAGGCAAACTGCAACCAAGTGAAGGTAACCGTTCTTAGGGTTATCATTCAAATAATTAAACGTCCGCTCAGCGACACCATCAACCTCGCCATCACTAAGACGCGCCATATAAAGCTTAAATCGCATGAAATCGTCATTTTTATTCGCAAGTAAATAAGCATCAAGTTTAGAAACGGCCTTACTTGGCTCATTTTTCATTCTATATATTTCCGCCAAATTATTGGTCGCTTCAAAATGAAAAGCCTCAGACTGTAATACTCGTTCGAAATAAGACTCAGCCTTCACGTAATCCTTGTTCAATGTAAACAATGTGCCCAATAGAACCAAATTATCTATCGCCCATTCATTCACCTTCTCTTCTGCAAGAGCATAAACCATTGCCGACTCAATATCATTTTGCTTAAAAGCCATCAAAGCCATTTCATAATTAGCCTGTTTTACCTCTGGATTAAGCTCAAGGAGTTTATCGAAATCCATCCGGGCATTATCATACCTCCCTGTCTGAACACCTTCCTTCGCTTTTAATAAAACGAAATGTTCTAACAATTTCTGGTAATGCCTCGACATTTCTGAAATACGCTGATCGCTAGCAAGAAAACCTTTTATTTCTTGGATTTCTTTATCTAAATAAAACAAACCACTTATCAAAAATCCTAGTAATCCTAGAACTAAACAAGTTAGTATTATTAAATATTTTTTCAAATCTAAAGAGCTTACCTAAGAGTAAGTTTAATGATTTGCGTATAATCGATTAATTTTTCGCCCTTTTAAAACGATGAAAAAAGCCTTGCCCAACAAGTAGTATCAACCCGAAAATCATAACATAAGTTGAAGGCTCTGGCACAGCGGCATAACTCAACCACAATGAATTTCCGACCTGTTTAACTTCCCAATTAATATTAAGGATATCA
>CAWUTK010000140.1:0-4800 GCA_963924785.1 uncultured Opitutales bacterium
TGCGTCTCGATGTAATCCTGTTTTAAGTTCGTTTTACCAAGATTTAAGAGTGAAGGGTAAAAGTCATAAAGTTGCAACCGTCGCCGTTATGCGGAAGCTTGCTGTTCTCGCTAATGCTATTATCAAAAACAATGACTTTCATCTTGCATAAAACAAACACAGTTGCTTCGTGGTTAATTTTTATTTGTCTACCCTGAACACGTTCATCATTTGCGAAGATTAGTGATGGTATGTGGTTAGAAATTTTCAATGTGTAGTGGGATTCAGTTCTAATGACAGAGCCTTGGCTATTTCAAGGGCCACCTTTTCTGCCAGATACGCAGAACCTTCTGGTGTAAAATGAACATCTCCTTTTTGCTTAGAGATACTAGGCAGTTTCAGCAGTGCGTGTGCGTGCAAGTCATTGATTTGAATTCCATTTTTATTCATAATTGTTTCAACAATCGCATTATATTTAAGTGAATCTCCAACCTTTCGTCCTGCTTCAAATTCCGGAACCGGTGTTGTCGCACACCAGATCAGCTTCGCTTCTGTTTTCTTTAAGCGAGCTACGATTTGTTCCATATTATCACCGTACTGAACTGGTGTCGTGGTCAAGGTCCCCTTAACCTTATCTCGGTGCCCTTGTGTTTTTGCCTTTGGGTTTCGATAGCAAACATCCCACAGTCCCCAGTTAAAATGTATGACATCCCATTTTCGATTTCCAAGCCATTTACTCAGATTTTCATTTCCGTACGATGAATGCTTTCCATTGGTCGAGATTCGAAAAACATCCGCCTTACCCGCGAGAACCTTACGAACATCAACCGTATAGCCAATCGATATCGAATCGCCTATCAACAGGGCATTCGGCAAACCAGGATTATCCTTAGGCATCGAGAATGCAGTTGAATATTCCTTTCCCGTATACAGCTCATCCTTACTCGCTAATTTCTCTCCGGTTGAGACACTATTACTATTCTGAAGAAGTCCGGCCTTCACAGTCACCTCCAAGTCAAAGCGTTGAATGAAAGGTAAATGTCCTTGCTTTTTTCCAATATGAACGCCCCATTGAATCCGTGTTCCGATATCGCTGCCAGTGAAGGCTTCTGGTCGATAACCTCCGGGAGCAAAAGCTGAATTCAATACGTCATGTGTTTTGACAAAGCTCATACCATCCTCTGAATACATCAATGAACGTTTAATCTCCATCGGTCCAGTCGTGCCGATTAGGGCAGCCACTCCACTACCCTGTGGCCAAATAAGCACTTCATGGTTTCCAGGAATAACGGGGTTGCCTTCATGCCTAATATACGGTCCCTCTGGTTTGTCTGCAATAGCCAGTCCCATTTGAGTTTCAGCTGGGCTCTTGCCCAATTGACGCCCCTTGTAGTAAAACCAATATTTCCCGTTACGAACAATCAAGCAGGCGTCATCAACCAAGTGACTATCAAACTGAGCAGCAGCGTCACTATTCGTAAGTGCGGGATTACTTGCAAGTTTCTCCCAAGGACCGTCTGGAGAATCCGAAACAGCGATACCAATCTTCGAATCCGGGCCCTTCCCTTTTCCAGGATAAAAAGAAACACCTGTGTAAAAAAGCCAGTAACGCCCTTCGGCAACAAGTATATTTGGCGTAAAAACACTTTGCCCTTCCCAGGACCCCTTCTCTCCACGAGCAAGCGCTTCGCCCTTCTCTGTCCACGCATGTCCATCAACTGACGTTGCATACCAAACCGTGCCATTGTAGCCACCAGCCTCAGATCCTTTAGTATACCAAACATAATATTGGTCACCGACTTTTATCACATCACTCGGATCACGACGCATCACGCCTTTTTCTGCAGAGATACCCACGCAATCTGAAAGGTTAATGCCTACCTTAGGATACTCCGCTGAATTCGCATTCAGACTAAACGAAGAAAGTATTAACAGCAAAGTGATAAGCATTTGTCGATTACGCATAATAATTTAGGAAGGATAGTTAATTCCAATATAAACAAGAGCATTATTCGCTTACTTCCCCATCCCAGTCATTAATTTTAAGGATATAACCGGCTGTAGAATCATCATCATGACAAGCGAGATAAAGGTAATCCGGCTTGCCATCTTTCCACAGAATACTTGGGCGTTCACTACGGGCCAATTTCTTTCCATAATAGATTTCATTCGTTTGATAGCCCACTTTTGGAATACCCCAATCGATTCCGTCTTTCGATTGGTAAATAAGCCCAGGGCGCATTCCACCAGGACGAACCCTACCAACAACCGGTGTGCCTTCCAACATACCTTTCACATTTTGGCGATCCTCCACAATCATGTAATACATATCATTGTAGTAAAAAGCATAAGGGTCTTCGATATCGATTTTTTTATCAACATAAGTGATGAGCGGGTTATTGTCATAAACCTCATAAGGGCCTTCAATTTTATCACTTGTAGCAAGAGCAATCTCACGGAGGCTTTTGCCAGTCGTCAGATTAAAAACCTTGTGATAGATTCGGAATGTCCCATCTGGTGCAGCAACAAACGTAGGATTAGAAGCGTGTTGCCCATTCTTATCCGTTGCTTTGATAACGGGATTATGTGGACTCTCCGTCCATGGACCCTTCAATGATTTCGCAGTGGCAATCCCCACCTCTTGCTTTGAACCATTTTCATCTTTATATCTATTCAATAGAAAAACAAGCACGTATGTATCGCCAACTTTGGAAACCTGCGGATTATGATAACCCGCATCATCACTGACAAATAAATCGCCAAGCAAAGTATAAGGCCCTTCCGGCTTATCGGCAATCCAATGTACAATTTTGCTATTTTTAGACCAGCTACCCTTATTTGGAATAATGGAATTGAAGATATGAACCTTGCCCTCCTCATCATAAATCGGAGCCATACCCCATGTCCACGTTCCTTCAGGCGAAGGCAATATAAAAGGCCCAGGCTCGAGTGATTTCACAAATGCAGATTCTTGTATTGCCTGAACTGTTTGAGATAAAAGGCCAAAAGCAAAGGCAGAAATTAAGACATATTTAGATTTCATAAGGTTTAATAAAAATTGAATGTTAGCGTTACCATCAGTATACTCGTTACTGCCTCATCTATCTATACAATTAAAGACAGTTTTTATCATAATTCTGCCAAAATAACGATTTATCTAATACAAGCACGTCTAATGCCTTATATCAAAGCCAGCCCATAAACATAAAACTAAGACATGACTAATGAAACACTTCAGCATTAAATAAAAAATGCACATTCAACCGTTTTTATCGCTTAAATTAAGCACAGCGAGATTAATCCACGCCATGTGAATGAACTTTGGCGTCGCTAAAAACAACAGATTTTTCTCCATAAACCCATGACGTTCAAAAACAAGGGAAACAAAAAAGTCTTCAGCGAGACAGGTCGTTCCAGAAAACACCCATGACTTTCTAAAAGAAGAATTAAGTATAACCCTTGACTTTCTATATTCTAAAATCTTAATATCAATGGATGATAAGGCATTTTAATGAAAAGCTTAAGGATTGGTCTCAGTCGAAGAGACGAAAACCCTTAATACTAAGAGGAGCACGTCAAGTTGGCAAAACATGGCTTGTTGAGAATTTTGCAAAGGCAAACTACAGTGATTTTCTAAAGATAGATTTAGAGAAAAAAGTAAATCTAAGAGAAATTTTTTCAAGAAACTTGGATCCGAAAGAAATACTCTCAGACCTTGAATTAATTACAGGCCATAAGATAACTATAGGCCATACACTATTATTTATAGACGAAATACAAAATTGTCCACAGGCACTGGTTGCATTAAGATATTTCTATGAAGAAATGCCAGAATTACATATTGTTGCCGCAGGATCATTAATAGAATTTGCATTAGAAGAAATTTCATTTCCAGTCGGAAGAGTCCAATTCATGGATATATTTCCAATGAATTTTAGCGAATTTCTTATCGCAACAAATAAAGAATTGCTAGCAGATAAACTTTTGGATGATCCCGTTAGTGTTTCAACAAGCGTCCACAATAAGTTAATTGATGAACTAAAAACTTATTTTGTTATAGGTGGAATGCCGGAATGCATTCAAACATTCATTGACAGCGGTTCAATAATTCAATCCTTTGATGTTCAATCTGAAATTCTAGATTCCTACCAACAAGACTTTTCAAAATATGCAAAACATTCAGACCACGCCTGCCTCAACAATGTGCTACTTAATTTATCACAAAAAGTTGGTGATCAAATAAAGTATACGCAACTAAACACCCTTCATACAGGGCCCACAAACCACAAAGCTTTTGATTTACTATGCAAAGCTCGCTTAATTAACAAGATCCCCTCCTGCAAACCATCAGGCCTGCCCTTAGGAGGTAGTGTTAATTTCAAAAAGTTCAAAGCATCAATTCTAGATATTGGTTTAATGCAACGATTATGCCAGTTACCCATTCACTCAGAAATTAGACAAAGCGATTTACTCGAGATATACCGTGGTCGATTAGCTGAACAATTTGTTGCTCAAGAATTATCTTATTCAAGAAACCGTGAACTATATTATTGGTCTAGAGAAGCACGTAGCAGCCAAGCTGAAGTAGATTTCGTGACAACCCAAGAAAGTAAAATTATTCCAATTGAAGTAAAATCTGGAAAAGGCGGCTCATTGCGAAGCCTTCATTATATGTTAAAAGAATATTCAAATCTAAAAAACGGTATCGTCCTAAACACCAACCAATACTCAGTCTTACCAAATCAAAACCTAACATTCCTTCCCCTTTATTACGCAGGGCAATTGTAACGAAAGTTATAGGCCGTTCCCATTTGAAAACAC
>CAWUTK010000141.1:0-6984 GCA_963924785.1 uncultured Opitutales bacterium
CCGTTCATCTCGGTGATTGAGCCACCAATGAAAGCAACATGACCTCGCTTGTTACGCTCAAACTCAATTTGACTGTTGCGATAGTTGCCGCGTAGAATGAAATTCTTATCGCTCACAATGCCCTCACCAGCCTCCTTGCTCTGCGCGTTATCCAGCTGTGTCACAAAGTCTACAATCGGCTGCGGGTCCTTCAGCGAATGCGGATGATGTCCAACACCCGGCTTATGAATCACCTTAAAGACGCCGCCCATCTTCTTATAACGAGCTTCAGCAATTGCCGTATTTTCCGCTACTGGAACAATATCGTCAGCATCCCCGACAACGTGAATAATCGGGATACCCGCTTTAGCTAGTGATTCAAGATTATCCAGTGGATTGCCCTTGTAAGCAATTGCCTCATCATCACTAAACCCGTAAGCCTTTAAACAAACTTTCCATGCCCCACCTGCGCCTTTGCCCGTTCCCTTTCCACCAGGCCAGCTCTTAAAATCCATCACCGGAGCATCGCCGCATATTGCCGCCACTTTATCAGGATTAGCTGCTGCCCAGTTATAGATAATCAGGCCACCACGAGACATTCCCTCCAACACCGGGGTATCAGAAAACAGATGCTCAAAGCGCAAATACTCATACAGTTTATTCCAACGACTAACGGCTTGAGCATTGCCAAACATATTACCGACATTGCAATAAGCGATGTGGTAACCCCGCTCTAGCATAGCGACATCAAACTGTGGCTCATGGCCAAAGAAGCGTGCCCGCCAGACCCAAGGTTTACCATCCGCAATTTTTCCAGGAACAACCACCTTGCAATCTAACTCTGCGAGTTTGAAATCGTATTGATCAAATCCGTGAAAAGACGATTGCTTTCCCTGCCAGACTAATTTTGTTTTTTGATCCTCTGCCACAACAGTCGTGGGTGCTATGAAGACATACAGTCCACACACAAAAGCTATCATTTTAATTTTGTTCATAAAGTCTATTTTATCCATTTCACCTGTTTCCTTTTCCTTCATTCTGGTGCCTGATTTTGGTGAAGCATCACTCGATTTTCTTCACGCCCATAACCAGTGACATGAATCGCTTTACCATCAACTCGAATAACGGCATATGAATTCTCTTCAGTCTCTACCATTCCTTTGAGTGTCAAATAGTGAATCCCTTCTTTAACCGCATAATTCCCCTGATGGTTATGTCCGTTAATATATGCTTTAACGCATGTGTATGATTCGAGTAGTTCAATGAGTGCTTCGGCGTTCCATAAATTATGTGCATTTTTGGGGTAGACGGGGAAATGGCAAAAAAGAATAACTTTCTCTCCCTTGCGCGTCGCTTTTTCCAGAACTTTTTCAACCCATGAGTACTGTTCAGACCCTATGGCGCCATTCCATTTAGGCGATTTAACTTTATTCGTTTTATAGTATGCTTCCGCCTGTTTATATTCATCACTATTTTTAGGGTAAGCATGAAAACTGACGTCATTCCCATCCAAAACCACATAACGCCATCCCTTAACCGCAAAGTCATAATACTTAGAAGGTAAGCCCATCTTGCGTGGCACATCTTTTTTAAGGTCATCTGCTACAGAAAAATCGTGATTCCCGAGAACATGATACTTCGGCGCTTTAAGTTGATTATAAATAGGATTCAGTACATCAAAATTCTCAAACCCACGGTCAATGAAATCACCTAGTTGAACAACATACACCAAATCCATTGTATTGAAGTGGGTGACAGTCGATTTGAGCTTATCTTTGGACAAAGAATATCTTCTCGCACCTTTTCCTTCAATGGCACAATACTGACAATCCGCAATCGCACCAAATGCATACTCAGCATTGGATCCTCTCTTCATGTGAACACACCCACTCATGAAGATCACAACAACGATGACAATTACTCTTAAATCTATCTTTAATTTCTTGTATATCATATCGTTTTTTTATTTTTTATTTCAATGGCAAAGCATGTATCTGTTTAGTTTAAGCAGACAAAAGACGGCTTGGCGTTAAGTTAGTTCCACCAAACTTTTACGGGTGAATCATTTTCAGTATTCGCTTCTTTTCTTGTTTTACCGGAGGTGATAATTTCAGTCGCAAGCGTTTTTAATTCTTTGGCAAGTTCCGGCTTTTCTTTGAATAGGTTTTTTTCTTCACGAGGATCTTGTTTTAAATTATAGAGTTCCATTTCATTTTTCTTATTTGCCTTAGCTTGGTTACCCGTTCCTAAAACAAGCTTCCAATCGTCTCTCCTTATGGCAAACCCTCCAGCACTAGAATGGTGAAGCATCGGACTTGATGGGTGACTTTCACCCTTGAAGGAGCTAGCGAAAGAATGGCTATCTTCGGCTTCATTTCCTTGAAGCGTATCTCCCAACATGTCAGCGAAAGTAGCAAACAAATCGGTTTGATTAACAGGGCTATCGTATGTTTGTCCACCCTTGATTCCGTTCGGCCAAGAAATCAAAAAAGGGACCCTATGCCCGCCTTCATAAATATCTCTTTTCCCACCCAAGAACTGTTCGGCACTATCGTGCTTATAAAGCTCCATTCTTTTCGAGTAGGTTTTTTCTGGACCATTATCACTCGATAGAACCAACATCGTATCCTTATAGATGTCATATTCCTCTAATATTTTAATAATCTCCCCTATCCAATAATCCGTTTCGATCATAAAATCACCATAAGCGCCTGCTTCCGATTTGCCGCGAAATCTTTCTTGTGGAACGACTGGTTTGTGTGGTGACGTGAGTGGCATGTATAGAAAAAAGGGCTGATCACTGGAATGCACTTTAGAGATATAAGCTTTTGCTTTTTCAGTGAAGTTTTTTAAAGCATCGATATCTTTAAAATCAGCAGCGACTCTCATATTAAACCCCTCTTTCGTCTCTGAGTATGGAGGCATAACTCGGTAGTCACTGAGGGCCATTTTATTCGGTTTCTTTTTCGTGTAAAGTATCGGTGCTACAGGTGTTGTATCCATTTCATACCAAGCGCAATAGCCATAATTCATAGAAGCAGGTATACCGTAGTAGTAGTCAAAACCCTTATTAATCGGCCCATCGAGGATCTTTTCTCCATCCTCTGAGAACGTCATTCCCATATGCCATTTTCCGACCATAGCCGTTTGATAACCATTTCTTTTAAATAATCCTGCCAAGGTTGTTCTGTCATTTGCGATCAATGGCTGAGAATCACTTTTCATAACACCTTTTTTAAGATAGGTCCTCCAACTATAACGACCCGTGATAAGGGAATACCTAGAGGGTGAGCAAACGCCATCACTACTATGTCCATCGGTGTAAACAATACCTTCTTGACCAATCCTATCCATATGAGGGGTCTGAAACTTTGCTTCAGAATTCAGCAAACTACAATCGCCATAACCTTGATCATCAGTATAAAAAACAATGACATTCGGCGTCTTCGGCGCTGCAAACAAACAACTGGTTAGAGCTAAAAAAATATAAATATAATTACACATCGAGTTATTTTGTTGGGCCATAGCCTTTAATCGCTATGCCATTTTCGTCAAGTTTCCCACAGGACCAAAGTAGACCTTTTGCCACAATATGCATCCATTCATCAATTTCAAAAGTCGCATTATTATGACCTATAGTGACACTAAAGATTTTTGCTTTTCCATATTTATTGGCAAACATGAGTGGGTATTGCGTTTCCCCTTGGGTGCCAGTTGCAATAGGAATAGAATGGTCAAACACTTTATCAATCACATACAATTCTTCCTTACCAGTAGTGAATTCCTTTGTGCCTTTGAGTATGGGATGATTGGGTTTATCAAAAGTTATGACTACAGGTGCCTGATGAGTATGCGTTTTTGATGTTGCCCCTAAACAAGCACGCCATTCATCCCCTTCCATACTGCGAAAAGTATGAAAGGCACAATGAATCATCACAGCTCCGACACCGAAATCATGATGTTCTTTAGCAACCTTCGCCCCCACTTCATCACCAACATTTGCCGAGCACTCATTATGAATGATCACATCATAACCTTTTGTCCAATTTTCCGCAGTAAAGATAGAATGAACATGTTCGGTTCCTTTCCCTTCATTAATTACGGTAAAATCAACATTGGCATATTGACTGATTCCTTTTTGAAGAAATTTAGCTTGAGATTTATAATCATGACAACAACCACCAGTAACAATTAGAGCTTTGATGGGATCTTGGGTTTTGACAGGATCAACTGAACAGCCAATACTTGAACATAACAAAATAGCGGTTATTAGAAGTTTTGGGACAAGAGTTTTACGTTTATTGAACATAGAAGAATAAAGCCTTAACATCAGCAAACAGTCAAATATTTATAGTTTCGTAACTCAAGATCACTATGCACTGAAAGAACATAGGTTGAAAACGGACTGAAGTCCGATAAATGCCTTCATTATACTAATGCTAAAGGTTATCACTTAAAAACTATTACAGTTCATAAAAAACTTACTCGCGCCCGCTCCGCTCGAGACGCTGGGGCGCAGAGGATGAGGAAAGCTCAAAATACAAATCATATCACATCGATTCTAATGCATGATTAAGGTTTAACATTAATAGCCCCCCCCATTCCCCCCTCTGCGTCTTTGCGTCTCTAGCGTAAGCGGGCGCGAGTTCATTTTCTTAAGTTAATGGCCTTGCCCAACTTGTTTGCGCAATATGTTAACAATAGTATTATTCAGATCCTACAAGCTTTTGATGTTCAAATTAGACTCCCAATACTTATGGGTAATCAGAAAGGCTAAAGGCGCAGGGGCGCGATTTATTTAGGCGACAATCACCATATCATGAAAATTAGACTTAAAAAGTAAACAATTGCACTTAAAGTGCATAGTTTATTACCATACTGAGACAATCAATAAATATCTAATCACATTTGCTATTCAACATATCTTGAAATTTTCCTTTTTGTGATTTTAATGCTTCATAATTTCCATCCTGCTCAATCTTTCCGTTTTCAAACAACAGGATACGGTCGACATTTCGAATAGTGCTGAGTCTATGTGCGATAATAAAGGTCGTATGCCCTTTCATTACTTCTTCCATTGCTGATTGGATTCGTGCTTCAGATTGGTTGTCCAGTGCAGCTGTTGCTTCATCAAAAATATAGAAACGAGGTTTACTCAATATCGCTCTTGCGATTGCCAGGCGTTGCTTTTGGCCCCCAGATAGATTGACACCACTTTCTCCAATGCGGGTATTTATCCCTTGCGGTTGCTCTTGCACAAAGTCCCATGCTTGGGCTATTTTTAATGCCTCAATAAGATCTTCATCACTAGCATTCGGGCGACACACCTTAACATTTTCTTTAATCGTCGATTGAAAGAAAAAAGGATCCTGCATAACAACACCATAACTCGATCTTAGATCCTGTTGTTTCACAGAACGTAAGTCTTGATTATAAAGTAGAATCTTCCCCGACTGAGGATCATATAAACGAAGCAAGAGGTTAACAAAAGTGCTTTTCCCGGATCCGCTATGACCAACGAGTGCAACGCTCTGTCCATCTGGAATAGTCACGTTCAAATCCTGAAAAATTCCTGGACTTTCATCTTTCAAACTATCTAGCCTTTCTTCAATGAGCATAGATGGATTTGCTGTAATATTCTCCGTATTCTCTTCTGTATAAGAGAAGTGTACATTTTCAAATTGAATGCAGGGAAACTTGCTATCGACCCCACTGACATTGATTGGACTGCTCGCTCTGATATCATCGGGGGCCATCGGCTCGGGAGTAGAACCCTGCCGAGACATGATACATTCTATTCTTTCCAGACCCGCTTCTGCGTTACTTTTCAAAAGATTTAAACTAAGAAAGGTCATCAAGGGACCCATTAATGTACCCACACAATTGATAAATGCCATAAACGTTCCAATGCTCATATCTCGATACAAACATGAATAGGCACCCGTCATATACAGAACACCCAATCCGATGTATTGAACGACTTCTGGTTTAGCTATCTCTTTCCACTGCTTCCAACCTAAGGTTTGCCCACTGTCTCTGATGGTAGTGATTTGATTGATGAAAACTTGGCTGGTATTGTCTTCGACTGCATGGATTTTAATAGCCCTAGTGCCTCTAAACATATCTGCAACATAGCGACTGGCATCATTTTCTTTTTTTAAAAAATCCGCACTCACTTCTTTCACAACCGCACGACTTCGCATATTAATGGTTATGACTATGGTCACTACCACCAATAAGACTAACAGCAACAACCAATCATAATAAAACAGCACACCTATTGCAACTAACCACGATACGATTTGATAGGGAACCATCATCGCAAACTGAGTGATAAAGTTTTTTATAGTTAACATCGGGCTACCCATAACATAATTAAAGAGCTCACCACTACTCACTTCATCATGAAAGCGAAAACACAACGATTGAATATGCACAAAAAAACGAGACCTAATATTAAAAAGCGTCCCTTCAATCGATCTCAGTAATAAGCGGTATCCAAAACCCCATACAACAACTCGTAAAACCCCTAAAAGCATATACCCTGCAGAAAGCCCCACTACCCAGAGCATGCGTTCATTATTATCTGCGCCTTCGCGTAAAATTCCGTAATCGACGATTGGTTGAATAGCTAGGGGTTGTAACGCGACGATAATACCAACAAACAACGCAATGAAACTAGAAGTGAATAGATTCTTTGAATAATTACTCGTGTAACTATACATTGTTTTCCAGAAATCCATTTTCACCGTTTGTTCTTTTGGTGACTGATTTCTAAGATCATCTTTTTTCATAATACTACGGTTAAACCTTATTTTTTATTATTGGTTTAATTATTTTACAATAAAAAGGATTCCTAGTAAAGAATGCTCGTACTTAATTTCGCACTATTATTCTATTTAACATTCCACAATTCCATCATAGTAAAACACTAGGAATTTACTTTTGTGAACATGAAACAATAAAGCCTAAAAACTAGCCCATAATAAAATTCGTTTTTTTCTC
>CAWUTK010000142.1:0-4205 GCA_963924785.1 uncultured Opitutales bacterium
GCGAGGCTCTTGTTCAATATACAAGAATCCGGGCGAAGCTAAGATCACGGAAATAACTTCACCCATAGCTTTCTTAAAACCAATGCCCAGCTCGCGGTTAACGTGAAAATGTGCCACCAGTGCATCAACGAATTCAGGTTCGGCTGGTTGTCGACGAAAAGCTTCATAGGTGAATGCCTCGATGAATTCGCGTACATGCTCGTCTGTAAAAAGACCTGCTCGATCAGTGCCGTCAGCTCTCTTACCTGCTTTCATCAGTGTTCCTAAGGCATTCGTCTTTTGATCGTAAAAAGGTCCTTCGACCTCTGTCCAATCGATAAAAATAGCAGGCCACTCGCCATTAGGGTCGATTTTCTTGCGGTAATGATCGTAACCTAGTGCTTTAGATCGGTTTTCCTCAAGCCTAAGCGAACACCAAACGCCTCTCGGTCCTAATTCCATTCTTTTCAGGAACTGCACCACCTTCGGACGCTCCGGAGTCCCCGATATCTTTAAAACACCCTGACTACCCTCATCATTGCTAATATTTAGAAATTTTCTAACTTCTGGGTGCTTTCCATAAATACCGGCATTGATGTTAATACGATAGGTCCCGCGTGGATCCCCAAGAAAATTCACATTAGTATAATCGACATAATTAGTGGCGTCGCATAGATAAACGCCGCTATCCACCATTGGGTATTGTAAATAGGTGCGTGGTTTTTCCGCGCGGTAATAAAACTGCCGGAAAACAACCTCAGCCTCACCTGCATCTGGAAAGCCCATCTCCTGCCAAGTCTTGCCCTCTTTTTTCATCTTCATCTTCTTATCAAGGTCAGCAAGAGCGGTTCGCATACCCGCATTTATAGTCTCGGGTTGAAAACGCTTTTGCTTGGTGGGTGTAGCCAGAGGTCGGCCCGACCAATCCATTCCTACAGCTGCGACTTTCTTACCCAGCTCATGGTATTGTGCAAAATGACCTGAATTGAAAAACTGTTGCTTGCCAATGGTATCAAATGGGTCAGCTTCCGCATCCTCGGGCAAAAGATGCGGTGAAATTTCGAACCCAAATAAATCAGCAATCGTTTTCGAATACTCGCGACGATTCAATCGCCTCATCGTAGTCTCACCGCCGTGATCAGTCAGACGTTGGCGGGCAACAATAAGCGTGTCCGTCAGTGAATTTAGCACTTCGATCAATTCTTCCGTTTCCGGCTGAGGCTCATCATCAGGTGGCATTTCACCACCATTTAAGACGTCCAGCACATCCTGCCAGCGCTGCGCGCTATCACTACTCGCTATTTGCCAAGAAACATCATCGAAACGAACATCCCCCTTCTGCTTTTTCTCTCCATGGCAACTGATACAATTTTTCTCTAAAAACGGTTCCAGATGCTCTTTCGACAATTCTACCGCCACCGTCAGCTGTGGCCCAACCGGAGTTTTAGGTTCCTCAGCTTCAGCCTCACTTTCCTCCGCCTTCACCAAGCTTGCTTGGGATTCGGCTTCAGCCAAAGCCTCACTTCCCTCTGCCTCAGTCAAGCTTGCCAGAGATTCCTCCGCGTCTAAAGCCTCACTTCCCTCTGGCTCCTCCAAGCTTGCCAGGGGTTCCTCCGCGGCACGCTCAAGCATGATTTCAACTGGAGCAGCTTTTACATCAGAACCAGCAACTTTAGCAGGGCTGGCCTTATGCTGCTTATAAAACGAGAAACCCAGCACACAAACGCCAATAACAATAGCATAATTTAAAAGGGCAAAAATACGATTTATTAACGACGGTCCTTTTTTTGTAAAAGCTTTCTTCTGAACAATCTTCTTATCAGATCCCTCCTTTTTAGAAATCTGCTTAGCAGTCTTAATTTTCTTAAAACAGAAAACTCCCCCCGCATAAACGCCAATAGCAATCGTTTTTAAAATTGCAAAAACACGATTCGGTGACGGGGAAACCTCATTAACAGACTCTTCTGCCGGCTCTTCACTAACAGGCTCTTCAGCAGCTTGTTCACCTGAGGAAACTAGCCAATCTGAAAAAAGACACCAGTTCTGCTGATCTTCACTCAACTGACAGGCATCTACTACCTCCCCTTTTTCATACATTGCTAATAACTCATTAGCTAAATAGGGACCATAGATTTGGTCATCGAATGAAGAATATAGGTAAAAACTCATTTAAAAGCAATAACGGTACAGGTTTAAATTATATAAGTATGCCATAACACATAAAACAGCTAATACATCTTGTCAACTCATCTAAAAACTTACTATTAAACCCAAGATTGATTATAACAGAAGGCATTAAACCATAAGAATTAATAGTGTTAACGAAAACACAAAATAAAGTGATTTCGCATTTAAAAGAACCGTATACGGGATCGAATCACAAGTAAATTCCGTTCATCGCTTACCAGCCGTTGGTCTTACTAACAAGCCGGCGACAGAATAATATCAAAAATCTGCTCTAAAACAGTTTTTCAACAGGGATCTCACCACTCATTCTCACCACATTAACCTTATCAGTCCTATAGTTTTCCGTTTATCCATACAATCCTGTAAATCGCGGACCAAAAGCGCAGCAGGTAGCCATAACCATCTATAACTACGTCAGGCATAATAGTATATTTATTTAAATTACAATTCACCTTTATAAACAAATCCATTCTCCTTAAACTTATTTGAAACAGATGAGTGAATCCGATTAACCACTACAGGCATCGATTTTTTCCCATAATAGATTATTGAATTTTAATAGCTCAGTGGCCTTTTTTCTTCTTTTTCGAGCTCTTCTTTTCCCACTCGGGAAAACTCACGAGAAAATTATTCTCATCGATCAGGTTAATGAGATACTGCTTCGTTCCAGTCGGAATATTAGCCGTGACGATTGTATCGGAAGTAACTACTGCCGGTGCTCTAAACCATTCCTCATAACGTTCCCCGGCATTCAAGGTATAGATCAGATCTGCTCGACTGACCTTAGCTCCGTTTTCCTTATAGGTGAACGTAACAGAGTCACCTTCTTTTTTCTGCGATAAAACAACTGGAACCGTTTTCTTGTGCGGTATTCCTATCTTAGTTTTTGGATTGTAGGAAGGATAACTCGCCTTCATCTCAGACAGCACCTCAGTCAAACGGCGATTCATTGCCTCTGCCTTCTCTGGCATTTCCGCTACAAGGTCTTTGGCCTCCTCGATATCAACTCGAAGTTGTTTACCACTTTGATTGTCATACAAACGATATAGTTGAAGAGGCCCTGTAGCAGGATTACTGACATGATCATACTTACGAATCAGTTTATAATCACCAATGCGAATCGTGCTCTCTAAGGCTCCTCCATGAGGAAAATGCCAAACCATCGTATCGCGAACACTGCCATCCGCTTTTTTCACAAGTGTCGGATCTGTGGGATCCTTAAGCAGTAATGTCGAAAGATCGCAACCATCAAGATTTTTATTCGTCGGTTTTATTATTCCAACTAAAGATAGAATCGTCGGATAAAAATCAAGTCCGTTCGCCATTACATTCGTCTGGACACCAGCCGCAATTCCAGGGCCAGTGATAATAAGAGGAACACGAGTCCCCCCTTCCTTCGCTGAAATCTTCCCTCTATCCAATGGATTATTATCGGTATAACGCTCCGATGTTCCGCCCTCCATTCCACCATTGTCTGAAGTGAAAATAATAAAAGTATTCTCACTCAGTTTATGTCCTGGCCAACGCGGGTCTTCTGTTTCTTCAAGATACTCGAAAACTTGTCCCACATAATAATCCAATTCCTGAACCATCGAAGCATAGAATGGGTTCAGCTGACCTGGAGTGTACTTCTTATTTGTCTTACTGGGATCAACACCCATTCTATCTACATATTTCTTCAAGTGCGCTTCTGAACGAGTATGTATCGGTGCATGCACAAGCCAAGTGGCATAATAAAGAAAGAAAGGTTTGTCCTTGTTTTCTTTAAGGAAGGTCAACGCATCATCATTCGTTTCATGAAAAGGATAACCATTTTCATCTAAACGATAAGGATCATTCGCGGCTTTCGTAGCAAAGTCAGACAGTCTATCCTTCATACCGCCTCTTGATCCACGACTCGCTCGGGTATAATCGACCCCTACATCTTTCGGCTGAGGAAAAGCATTATGATCAATCGCAATATGCCACTTTCCTGAATGCCCAGTCGTGTACCCGTTTTGTTTTAAAATTTGGGTCTTTCGAAAATTTAGTGGGTAAAC
>CAWUTK010000143.1:0-11832 GCA_963924785.1 uncultured Opitutales bacterium
TGGGATCGAATGTTAGACGTTTAGAAAGTGATACCCCACAAGGAATGTAACTTCTTCAACTTTTTAAGAAAAAGATTCAACTTTTTGTGGGGTGATAACCTTCTCGTCTTTAACTGTTTAATTAATCACAGACAGGCACTAATTAGTTTGTTTATGCTTCATCCACATTCCAATAATTCTATAATGAGTCCGATTAGGACGAATTCAGTTGAACTAAATTTAAAAGATTACCGCCGATTAGCGGTTAAATATTTTATTCGAAGCCCAGTTGCTCTTTAAGTTCTATTGCGACAATTCTTGCAAAATGCCTGTTCTAGAGTTGTGGGTAACAGAAAGGTCTCTAGCGAAGCGGGCGCGAGGTAATTTTTTGTTTAATTGAGAGGAAAATTTGGACTTGTGGTTAATTCACATTTCCCAAAGTAGGCTAGGTTTAACCTTTCGCAGTCCCAAGCAAATCATCTAATTGAGCGTTCATGATTTTAGTTGAAACTTTTTGAAGTGTTTTAATTTCGGGTGCAAAGATTGAAATTTTAAACTCTTGGAGAAGCCAGTAGTAGTTCACTATTTTGAATTGAAGCTGAGGGGAAAGATTTTTTGTTTTGAGTACATTGAATAAGGGTTTTTCGAAAGGAGTGACGGATTCTTGCTTTTTATCGTCTTTGATAGGGTTTGTTCGCCAGCGTTGAATTCTGAGCTCCATTGCTTTGATGTATTTCGGAATTTCTTTAAGGTTGTGGTAAGGGGTTTGTCTTAAAAATCGATTCGGTAGCATCATTTTGATATCTCTGGTAATCAAGGGATGATTGTTTTTTAAGGTGAGTAGGTGGTGACGTTTTTCAAGAATAGTTACAATGAGATCTGCAAAGGGTAGGATGAATCCTCTCCATGACTGCCTTATTTCCTCGAAATACGCGACATGGATTTTTGAGTTCAGCGGTAATACGTTTTTATTACGAAAGGCGTGTCGTAGAATGCATTCGATTGCATCAGCTTTAAGCGTGTCCAATGATCCTAGTGGGAGGTAGAGCAATTCACAGCGTTTGAGTTCCTTTATGTCTTTATGTAACCATGCGATGTCTGTCGAGAGTGCTTGCTCGCCAAGCAAGCGGAAGCAGATGTTTGATAGCTTTTGGGCTATTTCCTTTTCTTGGTACAGGGTTATATCAATAGTTAAATTTTCATTTTTATGAAATCCAGGGTGAGCGATAAGTGGAATGCCTGAAGCGGTTCCTATTTTGACTTCAAGGGGCAGGTCGTAATTGAAGTTCGAATACACATCCTTAACAGAATGTTTTTCTAGAGCTGCATCCCATATTTTCGAAGTCGATTCAGTTGGCTTTGATGAAGTCTTTCTCAGGTGCTTGATTTCATCTTGGAGTTTATCCCAATTTCTCCCATGTACTACAACTTTTTTATGATTATCAATGACTTCAATTCGAAGCATTAAGTGTTCGGGGATTTCATGCTGGCTCCATTTTTTGACATCACAGATGAGTCCCCATTTTTGTTTGATGAAATTTGCTAGGCTTATCATTAAACTCTCACTGGAGGGTTCGATCAGGCCGGTTATTGTTTCAAGGCAATCTTTTAGAGGAAATAGTTTTTGACGATGGGTTTTAGGAAGGGCCCGTATCATTTTTTCAATACGTTCTGGCATTAATCCAGGTATAGTCCAATCGATAATCCCTTGATTGAGCAGATCGACTTCATTTATACCGATGGTTAGACTCCCTCCGTCTTTAGGGTCGTTGGGTTTAAAAAGGTACTTGATAGGGAATGATTGATCGCCAAGTTTCATTGATCTCGGGAATTTGGCTTCGTCGGCATGTGCACTATCTGCATTAAGTAGATCGGCACGAGTCATTTTAAAACGTTCTTTGTTTTCTTCGTCGTGTAGCCATTTCTTGAGTTGAGCTACAGATGACATGCCTGTAATATGCTTTGAATAAAATTCGTAGATGCGTTCGTCTAAATACCAACTCGAAGAACTGCGTAGTCGGTATAATTCTTCTTCGATGTCTTTTGCTAGTTTTTGGTTTTTTTCTAAAGCGGGGATTATGTCTCTGATATCAGCTTGAACGAGGGCACAGCGGATGAATATTTCATTCGCTTCAACGAGGTTTATTTTTCCATAATCAATTTTTTTAACAGAGACAAGTAGACCGTTAATACGCGTTTTTTGTTTTACAAGCACACGTCCACTTTTCTCATTCCATGCTGGCTCGACATAGGAGTGTCGGAGTAAATGTTCGCCTACAGTGAGAATCCACTCCGGGTCGATCTTGGCAACGGTTCTTGCAAAAACGCGTGAGGTTTCTGAAACCGTGGCTGAGATGATCCATTCGGGTGTGTCTCCTAAACTTGGATCTCGTTCGATTTTGTTGGATCGACTTTGTTTTCTTAATTTGTTTTCCGCTTTTTTATCAAACAGACCGGAGCCAGGGAATATGACTATTTCACGATTTTGTGCGGCTAAATAAATATTACCTGCTTTTTTTTCTGCAATGTTAGTCAAGAGTCCACTCAGAATTGAACGGTGTACAGAGTCGTAGGAAAGCTTTTCAGAGGGTTTGTCTATTTCACCTTTTTTCAGGTTAAGCGCGTGTCCGATTTGCTTATGAATATCTTTCCATTCACGCATACGCATATAGGACAAGAAATGTTTCTTGCAGTATTTCCTCATTTGAGACTGAGATTGTTTCTCTATTTCAGAATGAAATTTATTCCATATATTTAATAGGGTGACAAAATCAGAATATTTGCTGATAAAACGTTTATGGCATTCATCGGCCCTTTCTCTTTGTTCCTCAGGACGTTCCCTTGGATCCATGATGCTAAGACCAGCGGCAATGATTGAAACTTCGGGTAACGCTTTTTCGTGCTTCGCTTGAAGTAACATTTTTCCGATGGTTAGGTCGACTGGAAGGCGAGCTAGTTGACGTCCAATTTGAGTGAGTTTGTTTGTCTCTGATACGGCTCCTAATGTATGCAGGAGTCTATATGCTCCTCGAATAGCATTGGATTCTGGGGGATCAATGAACGGGAATGTTTTGATGTCAATATTTCCAAACTCTAAAAGTTTCAATATGACAGAAGCGAGACTTGATCGAAATATTTCTGGCGAGGTGAAACGTTCTCGTTGATTGTAATCTTCTTCATCATACAGACGTACGCAGATACCGTCCATTAATCTGCCACAGCGGCCTTTCCGTTGATCGGCACTACTTTGAGAGATTCCTTCAATTGGAAGCCTCAGCGTATTGGTTTGGTGATCGAATCGACTGATACGTGCGAGGCCAGAATCAACGACACTGCTAATCCTAGGAACGGTGATAGATGTTTCTGCAATGTTGGTTGCAATGATAACTCTTTGTTTTCCACCAGGATGAAATATTCGCTGTTGGTCCTGTGATGACATTCGACCAAAAAGTGGAATGACTTCGTAGTGGTTTCCTAATCGACCACTGATTAGATCGACCGCTTCACGAATATCAGCTTCGCTTGGCATGAAAACCAAAACATCCCCAGAGTCCTTTTGAGTAATAAGTTCCTCCACGGCGTGACTGGCCCCATCAATGTAAGTGAAATGTCCGCTGTCTTGTTGTTTCGGATCAATTGGTCTATACCAAACATCAACAGGGTAGAGCTTTCCTGAGACTTCAATGATAGGGGCATTCTCAAATGCTTTTGAAAACTTTTGAGTGTCAATCGTTGCAGATGTTATAATAACTCTTAGTTCTGGACGCTTTTTTAAAAGTTTACGAAGAAGTCCTAGGATGAAGTCGATGTTGAGGCTTCTTTCATGAGCTTCATCAATAATTAGAACTTCATACTCTCGCAACTCACGATCGTTTTGAAGCTCTTGAAGCAGTATGCCATCTGTCATTATTTTAATGGCAGTGTCTTCACTTGTCTTTTCGTTAAAACGGATTTTACTCCCGACAAATCCCCCGTAGGGAACTTTTAATTCATCGGCGATACGTTGTGCCACTGATAGGGCGGCCACTCTTCTTGGCTGAGTACAACCGATTTTCCCCGTTTTACCATAACCTGCATCTAGGCACATTTTAGGAATCTGAGTCGTTTTACCCGAACCTGTTTCTCCGGCAATCACCACAACTTGTGATGATTTAATGAGTGCAATTATTTCGTCCCGATGTTGACAGACCGGAAGCTCTTCCGGGTACTCTATAATCATTTTCCTTTAGCTTTTTTCGAAGGGTCTCTTAGCGGAACGGTTCTGTTGAATACGAGTTTGTCCGAATGGCTATCTGGATCAAATGCGTAGTAGCCGATTCTTTCAAATTGCAGAGTGCCTTTATTTTCAATGGTGCTCACGTAGGGTTCTACTTTTGCACTACCAATGTTCAGGGAGTCTTTATTGACGAATTCTAAGAAGTTTTCTTTTGCCTCTGGACTTTCTTCAGTGAAGAGTAGTTCGTAGTTTCGAATTTCCGCATCAACGGCATGTTCTGCTGATACCCAGTGAATCGTGCTTTTCACTTTTCTACCGTCGGGTGCATTGCCGCCTTTTGTTTCTGGGTCGTAGGTGCAATGGATTTCTGTGATCTCACCCGCGTCATCTTTGACCACAGATTGACAGGTGACTAAGTAGGCATAACGCAAACGAACTTCACGGCCAGGCGCCATACGGAAGAATTTCTTAGGAGCGTCTTCCATGAAGTCATCTCGTTCGATGTACAGTTCTCTTGAAAATGGAATTGAACGTTTTCCAGCGGTTTCATCTTCAGGGTTGTTGATCGCTTCTAATGTTTCACTTTCACCTTCTGGATAGTTTGTTATAACGAGTTTAACTGGGTTGAATACTCCCATGTGACGGTTAGCCGTTTTGTTGAGTGATTCTCTTACGCAGAATTCTAGTAGTGCGAGTTCTATCGTGTTTTCACGTTTCGCTAAACCAATTTTATCGCAGAAGTTACGAATTGCTTGAGCGGGATAACCGCGACGTCGCATACCTGAAATAGTCGGCATTCTGGGATCGTCCCAACCCTTGACGATGTTTTCTTCAACTAATTGTCTGAGCTTTCTTTTACTCATGACGGTGTAACTTAGATTCAGGCGAGCAAACTCAATTTGCTGCGGATGGCATTCAATGCCAGTTTCATCAATGACCCAGTCATAAAGAGGGCGGTGATCTTGAAACTCTAGTGAGCAAAGGGAGTGCGTGATTCCTTCAATGGCATCAGATAAGCAATGCGTGAAATCATACATCGGATATATGCACCATTTGTCACCTGTTCTGTCATGATGAGCTCTGCGAATACGATAAAGTGCAGGATCTCGCATATTGATGTTCGGAGAGGCCATGTCGATTTTAGCCCGTAATGTTTTTGAACCATCTTCAAATACACCGTCTCTCATTTGTTGAAATAGTTCGAGGTTTTCTTCAACCGTACGATTACGAGTAGGGCAATCATTGCCTGGTTCGGTCAAAGTGCCTCTGTATTCTCTGACTTCTTCTGCATTAAGGTCGCAGACGTAAGCTTTTTCTTTTTTGATCAAAGTGACTGCGAAGTCATAAAGTTTTTCAAAGTAGTCAGATGCATGAAAAAGGTTATCATTCCAATCCCAACCTAACCACTTCACGTCTTCTTTGATTGATTCAACAAATTCAACATCTTCTTTACTCGGATTAGTATCATCGAAACGCAAATGACATTTTCCCGGGAACTCTTTAGCTAAGCCAAAATTCAAACAAATCGATTTTGCATGCCCTATGTGGAGGTATCCATTTGGCTCTGGTGGAAACCGAGTCGTGATGGTTTTGTGTTTACCTGATTCTAAATCACCATCGATGATTTGTTGTATAAAGTGACGGCTTTCTGGTTCTGCCTGATTATCTTCTTTAGTCATTTTTTAATTGTAATAATGGAATTGTGAAATTGTCTCACAGAGAGCACAGAGAACACAGAGATTAGGTCTTGGTTGTTATCAGATTTACTGATTAGTTATTCTGGTAATACCATTTTTCAACATGGTTTCATTGAAGTTAATTAAAAGTGCAATAGGTTTGTTCGATAATTTTAAATACGTAAGTGTTTTCTTTTGATAAATAGGATGCATTTTTTCAACTGATTTAAGTTCGATTATAACGGTGTCTTCAACTAATAAATCAAGTCGAAAACCTTCTTTAAAAGTGATGTCTTCCTATTTGATTTCAATGGGAAGTTGTCGCTCTGATTTTAAGCCTGATTCTTTAAGTTCATAATCGAGAACTGTTTCATATACACTTTCCAATAAACCTAGGCCAAGAGCTTTATGGATTTTAATGCATTTTTCAATTATTATTGATGTTATTTGATTAATGTCCATTTAGGATTTATCGAATGCGTGTTTTCGGATTATTGTCCTAAAGTTGCGCTCTGTGATCTCTGTGAGACTAAATTATTGGTTTTCTAAAAATGTTTTGATTCGTTTTACTGTTTTCTCTTGTCCGAGAGTTTCTATTAGTGCGTCGATGTGTGGACCGCCACTTGTTCCAGAGATGGCGAAGCGTAGGATTTGGAAATAACTGCCGATACCTTGTTCGTTTGTTTCCGCTAGTTCGGTGATGGATTTTTGAATATTTTCTTTTTCAAAAAGTGAAAGGTTTTTAAGTAGGTTTAATACTTCTTTAAGTCTTTCCAGAGGTTCCCCTTTTTTGAAAATTTTAGTTTTAGCTTTTTCATTAAAAGCGAAGTCTTCTTTGAAAAAGTAATCTACAAATTCAGGTAGAGTGGGGAGGCTGCGCAGTTTTTCTTGGCAGATTTCCAATACATTTTTTAAATACGCCTCATCGGTTGAATCATTGATTAATCCTGCTTCGCTCAGAATAGGTTTTGATTTGCTGACTAATTCATCAAGTGGAAGCATTCTGAGGTATTCTGTATTAAAGAAGGTCATCTTCTTTTCATCAAAACGGGCATTGTCTTTGTTGATACCTTTAAAATCGAAAAGTTGGATAATTTCATCAAAAGGGATGATTTCTCTGTCATCTTTCGGCGACCAACCCAAAAGGCATAGATAATTTCTTATCGCTGCAGGAAAGAACCCTTCTTTTTCATAATCTTCGAGTAAAGCGCCTTTATCGCGTTTACTCATCTTACCTTGTCCTTCTTGTTTTAAAATCAAAGGAATGTGAGCAAAAACAGGAATAGGGGCGTCAAAAGCTTTGAATAGCTCTGTGTGTTTACTTGTGTTGGACAAATGGTCTTCACCGCGAATTACGTGTGTGATTCCCATTTTGATGTCATCGACTACGTTGACGAAATGGAAAACAGGACTCCCGTCTGAACGGAAGATCACGAAATCCTTTTCTTCGGTGCGTGATACGGTCCCTCTGACTTGATCTTCAATGACTTGTGGATCACCAGAGATTTTGAACCATGTCGCCCCTTCTTTTTCATAAACGCGATCTTTCGCCCGTAACGTTTCCAAAGCCTCTTGGTAGATAGGGTCTCTTTCACTTTGAAAGTAAGGGCCAAAATCTCCTCCTTTCTCTGGACCTTCATCCCAGTCTAGACCAAGCCATTTCATGCCATCTTTTAGGCATTGAAGTGATTCTTCCGTATTCCGTTCTTTATCAGTGTCTTCTACGCGAAGAACAAAAGTGCCGCCGGTGTGACGGGCATATAACCAGTTGAAAAGTGCCGTTCTGGCACTACCAATATGAAAGAAGCCCGTAGGACTTGGTGCGAATCTGACTCGTACTGTTGACATGGTTGCTCAGTTTTTAGATTATCTGGGTTTTGCCAAGAGCAAAGTCTTCATATTTTAAAATGTTATGGATAAAATTTTAGAAAAAATCATTGATGCAATTCCAGGTAAAATTGAAGTCATTAAGTCTTTTAAGGATTCTTTACTCGCAGATGCTGTTATGGTTTCTGAAATTCCCTCACCAACCTTTCATGAGAAAGGGCGTATTGAGTTTCTTTTGAACCGATTCAATGAAAGTAAGCTAGAGCAAGTTGATATTGATGATGAAGGAAATGTGATGGGATTATTGCCTGGAACAGAAGGAAAAAACACAATCTTAGTCTGGGCTCATACCGATACCGTGTTTAGTTCCGAAAAAGATCACGCCGTTGTTTTAACGGAGAAGGAACTCCAAGGGCCAGGAATTGGCGATAATAGCTTGGGTGTATCTGTTACCGCGGGACTCCCTTGGATTCTTGAAAAATTAGGCATCAAACTAAAAGATAATTTGTTGATTGTGGGCAGTGTTAAGAGCCTTGGTCGTGGAGACCTTGCCGGAATCCGGAGTTTCTTAGCTCAATGGGACACTCCAATCCGATCAGGCGTTTGCGTGCAGGGCATTACACTAGGGCGACTGAGCTATTCGGCATTTGCATTGGTTCGAGCAAGGATTGCGTTATCGATTCCTCCAGAGTACGATTGGAGTCAATTTGGTGCGGCAGGGGCTATTGGGCAATTGACTCGTTTGATTAATAGCATGATGGCTATTCCTGTTCCCCGATCGCCTGAAACACAATTGATTTTTGGAGCTTTGAATTGCGGTAATTCTTATAAGTCTGTTCCTCGACATGGTGAGTTGCGATTCGAGGTGCGTAGCGTCGATTTAGAGCAGGTAAATATCATTATGTCAAAAATACGTGATATTATAGATGCTTCAGTTGCGGAGAGTGGAACAAAGATTGAATTGGATATTTTGGCGAGTCGCTCACCGGGTGGAATTGAATTCAGTCACCCATTGGTGAAGACCGTTCGGAAGGTGATGGACGAGTTAGATGTTCTCCCGCGAGTTGCACCAACGACAGGTGAATTAACGGCATTGTTAAATGAGGGGATTCCTGGAGTTACTCTAGGATTGTCAACGGGGGTTAATCCACATGAACTGGATGAGTCGATTGAAATAGAGCCAATTTTTAAGGGGATTACTCAACTAACAACTCTCCTCGAATGTATAGATGAAGGACTTTGTGATGGATAAGATAGACGAGTGGATTAAGAGCAATACGTTTCACTATTCCCAGTTTTGGGATTTGTTGAAATTGATTGAGATGAAGAAGAAAAAGAATCTCAAGATTTCTGTTTGCATACCGACGTTAAACGAAGAAAAAACGATTGGTAAAGAGATCGTGATTCTGCGCTCCGAGCTAATGGAACGTTATCCTCTTATTGATGAGTTCGCAGTGATTGATTCTGGTTCGACGGATAAGACAAGAGAGGTTGCAGCGGCCTATGGTGCTGATGTTTATTTGTCTTCAGATATATTGCCTAAACACGGTTTTAAGAAGGGCAAAGGCGAGAATTTGTGGAAATCGATTTACCAATTGGAAGGGGATATTATTTGTTTTGTCGATGCCGATATTAAAAACATTCACCCTCGTTTTGTTTATGGTTTAGTGGCGCCATTGATCTATCAGGATGAGGTTCATTATGCTAAAGCATTTTATGATCGTCCTATTTCTCACGCGTCTGGAGTCAGGACTAGTGGTGGCGGTCGAGTGACAGAGATATTGGTGCGTCCATTATTTTCGTTATTCTATCCAGAATTGTCAGCGTTGATTCAACCACTCTCTGGAGAGTATGCAGTGAGACGCTCTGTGCTTGATAAAATCCCGTTTCCAATAGGATATGGTGTTGAGACCTCTCATTTAATTGATGTTTATAATCAGTGGGGACTAGGGGCTTTTGCTCAGACAGATTTAGAGCAAAGAGTTCACCGTAATCAAACCACGGTTGCTTTAGGTAAGATGTCATTTGGTATCTTACAGACATTTTTGAACCGTTTAGGGGGTGATAAACTTCCAAGTGTAGAAACCGTGTATCGTCACTTCAAAGTCGAAGATAAAGACTATAAACAAGTGAAGCACACCATCGTTGAAGATGAACGCCCGCCGATGATAGAGATTCCTGAGTATCGAAAGAAGTTTAACTTGTAAAAATTATTGATTAAATGAAAGTCGCGATTGTTCATTATCATTTGAATCCCGGTGGAGTTACTAGTGTTGTTGAGAATACTATTGCTGCATGGAAGACTCTTGGCTTAGACATTGAACCCGTTATATTAACGGGTAGGGCTTATCAAATTGGTGATCTTGAAAATGTTGTTGAGGTGCCAGGACTTGATTATACGGAACTGCTTGAGCAAAAACTAACGGCAAATGCTCTTTTGCAGAATATAGAAACTGCGGTTCGAAGCGTGTTGGGCAGTTTGCCAGATGTGTGGCATATTCACAATCATTCGCTCGGAAAGAATGCCGTGTTTGCTGATGTCGTGAATAAACTGGCATCACGAAATGATGAACTGTTATTGCAGGTCCATGATTTCGCAGAGGATGGTCGCCCTGGGAATTATAATTTCCTTCGCCAACATATTTCTAGAATAAGTCATTTGTATCCTTCCGGGCCGAATGTGTTCTATGGTCTATTGAATAACCGGGATTATGAACTTATGGCTAAATGTGGAGTGCCGGAAACACACCTTTGCTTGTTGCCTAATCCAGTATCGCTTCGTGAAAAAAGTGAGTTGGATGAAAAAATATTAGACCTACCGGGTGATCAATTTTTCCTTTACCCCGTGAGAGCTGTTCGCCGAAAAAACATGGGGGAACTGGCGCTACATGCTTCTATTTCAGAGGAAGGGCAAGTGTTTGCAAATTCATTAGGACCGACTAATACAAGGTTGTTGCCGATTTTTGACTATTGGAAAAATTTTGTTAAAACGAACAATTTACCCGTACATTATGGTTATTCTGATGGACGAGATATTTCATTTGAGCAATTGGTTTATTCTTCAACCAGTCTGATTTCGACCAGTGTTGCCGAAGGTTTTGGGTTGGCCTTTTTAGAACCGTGGTTGTTTGGGAAATCATTAACGGGAAGAAATCTTACTGACATAACCAAAGACTTTTCTAATAAAGGAGTTGATCTGTCGCATCTGTATAAAAGACTAAATATCCCAATCGAATGGATCGGTGAATTTCAAGTGAAAGGTATTTTGAATATTGCGCTTCAAAAAACGTTTGAAGCTTACAATGTTGAGTTAGAAGAAGATACTTTAGATGAAACATATAACGCATTTGTTCAAAATGGCGAAATCGACTTTGGTCTTCTTGATGAACGTTTACAAGAGAGCGTAATTATATCTGTAATAAATTCTCCTGAAAAAAAGAATTATTTAAAAAGTAAGCAATACCTTGCATTTCCAGGAGATGCGGTGGTGTCCGCGAATGCAGAAGTTATTAAAACTCAATACAGTCTCGAATCATACGGGAATAAATTGGATGATTGTTATCAAAAAATGTTAAATCATCCTTCTGATTCTGAAGAGTGGAAGGTTTCCCCGGAGGAAATCCTTGAGGCTTTCTTAACGCCTAGTTTTTTTAACTTATTGAGAACTTAATCCCACGGATTAGACCCATTAATAAAAGGGGGTCTAAGAAATAAGTTTGTCCTGTTGAATCATTCATGTAATTAATTGAATTATGAATTCATATTTATCAGTAGTTAAGCAGTATTTGAGGGCAGGTTATGCCGTAAAGAGTATTGGATGTTCTTTTTATTAAATATACTATTTGCCTTTAGTATCCGTATTCTGGAGGGCATGTTTGGTAGTCCGGGTTTACTTGGCATGATTTATAGTTTGTCTGTATTTATCCCAAGTTTAGCGGTCGCGATTCGAAGACTCCATGATACAGGACGTAGCGGTTGGTGGTTATTTATTTCACTAGTGCATCGTCCCATAAGTTATTGACATATTGTAAAAATGGCATTAGCTTAGTGAATGGCAAAAGCACTAAAGAAATTGAAGTTACGACGAAATGAAAAATCTAAGTTTGAAAAGATTTTAAGATCTAGAAAAGAACC
>CAWUTK010000144.1:0-9421 GCA_963924785.1 uncultured Opitutales bacterium
AAATTTAAAAATTATGGAAAATGTAATTATACTTGGATCGGGTTGTGCGGGGTTTACTGCAGCAATTTATACGGCGAGAGCAAACCTTAACCCGTTATTGATTGAGGGCAGCCTACCTGGCGGTCAGTTAACGACAACCTCTGAAGTTGAGAATTTCCCTGGGTTTCCTGAAGGGATTGATGGTTTTGAGCTGATGAGTGACTTAAGGAAGCAGTCTGAGAAATTTGGAACTCGGTTTGTTAATGATACAATTTTATCCGTTGATTTTTCAGGTGATACTAAGAAGTTGATTGCAGCGGATAAAACCTATGAAGCTAAGACGATCATTATTGCAACGGGAGCATCACCTAGTTTAACGGGTGTTCCAGGTGAAAAAGAAATGTATGGCGGAAAAGGGGTTACAACATGTGCGACTTGTGATGGAGCTTTTTACCGAAACATGGATGTCGTTGTCGTTGGTGGCGGAGATTCGGCTTGTGAGGAAGCTTTATTCTTAACACGTTTTTGTTCAAAAGTTACGATTATCCACAGGAGAGATGAATTTCGAGCCTCAAAAATCATGGCTGACCGTACTATCGAGCATGAGAAAATAGATGTCGCATGGGATTCAATAACTGAGGAGATCATTGGAGACGATGCAGGATATGTGTCTGGTATTAAAATCAAAAATAAGAATACTGGAGAATCTTCAATTATCGACTGCAAGGGCGTCTTTGTCGCTATTGGACATAATCCTAATACGGCCTGTGTTAAGAGTGCTCTAAAGCTCGATGATCAGGGATATATCGTTCCTGAAACGAATAGTATGGTGCGGACAAGTGTGCCAGGCGTTTATGCTGCTGGAGACTGTGTGGACCATGAGTTTAGGCAAGCAATAACCGCTGCCGGCATGGGTTGTCAGGCGGCAATTAGCGTTGAGCGTTGGCTGGCTGAAAATAGCTAATTTAGAATAGTTCTAAATAAGCCTTGCGAAACTCCTGATATAACTGTATGTCTATAGCATATAGATAAAGTAAATGGAGTTAAGCACAGAGCACAAAAGTCGATTAGATGACGCCCTCAAAAATGCAGGGTTACGTTCAACTCGGCAACGAGAGCATGTGTTTTCAGTGTTAATGAAATCTTCTCATCCTTCTGTAGATGAAGTGTTTAAAGTCGCGAGTAGAGAAATGCCAGGTATTTCATTGGCGACGGTTTATAATTGTCTCGAATCTTTAGTTCAATGTGGATTGGTTCACCAGTTTAGCTTGGATAGAGAATCATCTCGATTTGATCCAAATCTTCATCAGCACGCCCATTTTCAATGTAAAGAAACGGGCAAGGTTTATGATATTCCTATTGAAGATGCTGTATTGCAACAAATTAAGAATTTATTACCGGCAGAGTTTGATGCCGATGCAATAGAATTAACATTTCGCGGGTCTGCACCCACAATAAAATAGATTTTAATAATAAATATAATGAGCAAACTAGAAATAAAAAAACTGAATGCTAATATTAACGGTCTTCCTATTTTAAAGGATTTTGATCTAACAATTCCTAAAGGAGAAATTCATGCTTTGATGGGACCGAATGGTACTGGAAAAAGTACGCTGGCGAAAGTTCTAGCAGGCCATGAAGACTATACTGTCGAAAGCGGTGAAGTAATTATGGATGGAGTTGAAATTCTGGGCAAGGGACCGGACGAAATTTCTAGACTCGGGATGTTCTTGGCATTTCAGTATCCTTTAGAAATTCCAGGCGTGACGATTGCGAATTTTATTAGGGCCGCACTACAAGCGAGGGTACCTGAGGGTGAAACTTTTAATGCACCTGCTTACTACAAAGAGCTATATGAAAAAATGGATATTTTGAAAATCGACCGTAAGTTTACTTCTCGATCGATCAATGAGGGCTTTTCTGGTGGAGAAAAAAAGCGTTGTGAGATTTTACAAATGTCTATGTTGAATCCAGCTTATTGCGTCATGGATGAAACTGATAGTGGGTTAGACATTGATGCTTTGAAAATTGTTTCTAATGGTGTTAATCTAATGCGGAGTAAAGATAGAGGCATGTTGATCATTACACACTATCAACGTCTTCTTGATTATATTACTCCTGATGTTGTTCATGTCATGTGGGATGGGAGAATTGTTAAAAGTGGAGATAAGGAATTAGCGAAAGAGTTAGAATCGAAAGGTTATGAATGGGTTAAAAATGAATTAGCCTCTTCTGCCTAAAAATTAATATTATCAACGAGGAGGAATTATTATGAGCGAAGCAACGGAACTTGGAATTGATCGGGATGTAGGTGATTTTCATTACGAAACAGACTATGCCTATGATGCAGGAGTGGGTCTAAATGAAGACACCATTAATTATATTACGGATGTAAAGGGAGAAGGTGATTGGGTTCGCGATTTCCGCATGAAGGCATTAAATAAATTTCGCGAAATGCCTTTGCCAACTCACTGGGCAACTAAGGACCTTGAAAGTATTGATTTTGACAAGATCCGTTATTATCTTTCAAAGGGACAAACACCGAGTCGGACTTGGGATGAAGTCCCAGATGATGTGAAGAAAACCTTTGAGCGTTTAGGTATTCCAGAGCAGGAAAGAAAATTCCTTGCAGGAGTGGAAGCTCAGTTTGATAGTGAAGCAGCTTATTCAAAGATGAATGAGTCACTTGAAAAACAGGGCGTGATTTTCACGGATCCAACAACAGCGTTGAGGGATCATCCAGAGATTTTTAAAAAATATTTTGGTAAAGTTATTCCAACGAGTGACAATAAATTCAGTGCCTTAAACAGTGCGGCATTTAGTGGGGGAAGCTTTATTTATGTGCCTCCTGGAGTAAAAGTAACTCAACCGCTTCAGGCTTATTTTAGAATCAATGCTGAGAATTTTGGTCAATTTGAAAGAACATTGATCATTGTTGATGAAGGGGCAGAAGTCACTTATATGGAGGGTTGTACCGCTCCTAAGTTTGAAACACATACGCTTCATAGTGCTGTTGTTGAATTGGTTGCTTTAAAGGGAGCGAAAATTCAATATATCACTGTTCAGAATTGGTCTAACAATGTATTTAACTTGGTTACTAAGCGTGGGATCGCCCATGAGGAAGCAGAGATCCGTTGGATTGATTGTAATATTGGCTCTCGTTTAACTATGAAGTACCCGGGAGTGATTCTTAAGGGTCGAAAGGCTCGTGGTGAAGTATTGTCTATTGCATTGTCAGGGAATGGTCAGCACCAAGATACTGGGGCAAAGATGGTTCATGCGGCTGATGAAACGACGAGTAATATTATTTCAAAGAGTATTTCACTGGGAACAGGTCGTTCGTCTTATCGTGGTTTGGTTCATATGCCTAAGACTTATAAAAATTGTAAGAATAATACGGAGTGTGATGCTTTGCTTATTAATACAAACAGTCGGACGGATACTTACCCGGCTATCACTGTCAGAGGTGATAAGAATTCGGTTCAGCATGAAGCGAGTGTTTCAAAGGTAAGTGCAGAGCAGATTTTCTATATGAGACAGAGAGGTATGTCTGAAGCTGAAGCGATGAGTTTGAGTGTTAACGGGTTTGTGAATGATTTGGTTCGTGAGTTTCCTATGGAGTACAGTGTTGAGCTTAAACGCTTAATTGAAATGGAAATGGAAAATTCAGTAGGTTGATCACTTGCAGTATATAAGGATATTTAATAAATTAAGATGACCACCCAAAGAGAAAATATTTTAGAACAAGCTGCATTCGACAAGTATGTAGCAGAAAGTGATGGCGAGCAATGGCTGCAAGATTCGAAAAAAGATTCTTGGAAGCGACTTCAAGAACAAGCTACTCCAACACGTTTAGATCAAAATTGGCGTTTTGCGTCTTTGTTTGATATTGATGGAAAATATGTGAACTCGAATAAGCCTAGTGCTGAACTTCAAGCTTCTATTGTTGAGCGCTCGAAGTTGGTTAAGGAAGTCGCTGGTTCTTTTGTTTTTGCGGATAATTACTCTATCTCAAGTATTGGACTTTCAGATGAATTAAAGGCAAAAGGTGTTATTTGGACTTCTCTTGAAAATGCAGCAAAGGAGCATCCGGAGTTATTTAAAAAATATTGTCTTTCTAATAAGTTAACATTGGGCTCTGAAAAATGGGAAGCGTTAAACGCAGCTTATTGTCAGGGAGGAACATTTTTATATGTTCCAAAGAATGTAGTGATTGAACAGTCTTTTGTTAATTATCATTGGTCTTGTGAATCCAATACGGCTTTATTTCCTAAAACGGTAGTAATTGCTGAGGATAATAGTCGTGTGAGTCAAGTGGACTATTATTTTTCTGAAAATGAGGATAGTTCGAGCTTTTCATGTGAATCGGAATTTACTTATGCTATGCAAGGGGCCAAGGTTACACGGCATAATGTTCAAAATTGGAATGAGCAAATGAAGGCACTTCATGTTTCGAATGAAATTGTGGATAAAGATGCTGTTGTGAAACACATTTCAGTTTGTCTTGGTGGAGATAAAACGCGTTCTGAGAATATTGTAAATTTGAATGGAGCGGGATCGGATGCGAGAATTTATTCTTTAACGGTTGCAAACAAAGATCAGGAATTTGATCAGAGAACTCAGCAAATTCACACTGCGCCGAATGCATTTTCAGAGCTGTTGTACAAAAATGTATTGTTAGATAAAGCACATACTATTTTCTCTGGAATGATCAATGTTGAAGAAGATGCTCAGTTAACAGATGCTTATCAGACAAATCGCAATTTGTTACTTTCAGATAGCGCCTCCGCGGATGCGATCCCTGGATTAGAGATTAGTGCGAATGATGTGAAATGTTCACATGGTACTACTACAGGGCGTTTGGATGCCGATGAACTTTTTTACATGTCCAGTAGAGGTATTCCGCTTAAGATGGCACAAGAACTCATGGTTTTGGGTTTTTTAGATGAAGTGATAGAGAAGATTGAAAATGAAGAATTAGCTGATAGTTTAAGAGAATTAGTAGCAGCTAAATTTAAAAAATAATCATGAGCGAAGACGTAAAAGAATTAGTTAGAGATGTTGATGTAACGATTATCCCTCAGGGGGATCCTTTTGTGTTAACACAGGGGACAATTGTTACAATCACGCATAGGCTTGGTGGGAATTTTACCGTTACTACACCTCAGGGTATGTTTCGTGTTGCGGGGAAAGACGCATCTGCGTTAGGTGAAGAATTAGCTTCTGATGGAGATAGCGATGCGAATAAGAACCACGTTGGCCCTCCTCAAGAGCAAGCTATTTGGGATAACCTTAAATTAGTTTATGATCCAGAAATCCCTGTTAATATCGTCGATTTAGGTCTAGTATATTCGTTGGATATTGTTGAAAAAGAGGATGGGAAATATGGAGTGAATGTCGCAATGACACTTACTGCCCCCGGATGTGGCATGGGTCCTGTAATAGCAGAAGATGCTCAAACTCGAGCCGTTCAGACGCCTGGAGTTTCTGAAGCAGATGTAGACATCGTTTGGGAGCCACCTTGGAATCAAGACATGATTTCTGAGGCAGGTAAAATGGAATTGGGATTGATTTAATGTAGTTGAGTTCTATGGTTTTCATAGAATTTAATACATTATGAAATCTGAACTATTACGTTTAAAGAAGTCTTTTGAAGGCGAGTTGTTTCTTGATGATGCAACTCGAGTTATCTATGCAACGGATGCTTCTGCTTTTAGGGAAATACCCCTAGCGGTCGCTGTTCCTAAAAATGAAGCAGATATAAAAAAGCTGGTTCGTTTTTGCCAAGATCAAAAGACCTGCTTGTTGCCGAGGACTGCGGGCACATCTTTAGGCGGGCAAGTTGTTGGAAAAGGCATCATTGTCGATTTCTCGAAGCACTGGAACGGTATAATCGAGGTAAATGAGCAAGAGAAGTGGGTTCGTGTTCAACCAGCAGTTGTTTTAGATGAATTAAATTTGTTTCTTAAAGGGGTGGGATTGTTTTTTGGGCCTGAAACATCGACTGCAAATAGATGCATGATTGGAGGAATGGTCGGTAATAATTCCTGCGGCTCTCATTCCATTTTGTATGGATCAACGAGAGATCACGTTCTTGAAATGAAAACTATTTTAAGTGACGGGTCCGATGCCGAGTTTAAGAGCTTGAATGCGATTGAGTTTGAAAAGAAATGCCGTGGCGAAAAGTTGGAAAACAAGCTGTATCAACATATTAAGACGACGCTGTCGAATAAGGAAACGGCGAAGGAAATTGTTAAGGAATATCCAAAACCTGAAATTAGAAGACGTAATAATGGGTATGCGGTTGATTTACTTTTAGCTACTTGTGCATTTAAAAAATCTGGCGAAGCCTTTAATTTTTGTAAATTGTTATCTGGTTCTGAAGGTACATTGGCGATAACAACTGAAATTAAATTAAATCTAGTTGATTTGCCGCCAAAGGAAAAAGCGGTTGTCGCAGTTCACCTTAATTCTATCCATGAGGCTACTCGGGCGAATTTAATTGCGTTGAAGTTTGAGCCGGGTGCAGTTGAGCTAATGGATGATATTATTCTGGAATGTGCCTCTAAGAATATTGAGCAAAAGAAGAACAGTTATTTCATCGAAGGTAAGCCAAAGGCATTATTAATTGTCGAATTTGCTAGAGAAACAAAGACAGAAATTGATGCTGTTGTTAATAAAATGGAAAAAGCCATGCGTGCCAAAAAGTTTGGTTATCATTTCCCTGTTATTTATGGAAAAGATATTTCAAAAGTTTGGGCATTAAGAAAAGCTGGCTTGGGTTCTTTGGCGAATATTCCTGGTGATGCAAAAGCGGTTCCTTGTATTGAAGACACCGCTGTTCATGTGGAGGATCAACCGGCCTATATTGAGGAATTTGAGAAGCTTTTAGATAAGCATGATCTTTCTAGTATCTACTATGCCCATATTGGTGATGGCGAAATTCATTTGAGGCCGATCCTTGATTTAAAATTAGAGAAAGATCGGATTCTGTTTCGCACTATAACGGATGAAATTGCGACCCTCGTAAAAAAATACAACGGATCTCTTAGTGGTGAACATGGCGATGGTCGTGTTCGAGGAGAGTTCGTTAAGAAAATGTTAGGTGAGAAAAACTATCAGTTACTTGTAGAGCTTAAAGGTAACTGGGATCCTAATGGAGTTTTGAATCCAGAAAAAATTGTTCATGCGCCAAAGATGAATGAATCTTTACGTTACGAGTCGGGACAGAAAACGGAAGCGATTGATACGTTGTTTGATTTTAGTGAGACGAAAGGCATTCTTCGCATGGCAGAGAAGTGCAATGGTTCTGGAGATTGTCGAAAATCTCATTTGATTGGTGGAACGATGTGCCCCAGTTATATGGCAACTCGTGACGAGAAAGATACGACACGAGCGAGAGCAAATATGCTGAGAGAGTTTTTAACGCGTTCGACGAAGATGAATAAGTTTGATCATGAAGAAATTTATGAAGTCATGGATACGTGTTTATCATGTAAAGGTTGTAAGAGCGAGTGTCCATCAAATGTCGACATGGCGACATTGAAGGCTGAGTTCCTTCAAAAATATTATGATGCGAATGGGGTGCCATTTAGGAGTTGGTTGATTTCTCGATTTGCTCAGGCGAATTACTTTATGTCTTTTTTCCCTAAACTGTTTAACGGGATTTTATCGAATGCAGTGTTTGGATATTTGTTTAAGCGTTTTGCAGGATTTTCAACAAAACGATCGTTTCCTGAGTTGTCCGAAATAACATTGAGGCGGTGGGCGAAAAAGAATCCAGATGAACTTAAACATAAAGGTGAGTTTAGAGGTAAGGTGAACTTGTTTTGCGATGAGTACACTAATTACAATGAAACAGATATGGGTATTAAATCTATCCGTTTGTTAACTGCGTTGGGTTATAGGGTTTCAATTCCTTATCATCGAGAAAGTGCAAGAACACATTTATCAAAAGGGCTTGTTCGCCAGGCTAAGAAAATTGCGGAGAAAAACGTTCAAGCTTTATCTCGTGTAGTTACGAAGGACGCTCCTTTGATTGGATTGGAGCCTTCAGCGATTTTAGTGTTTAGGGATGAATATCCAAAACTAGTTAGAGAAGATTTGAGAGCTCAGGCAAATACGTTGTCTTCGAAAACGTTCATCATCGATGAGTGGCTTGCTTCTGAAGTTGACAAAGGGAATTTGTCATCAGATATGTTTTCGTCAGAAGAGAAGAAAATAAAATTACATGGCCATTGTCAGCAGAAAGCACTTTCATCTTTAACTTTTACAGAGAAAATTTTATCACTACCCAAGAACTATGAAGTAGAAGTGATTAACTCCGGATGCTGTGGAATGGCAGGTGCATTTGGTTTTGAAGAAGAGCATTACGATTTGTCAATGAAGATAGGAGAATTGGTCTTATTTCCCGAAGTGCGATATTCTGAGGGAGACGTGATTATCGCTGCCCCTGGCACGAGTTGTCGGCATCAGATATTAGATGGAACGGGGAGAAAGTCCTTGCATCCCGTTGAAATTCTTTGGGAAAGTCTTGCTCGTAAAAATGATTACAGTTCAGAATTTGCATAAAGTATAGGTTGCATTTTACCGCAGAGAATTATTTTATTGGGATATACGTTATCGTTGTGAAGTCACTTCTTGTCCTAATCATGGACCACATCTACCGCCAGAAGCGGCAGTGAAATTAGATTATAAATGTTTTTTATGTGGGGGAACCTTGAAAGAGCCCCATGTTGATATACGGCCATTGATCGAGTCAACGGATGGTTTGCCAACTTCGATCACTATTTTGCCACGATTGAGGCGACTCTTAGCAGATGAAAATTGTAATATAGATAATGTTACACCTCTGATCGTGAATGATCCTTCTCTTTCATCGGGAATTATTAAAATTGGAAATAGTAGTTTTTATTCAGGAATGACGCCTTGTTCGACGTTAGAAGAAGCGTTGAATCGAATTGGTTTTGCAGAGACGTATAAGTTTGTTGCCCTAACCGCGTCGAGAGGGATATTACAAAAAAATCTTGTTTGCTATAATATTAAAGCAGAGGAATTGTGGCGTTCATCTGTTCAGGTTGGACATCTTACTGAATATTTGACTAAGCGAATTGTCCGGAATTCATTGCATAAAGAATTTGATATGCCAGAAATTAGTACGGCTTATTTAATAGGATTACTGCACCCAATTGTTATCGATTATTACCATCAAGAAAATGAGTTGTCCTTACCATCAGTGTTAGATGACGATAATGAAAAAATGGTTTTGGGTTATACTGGTGAATCGTCCCATAAGTTATTAACATATTGTAAAAATGGCATTAGCTTAGTGAATGGCAAAAGCACTAAAGAAATTGAAGTTACGACGAAATGAAAAATCTAAGTTTGAAAAGATTTTAAGATCTAGAAAAGAACCCTCTTTTCGAGTATTCAGATCTCAAAT
>CAWUTK010000145.1:0-6863 GCA_963924785.1 uncultured Opitutales bacterium
TCGTTTCAACATCCCAATTAGCGATGAAGAAATTGCAGATACTCCATTCTATCGTCCTGCTGATGATAGTAAGGAAATGAAGTACCTTTTAAAACGCAGAAAAAAGCTCAACGGATTTCTTCCAAATAGGAACCCTCAAGCACCTGCGTTAGATGTTCCAGGCATAGAGTATTTTGAAGAATTTTACAAAAGTTCAAAAAATCCAATGTCAACGACAATGGCCTATGTGCGTATCCTCACAAAATTGATGCGGAACAAAGAAATGGGGAAAAACGTCGTCACAATCATTCCTGATGAAGCCAGAACATTTGGCATGGAAGCATTGTTTAGACAGTTCGGAATTTATTCATCCCGTGGTCAGCTCTATGAGCCAGCCGACCACGATGATCTTCTTTACTATAAACAGTCAAAGGATGGCCAACTTTTAGAAGAAGGTATTAATGAAGCTGGATCAATGGCCTCATTCATTGCTGCCGGAACAAGCTATGCGACTCACAACGTAAACATGGTTCCTTTCTACACATATTATTCAATGTTTGGATATCAACGTGTAGGTGACTTAATGTGGCTAGCAGGCGACATTAGGGCTAAAGGCTTCTTAATCGGTGCAACATCTGGAAGAACAACACTTAATGGTGAAGGGCTTCAACACCAAGACGGACAAAGTCATTTAATGACCGGAATGGTTCCATCATCCATTTGTTATGATGTCGCATTTGCTTATGAACTTGCCGTTGTGATTCAAGATGGACTAAGGAGAATGTACATAGATGGCGAAAACATTTTCTACTACATTTCTGTCCATAATGAAAACTACATGATGCCGGCTATGCCAGAAGGTGTTGAAGAAGGTATCTTAAAAGGTCTTTATAAATATAAAAAAGGCTCTACTGGCAAAAAACATAAAGTCCAATTATTTGGCAGTGGATCAATCATGATGAGCGCTATTAAAGCACAAGCTCTCCTCGAAGACTATGGGGTTTCAGCTGACGTTTGGAGTGGAACCAATTACAATCAACTTCGTCGTGAAGCACTGGCTTGTGAGCGTTGGAATATGCTTCACCCAGAAGAAAAACCTAGAACATCTTATTTAGAAGACACGTTAAAAGATGAAGAAGGCACATTCGTTGCCGTTTCAGATAATGTTAAACTACAGTCCGACCAAATCAGCCAATGGGTTCCAGGTGGCCTATATTCACTCGGAACAGATGGATTTGGACGTAGTGAAACTCGTGAAAACTTACGTCGATTCTTTGAAGTCGACACAGAGAGTACTGTCATAGGTGTTCTCTACGCACTCCTTAAAAAAGGAGAAATAGACAAAAAAGTAGTGAAACAAGCCATCACAGATCTAGGAGTAGACCCAGAAAAGTCTTTCCCAGTATTAGTTTAAAACAATTATAAATTTAATTATGGATATAAAAATACCAAGTTTAGGTGACGGGGTGGATTCAGCAGATGTTGTATCAATTCTAGTAGCCGTCGGAGACGTAGTTGAAAAAGAACAAACACTACTTGAACTAGAAACAGAAAAAGCAACCGCACCAGTGCCTTCATCAGCTGCAGGAAAAGTTGAAGCAATTCTTGTCAAAGAAGGCGATACGGTTCGCCCAGGCTCCGTTGTTGTTAAGCTCGAAGGGAGTTCAAGCTCAGCGCCTGTTGAAAAATCAGCACCGAGTGCTGCTACACCGAGTACTGCTACCGCTCCAACCAGTGCCAATGCCGTTGCGGCAATTGCTCCTCCAGTTTCAATGCCAAATAATGGCGAAGAACCTCCAGCTCCTCCAGCTTTAAGAAAAATGGCAGGCATCCTAGGCTTAAACTTGAGTCTTATCGGGGCAAGTGGACGTGGCGGGAGAATTACTTATGATGATGTTAGGGGCTATCTTCATGCGTTACAAAGTGGATCACTCGCAGCACCAGCCGTTGCTGCATCGACTACACCAACTGTAGCAGCTGAGGCACCGGCTAAATCACTTCCTGATTTCAGCAAGTTTGGTGAAATCACGAAAAAACCACTTAGTAAAATCCGTAAGACTATTTCAAAGAACCTGTCTTATTGCTGGAACACAATTCCCCATGTCACTCAATTTGATGAAGCAAACATCACTGAATTAATGGCGTTACGAAAAAAGCATAACACTGCGTTTAAAAAACTAGGGGGCAACTTAACTCCCACATTGTTTGCCATTAAAGCAGCGGTTGAGGCATTGAAGGAGTTTCCTCAATTCAACGCTAGCCTTGATCTAGAAAACAACGAGATCATATTGAAAAATTATATCAATATCGGCGTAGCCGTTGACACAGAGAACGGTCTTTTAGTTCCTGTCATCAAAAATGCTGACAAAAAATCTCTACTAGAGCTCGCTCTTGAGATGAATGAGTTAGCGGAAAAAGCACGCGATAAAAAACTAACAATGGATGAAATGTCTGGTGCCTGCTTTACCATTACTAACCTTGGTAGCCTAGGGGTAAGCTCATTCACTCCTATTGTTAACTGGCCAGAAGTGGCAATTCTTGGTTTAGGGAGAGGAGCACAGAAACCTGTCGTATCAGAAAAGGGCATTATCGAAGCAGGCACATTACTACCGATGGGGCTCTCCTATGATCACCGAGCAATTGACGGTGCAGATGGAGCCCGCTTCATCAGAAACATAATTGAGACACTACATGATTTTGACACAAAATGGATTAAAGAGGAGAATGGAAAATGAATAAAATAGTAACTGAAGTTCTCGTATTAGGAGCAGGCCCTGGTGGTTATGCAGCAGCTTTTAAAGCAGCCGATAAAGGCAAAAAAGTCGTGCTCGTTGACAAAGGAGACATCCTTGGCGGTGTTTGTTTAAACCGTGGATGTATCCCATCCAAGGCATTACTCAACGTTGCTCATACACTGGACGAGACCAATGCATTAGCCGATAAAGGCATAACGGTTAGTAAGCCAGAAATCAACATCGACAATCTTCGTAAGTGGAAAGAAGGCATACTCGGTCAATTAGGAGCAGGCATCGCTGCTGGTGCCAAAAAGCGTGATATTCAAATTATTAAAGGCAAAGGACTCTTTAAAGACTCGAACAGTATCCGTGTTGAAACCGACAAAGGGCAGCAATCAATCGAATTTGAAACAGCAATCCTTGCCGTTGGCTCTAAGCCAACTTTACCAGCAGCATTTGATCTTGGTAACCCAAGAATCATGACATCTACTGGGGCACTCGAACTCGCTGATATTCCAGAAACACTCCTCGTAGTCGGTGGCGGTTACATTGGAATGGAACTTGGAACCGTCTATCAAGCACTTGGAAGTAAAGTAACTTTGGTTGAAGCACTCCCTAGAATCCTGGCCGGAGCCGACAAGGACTTAGTTCGACCTGTCACAAAATACGCTAAATCACACTTTGAAGATGTTCGATTATCAACGAAAGTGGAAAAAATGTCGACTTCTGGTAAAAAAATCAAAGTCGTCTTTAACGGGAAAGATGGGAATATTGAAGAAAAATACGACCGCGTCCTGATTTCCATTGGAAGACTACCAAATACAGTAGACTTAGGATTGAGTCATACAAAAATTGAACTCGACGAACGTGGATTTGTTAAAGTTAACGATAAACAGCAAAGCACGGATCCCAACATCTACGCAATTGGTGATGTTGCCGGCGGAGTCATGCTAGCACACAAAGCAGCTCGTGAAGCAACCGTTGCTGTTAATAATATCTGCGGCGAAGTGGACACTTTTGGTGGAGCAATCATTCCAGCGGTTATTTTCACACACCCTGAAGTTGCTTGGTGTGGACTAACTGAAGACGAAGCTAAGGAAAAAAGCATCAAGGTTGAAGTCTCAAAGTTTTCATGGAAAGCAAACGGCCGAGCATTAACCATGGATAAAACAGATGGCTTAACCAAGCTTATTATTCAACCCGGAACAGACCGTATCCTAGGCATGGGAATGGCTGGACAAGGAGCAGGCGATATGATCAGTGAAGGCGTATTAGCAGTTGAAGCAGGTTTAACGGCAATGGACTTAGCTCAAACGATTCATCCTCACCCAACACTGTCAGAAACAATCATGGAAGCCGCTGAAGCCTTTTATGGCCATTCAACCCATTCTTGATTTTTAAAAAGAAACAGTTTCCAGATAGGGCTATTATCATTATGATAGTAGCCCTATTTCATTAGTACAACTATCTGTCTTCAGCAGATCCATCCTTTACAAGAAATCTATTTGATCCATATTAAATTTGATTTTTCAAAAAAACTACGGCTATTTAATCTAGAAAATCTTGTATGAGTGAAGAGCAAATCGTTGAGGTTATTACGTTCTCTGGCTTTGATAAAGCACTTGCCTATAAAGTCCCTGACCATGCTTTTGGTTCACTACAAGTTGGCTCTCTTGTAAAAGTCCCTCTTCGAAATCGTTCTGAAGTGGGCATCGTTTCACAAATAGGAACAGGTCAAGTTATTCCAAAAGGAAAATTGAAATTTATTTATGAAGTCATAAATAAAATACCTGCACTCACTCCCGATTTACTGAAACTGGCCAAATGGCTCGGTTTTTATTACAACGCTTCTCCCGAGTCTGTATTTGAAGCGATGATTCCACTGCCGATACGAAAGGGCATGGACATGAAAGTTGAAAAGCTCATTCAGATAAATCCGGACGCAAGCCAAGAGGCTATCGCCAATTTAATTAAACGAGCCCCAAAACAAGCTGACCTACTCGAATTTTTAAAAGAACAAAAAACGCCCATCCCTAAGAACAAAACACTAGAATCACTCAAAATATCCCCATCAAGTTGCGATGGCCTTATCAAAAAAGGCCTCATTCTAGAAACCTCTCAACAAGACGAACGCATCGCTTATGAAGATACCCTGAGCAAAGCCGAGGCAGTTGAGAACACCGCACATAAACTTAATGAAGAGCAAGCCAATGCTGTTGATGGCCTAGAAAAACTCATCGACGAAAAAGCATTTAAAGTTGCCTTATTGCATGGCATAACGGGTTCAGGAAAAACAGAAGTTTACCTCAGCGCCATGAAGAAAGTTTTGAAAGACGGCGGAGGAGTCATCTTTCTTGTGCCAGAAGTTGCCTTAGCCCCTCAGACTGTTGGGCGAATTAGAAGCCGCTTTAAAGTACTCGGAGAAAAAGTCGTGGTATGGCACAGTCAACTCTCCAATGGCGAACGCTATGATTCTTGGCTAGCTGTTCGCCAAGGTGAAGCTCGCATTGTGGTGGGTGCTCGTTCTGCTATATTTGCCCCCATTCCAAACCTTAAGCTAATCATTGTCGACGAGGAACACGAACCAGCCTTCAAGCAAGAAGACACTCCACGATACAACGGTCGAGATGTTGCAGTGTACCGTTCGATGCTCAGTAATTGCCTTTGTTTACTAGGGTCAGCAACCCCTTCCCTCGAATCGTTATACAATGTTTCTATCAAAAAATATCATGTTTTAAAACTCACAAAACGTGTCGACGATAGACAGATTCCTCGTATCGACCTCATTGATATGCGCCGTGAAAAACCACGTCCAAACACATCAGGAATTATTTCAAATTATTTAGCTGAAAAACTTCTCACTCGTTTTGAATTAAAAGAACAATCCATACTATTTTTAAATCGAAGAGGTTACTCTAGCAGTATGATCTGCCCAGAATGCGGTCATGTAGAATCCTGTGAGCATTGCAGTCTCACCCTCACTTATCACAAAAAAATACAAAAGCTAAAATGTCACACCTGTAATTTTGAAAAAAAAGCACCGACCGGTTGCCCTCATTGTAAGTTCCCAAAAATTCGCCTCCAAGGTTCAGGCACACAGCGGGTCGAAGAAGCGGTAAGGAACGTCTTACCCCATGCTAAAATTGTTCGTATCGATGCGGATACCATGGTCAAAAAAGATCTCTACAGAGAAATACTTTCGGACTTTCGACGAGGAAAAATTGATATTCTTATCGGCACTCAAATGATAGCCAAAGGCTTAGATTTTCCAAATGTTACATTGGTCGGTCTTATCAACGCTGACCTATCATTGCACATTTCAGACTTTCGAGCTGCCGAACGCACCTTTCAATTACTCGTTCAAGTATCAGGGCGAGCAGGTAGAGGAGATCGAGCCGGAGAAGTAGTTGTTCAAACATTAACGCCACACAGTCCCCCTATTCAATATGCACGCCGATCTGATTTCGATGGATTCCTCGAAGAAGAACTCGCTATGCGTAAAGAGTTCAACTACCCCCCATATCGCCATTTAATTCGCCATATTTTCAAAGGGAAAAATGCAGAAAAAGTCGAGTTTTACGCCGAGCAATGGGCTGATCACATTGATAAGCATTTAGGCGAACAACTTGAAATCCGCGGTCCGGCTCCTGCTCCCCTTGAAAAAATCAAAGATGATTACCGTTTTCACCTTTGGTACTTCGTTGATAGTGTAACAAAGCAACTACCCAAAATCCTCGAACACAGAGAAAAGTTTCCCTTCGATGCCGCCGTTATCAATACACTAGATATCGACCCAATGAATGTTTCTTAAAAAGTTATCTGAAATACCCTAAACCTCTTTAAATAAAGTTTCACAGACATCCCACAGATGACTATTTGAGAAAACAGACCTGCTTAAACAGTGGTTTTGATCGCCTTATTTTGGAAAGTCAGTTTGGTAATTTCATGGGATCGGCTTAAAATCAAGTGATTTAACCTTGTGCTATCCCATAGATTATAGAGAGAAACCAGGCAAATAGGCGGTTTGTGGACTTGAGCACATTCGCCATTTACCTCCTGCTGTCCCATAGAATTTCGTCAGATCATAAAGCTCAAAGCGATCCCATATAACTCCTCGAATAAGTGTAAGCATTCGCACGAAACTATGAG